>DASSBK010000194.1:0-36912 GCA_035698825.1 Gemmatimonadota bacterium
GCGGTCCACGCGGGCCTGATCACGCTCGCCGGCGGCGGGACGGTGACGATCGAGATGCGGGGCGGCGAGGCGAGCTATCGGGGAGAGGACCGGAACGGGATCACGAGCTGGAACTACGGGGCGTGGGGGAGCTCGTTCGTGGTCCCGCGGCCCGGAGATCCGCCGGCCCGACCTCCGTCGCAGGCGGGAGCGCCCGCAGGAGCGGCCGCAGAAGCCCCGGCGGAGGGTGCGCAGCCCCCCACCGCCGGTGCGGCGGAGACGCCCGCGGCGGGCGGCCCCCCCACTCCGCTCGGCGGCTCCTCCTCCTGGTTGACGTCCCTGCAGGCCTCCTGGATCGGGTTGGATGCCGACCTGGTGACCAACGGTGCGGAGACGCGTCCCGACGGCTCGCCGGACGGACACTTCCGGGTCGACGCCGCGTTCTCCTTCTGGCAGGACGTGACGTACATCGCGGTCCAGAGCGCGGACGAGGCCGGATCCCCCGCGGGAGGGCAGATGTGGCACTCCCAGAATTCCAGCTACTGGCTCCTCGCCGTCCTCGTCGACGGGATGAATCTCAATGCGCGCCACGTTCCCCTTCTCGGCGGGTTCACCGGGGACGTCACGTTCGACCTCTATGCGGGGAACTCGGGCTGGTTCCGTCCCGGGCAGCGGGTCCTGGTCGAGCTGGGCCTCGGGTCCGGTCAGGCCGTGACCCGGCTCGTTCAGATCGGAGGGGAAGCGCCGGCCACTCCTCCCGCGGCGGGCGCTCCGTCACCGCCATCGGCCGAGGCACCGTCACCGCCACCGGCCGGGGCTCCGGCGGCGGCTCCCCCTGCGGTGGCGGGAACGCCGACCGCGGGGCCGGTGGACTGGAACACGCGAGGCGAGAGCCATCGCGGCGAGGTCGGCACGCGCTACACGTATACGTGTCCGCCGAACGGGACGGCGGGTCCGGTGTGGGGAACCGACGTGTACACGGACGACTCGTCGGTCTGCACGGCGGCGGTCCATGCCGGGTTGATCACGCTCGCCGGCGGCGGGACGGTGACGATCGAGATGCGGGGCGGCGAGGCCAGCTATCGGGGAGAGGACCGGAACGGGATCACGAGCTGGAACTACGGGGCGTGGGGGAGCTCGTTCGTCTTCCCGCGGCCTGGAGATCCGCCGGCCGCCGCGGCGAACGCTCTGCGCGGGCCGGAGATCTGCGGCGTGTGGCGGTGGTTCGATCGGTCGGTCGTCGTCTTCGACGCTGAGGGCGGCTTGGCGGCGACCGGCGTGAATGCGCCCAGCCTGATGCTCGTCGACCGGGGGCGCTGGGAGCTCGCCGATGCCGCTGGCCGGCAATACCGGATCAGCTGGCCGGTGGGACAGGATCTGTTGACCCTCTCGCCCGACCAGAACAGTCTCGGCGGGACCAACGTGGGCGGCGCAGTTCAAGTCACGGCCACGCGCACCGGCGCATGTGGCGCCCCGCCTCCCTCCCCTCCGGGCGATTTCGACGCCCACGTCTCCTACGGGGCGGAATGGATCGGCATGGACGCCGATTTCGTGGGCGTGGGCGGCAGCGGATCGCCGGACGGTGCGGCGGATGGTCACTTCACGTTCACGGTCGACAGCGATATCGGTCCCTACGAGATCCGGTCGATCGCGGTCGTGAGCTCCGACGCCGCGGGGAACGCGAGCGGCGGGCAGGTGTGGCATAGCGCCAACTCCAGCTACTGGCTCCTGGGCGTGAGCCGCCAGGGTGTCCGTCTGAACGACGGTCCCGTTCCCTCGCTCGGGACGCACCAGGGGTTCAGCAGCTTCGACCTCTACGCCGCCGATTCGGGGTGGTTCCAGCCAGGGCAGCACTTCGTCGTGGAGGTGGACATGGGCGGCGGCACGCCGATCCGCCAGGTCGTCCGCATCCCCGAATCGTTCCAGCCGGACGTCCAACCGCAGGCGGAGCCTGCGCCTGCGGAAGCGCCGCCCGCGGAGGAACCCGCGCCGCCGGCGCAGGCCCCCGAGCCGCCAGAGGCTCCGGCCGCGGAAGAGCCGCCGATGGGAGCCGATGCTGCCGCGCGTCCGCAGCGGGACAGCTACCTGGAAGGGGAAACCATCGTCGTCGACTTCCGCGGATTCCCCGGCTACGCCCAGGACTGGATCGAGATCTCGCCGGCGGGGGCTTCGGACGAGAGCTACGGACAGTGGTTCTACCTGGGCGGACAGACCGCGGGGTCGCTCCAGTTCAGCGGACTGGCGCCCGGGACCTACGAGGTCCGCGGTCGGTTCAACTGGCCGGACGGCGGTTACGTGGTCCGGACGCAGTCCACGTTCACCGTCGTCTCGAACCAGCCGCCGGTCGAGCCACCGGTCGAGCCATCGGTCGAGCCACCGGCTGAGCCGTACCGCGTGACCGGGCTGAGCGCGGCGTGGATCGGCGTGGACGCCGACGTGGTGTCGACTGTCACCGTCTCACCGGACGGTGCGCCGGACGGGCATTTCGCGATCGACATGACGATCGAGGGCTCTCCGCTCGTCTCCTATGCGACGGTGTACAGCTCGGACGCCAGCGGGAACCCATACGGTGGCCAGATCTGGCATACGCAGAGCACCAGCTACGCGGTGCTCGCCGTGGCGGGGTGGGGCCATTTCCTGAATACCGGCTACGTCAGCGAGATCGGCCGCTTCCCGGCCGGAGCCACCCGACTCGACCTCTACGTCTTCGACTCCGGCTGGTTCCGGCCCGGGCAGCACTTCGTCGTCGAGCTCGGCTTCGCGGACGGCCAGAAGGTGTCCCGCGTCGTCGAGATTGCGGGCGCCGCACCGCCGCCCCCCGCGCCGCAGCAGCCCGCGGCACCACCGGCCAATCAGTACCGCGTAACGGGACTCAGCTTGACGTGGATCGGCATGGACGCCGACGTCGTCTCTGTCGGCACCGCGACGGTCCCGGACGGCGCAGCCGACGGTCGCTTCCGTGTGGACGTCACAATCGAAGGCTCGGTCGAGCTGCGCTCCGTGACCCTCTACAGCAGCAACGCACAAGGGAACCCGGAAGGTGGACAGGTCTGGACGACGGCGAGCGGGACAAGCTGGTGGGTGCTGGGCGTGGGGGCAGGAGGCAGTCTCCTCCACAACGGCCAGGTCGAGGGCATCGGTGTGCTTCAGGCCGGTACGACCTGGCTCGACCTCTTCGCCGGCAACTCCGGCTGGTTCAACCCTGGCCAGTCGTTCCTCGTCGAGTTGGCCTTCGCCGACGGCCAGAAGGCCGCCCAGGTGGTCCGGATCCCCGACTCGTTCGTCCCGCCGGGAGCCGCTCCGCCCGTGAGCCCGGAGGGACAGGCTGCCGGCGGCGCACCCGGGGCCTGCGACGTCTCCGGCTTGTGGCACGGAAACATCCAGGGCTTCGGTGCCAGCGACTGGACGTTCACTGCCACGGGGAGGGACCTGTACGCGGTCCAGGAAACCGGTCTCGGCAACGCCCAGGGGACCGCCATTGTCTCCGGCTACACGCTCCAGTTCGATTGGCGGACCGGGGACTTCACGGGCACGGCCATGCTGGGCCTCGATGCATCGTGCACGAGCGCGAGCGGCCAGGACATCCTCCACACAGGTGCCCCGGGGGCCTATCCCATGACGCTCCAGCGCGCCGGCGCCGCTCCTCCGGCCGGAGGGGGGGAGGGCCCTGCTCAGGTCTTTTCGGCCCCCATGTGGAACGGCCTGCGGGTGGATATCTGTCTCGTATGGGGCGGACAGTGCGGCGAGCCGGCGGCGACCGAGTTCTGCAGGCAGTCGGGCTACACGAAGGCGACCGCTTGGGAGCCCGCCTATGACATCGGCGCTCAAACGCCGACCTTCGTACTGGGAACCGGGCAGACATGCAGCGAGGCGGGCTGCGACGGCTTCACGTCGATCACCTGCACGCGATGAAAGGCCGCCGTTTCCGCAGAGGCGCGCCCGCAAGGTGAATGGCCGAGCGGTCGGAGGGTTCCTCCTCGCGCTCCTGACCTGCGTTTTCGCGCCGCCGACGGCCCGCGCGCAGACGGCCTCCGTGGCAGACACGGAAGCGGCGACCGAGGTCGGGGAGGAGATGGCCACGCTGCGCAGCATGATCGACCGGGTGGAGAACCAGAGGTGGGTTCTGATCCCTTCGCGCGGCTCGGTGATGGCGATCTCCCCCGAGCAGGCGGGAGAGCTGTTCACGCTCGCGCTCCTGGAAGGGTCGATGCATCCCGACTCCATCGAGACGCATGCCCAGCGGCTCCGTGCCGCCACGCGAGAACGCCTGGTTCTCCTCAAGCAGCAGCTGGCGGAGATGGAGGCCGGCCGCTGGCCGGCCGGGCGGGGACCCAACGGCAGCTGGGTCCTCCACTGCACGGGAGACTACCCGTCGACCATTCGGGGAACGGTCGAGTCCCTCAGGGTCGACAGCGACGGACGATTCGGATTTGCCCTCATGATCCAGACGCCTTCGAGTTCCACGCCGTGGGTCTGGGCCGCGCCGGTGGGGAGGATTCGGATGGACTACGGTGCTTCCGGCGCCGTCCAGGGGGTCCACCTCAACAGCTACGGCAACTGGGTCTGCGCCCATGACTGCGACAGGAGCACGCTGAAATGGAGCGCCCGTGTCGAGCTGATTCAGCGGTCGTCGCGTTCCAGCAGCGTCGATGGCGTGATCCACGGTCAGGGTACGCTCGAGCTGACCGACGATCCCGGCGGTTCCTGCGTCGGCAGCTGGGCGGCTCCGGAAAGCCCGTGAGCGAGGAGTCCGGCGGGATCCGTTGAGGAAGGTAACGGCCGCGTGGATCCTCTTCGCTCTCGCCACTGGGGTGGCGGCGACCGGGCACGCCCAGCAAAGGCCGCCGCAAGGGACGTGGAATCTCTGCGGCGCGGTGGGCACGATCTTCAACCTCGGCGCTCCGGCCGCGGGCAAGTTCCGCATCCATCTCGTCGAGCTGCGTCGTCGCGATCCGTCGCTGGCCGTGTTCATGGAGGGCGCGCCCGGCGCGGACGGGCGCGCCTCCGGCACCATGCGCGTCCTCGAGCCGGGCTGTCAGGGCGCGGGCTGCGCGGCCGGAACCCTCACGTGGGACGCGAAGGTGATCTCCTGGGGTCCCTCCGCCGGGGATCCGCTCGCCGGCAGCGGCACGCTCACGTTTCAGGGCCCCGCCGGGACGTGCGCCGGCGCGTGGACGGCCGACGGGCCGGGGCTGGCCGATGTCGAGATCCTCCTCCGGCTCTCTGCCCAGCCGCCCGGATCGATCGACGATCTGCGAGCGTTGAGCGATCCGAGCGGCGTCGTTCAGTCGACCTTCGACCTTCCGTATGGCGAGCCGGAAGAGTGGTGGGTCTCGATCCGCGGAGCCCGGCGCCGGGGCGACGGCAGGATCGTGGAGCGGGGGCTCGTCCTTCCCGCCGAGGTCGAGCTCAAGCTGGGCGGTCGCCTCATCGGAACGGCGACGACCGACGGAAACGGCGTCGCCAGTTTCGATTTTCTGCCACCGGAGGACGCGCCTCGAGGACGGAGCAGTCACAGAATCGAGGTCTTCGCCCGGCGCGGCGAGGCCACGGGCTCGTTGCTCGGCTCGGCAACGGTCGTGCGGGGGCTTCAGGACATCGTGGTCGCGCTCGAGCCGATCGAAAGCCCCCAGCCCGTGGGCGCGACGGTCACCGTGAAAGGCCGTGTCCTGTCCATCGCCTCGGGACTCTTCCTGGACCCGGTCGAGGCCGATCTCACGATCAATGCGGTCGGGAGGCAGGTCCCGGCCCGGACCGACTCCAACGGGTTTTTCTCCACTCGCTTCGAGCTGTCGAGCGACGCATTCGACGCCCGATTCGCGGATTCCGAGAACGAGCGCTGGGAAGGGCTCAGCGTCACGGCGACGCCCGCCGATCGTGACAGGTACAGGGAGAGTCAGAGCAACGTGCGATTCGTGCTCGTTCGGAAGGGCGCGCTGAGCGCGACGATCCTGACGGATCGGGCGATCTACTTTCCCGACGACGACGAGGTCGCCGTCACCGGTCGAGTGACGGCTGGTGGAAATCCGGTAGAGGCGGCGGTGGATCTGACCTACGACGGGCAGCCGCTGGCGGTCGTGGAGTCGGGTGCCGACGGCCGCTTCTTCCACCGCTTCTCTGCGGCGTCGAGAAATCCCGGCGAGCGGCCGGGCGCGGAGCACGCGCTGGTCGCCGTCGCCCAACGGGTCGGTTACCTCAGAAGCGGCCGCGCCACCGCCGTTCTCGTGGCCGGCGACCGGAGCGCGGCCTGCGAAACCGGCCAGGCCCGGATTCTGAAGACCACCGGCCGCAGCCGGTTCTGGCGTCCAGGCGGCTCCGGCGAGATGCGCTACGCGGACCTGGTCGAGGGGGGAAAGCTCCTGCCCGGCACGATGATCGAGACCACGTCCTCGACGGCGGCGCTCGGCTTCGACGTAGGGGGAGGCACGGGAGTGACGGTCGTGGTCGGTGCCGGCACGCGCCTCGAGGTCGCGCGCTACTGCCGCGAGGGCTCGGGCCGGGTGCGGATCGGCCTCGTGGTCGACAAGCCCGGCAACATCGTGATCGACCGCAAGGTCTCTGCCGGCGCGAGTCCCGACTACCGGATCGAGGTCGTCACGCCCACGGTCGCGATCGCGGACCTCAGGACGCGGTACTTCGTGGATGTGGAGGAAGACGGCGCGACGACCGTGGCGGTCCTCGACGGATCGGTGTCGGTCGCACGGCCGGAGGGCGGCGCCGGGATCGAGGTCATGGCGGGGGAGCAAATCACGGTCCACGCGGGCGAACCCCCCGAGCGATCGCGCGTGCTCGCGCTCCAGGGCCAGGTCGACCCCCGGCTGGTCGACGTGATCGACGCCGCGCAGGGAGCGATGGCCGGGGGGTCACCGGCACCTCCCGGCGTAGCCGGCAGGCTCGCTAGATTGCGGGAGATCGAGCGCGCGGTCCTGATCGACGGCGACTGGGTCCTCGTCCGAACGGGGAGCGGAGCCTTCGTGATCACAGTCGAACAACTAGAGGCGTATGTGACGCTGCAGGTCGAGGCGGGTGCGATTCGCCCTGAGGAGCGCGTGGAGCTGGTCCAGCGCTTGTTGCATGAGTCCCGCGAGGTGTTCCAGGAGCTCATCCAGCCCGAGATCGAAGCCCTGGAGGCCAGGGCCGGTCGCTAGCGCGTCAGGCGACGTTGGGAGGACGACGGGTTGGGCAATCCGAAGGACTTTGCAACCAGGGAGGCATGGGCTATGAGGAACGTTCGCTACCGCTGGCTTCTTGTGATCCTTCTCGCTCCCTTTCTTACGGCCAGCGTATGCGGAGGGGGAAGCGAGAGCATTCTTGATCCGAGCGCCGACGAATTCGACAAAACGGTCGACCTTTTCAACGACGATGGGCTGGAATCCAGCTGCGTCCATGTCTTCGCTCCCGGGGAAACCTTTCCTTGCTGCCAGGTGTGCACCAGCTCGCAGGGGATGGCAGGGCAAAGAACCGTGGTCATGCACCTCGTGCGGCAACAGCGGTATGAGTTTCGAGCTGGACGCAATGGCGAAATCCTGGCCACGAAAAGCTGCAAGGCCTCCGGGGCAGAGAGCGAGCGCTTCCGTGTCGATTGGAACGGCAGCGGACTCAGATGTAGAGACGGATTCGTGGACTGACGCGGCGAGCCCTCACTGCTCGGAGCGCAGGCCTCGAAGAGGCCAGGCCGCAGAGGTCAGGGCCGCGATGGACGGTCTTCCTGCGTCCCCGCGATCGAGGTGGCTCGAATGAGAAGGTCCCGAACCTCGCGAATCCGGTCCGGCTCGAGGGGGACGTGCGCTTCCCATTGCGCCAGCCCCTCGCGCAGGTAGCGGGCCGCTTCGGGCAGCCGCCCCGCGTCGAGCAGCACCGCCCCGAGACCTTCCGCGGTCGCGGCCCGGTGCGAGTGTCCATTCGGCAGGTATCTCCGGTAGAGTCCGAGCGCCCTGCGATAGTCCTCCTCGGCGGCTTCGAGATCGCCCCGGCGGTGCTCGGCCCAGGCGAGGTAATCGATCCCGTCGGTCACGAAGATCGCCGAGCCCGGCGCTCGCGCTGCGTCCACGGCGACCGCCTCCCGGTAGATGGGTTCCGCGTCCGCGGCTTCCCGCTTCACGACGATGTAGGCCAGCCGGTTCACGACGTCTCCCAGGTCCGGATTCGGGCTGGAGACGAACCGCCGGGAGTCCGCAAGGGCCTGGCGAAGGAGCCGCTCCGCTTCGATCTCGTCGCCGCGCTCCAGGCGGATTCCGCCGATCTGGCCCACCCGGCCCCATTCCAGGAAATGGCCGCGTCCGTAGATCCGCCGGGCGAGCTCGAAATTCCGGCGGGCGTAGGTTTCCGCCTCCTCGAACTCTTCCTTTCGCTCGAGCACGAGGGCCAGGACGTGATTCGCGGCCTCGGTCTCGATGTGCTCCTCGCCGTACAGGGCACGCGACACCCGCAGGGCATCGCGGTAGAGCGACTCGGCCTGGTCGAGATCGCCGCGGTCGCGGTACGACGACCCGAGGGATCGGATCGTGAACAAAGTGGAGGCATGGATGTCTCCGAAGATCTGCCGCTGACGCTCGAGTGTCGGTCCGAGGACTTCGATCGCTTCGTCGAATCGAGCCTGATTGAACAGCGCGTATCCGAGCTCGGAGGAGGCCTCGAGAGCGAGCGGGGTCGTCGAGCGGTCGGCCTCGCTCATCGATCCGAGGAGCTGCCGCAGCAACCGCTCCGATTCCACGTACCGTCCCTCCTGTCGCAGAACGATCGCGAGCTCCTTCTGGACGCGCAGCGTCTCGAGATGCGTGGGGCCGTGGATCGTCCGGGCCAGGGCCAGCGATCGTCGCACCGCGTCCTCCGCCCGATCGTACTCTCCGAGGTAGCGCAGCAGTCGGCCGCGGCGGTAGAGCGTGGCGGCCAGATCGGAGTTCGGCTCCTCGAAGATCCGGGCCTGTATGCGGAGCGCCCGGGTGAGCAGGGAATCGGCGGTCGCCCAGTCGCCGAGCGTGGTGTGGAAGTCGCCCAGGATGCTGAGCGTCGCGGCCAGCATCTCCGGACGCGTCCGGAGCTCGCGCTCGGCTCGCAAGGCCGCCTGCCGCAGCATGCTCTCCGTGCTCACCTCGCCGCGGTCGGAGGCGTCGGGACTCCAGCCCTGGAGGAACCGTTCCATGAGCTGGGCCGTCTCGATCGCCTTGTCGGCCTCGTAGCGTGCGCGGTCGCGCTCGGCCCGAACGCGCGCCATGTCGACCGCGAGCAGTCCCAGCGTCAATACCAGCGCTGCGAGGCCGGCGGCGACGGCGAGGCGATGCCGGCGGATGAACTTCCCGGCGCGGTACGAGATGCGGTCTCCCCCGAAGCGTATGGGAAGGCTCGCGAGGTGGCGCTCGACGTCCTCGGCGAGCGCCTCGGCGGATGGATAGCGGCGCTCGGGCTCCGCCCGCAGCGCCCGCAGCGCGATCGCGTCCAGATCGCCCCGGAGCCGCCGCCGCAACCGCTCCGGAGTCGTCGCCCTTCGGTGAGCGATCTCCGGCGCGTTCCCGTTCGACTCGCCGAACTGCGAGCGGGCGTCGGCCTTCCGAGTCGCGGTCGAGGGGCGGCGAGTCTCGATTCGTTGATGCGGCCCCGACTTCGCCGGGCGCCGGCCGCACAGGAGCTCGTACAGGAGCGCCCCGAGCTGGTAGACGTCGCTCGCCGTCGTCACCCGCTCCCCCGCCAGCTGCTCCGGGCTCGCATAGTCCGGCGTGACGAAGCCCGGGCCCGCACCGATGGTCCTCGTCCGATCGACTCCGTCGTCCGCGAGGAGCCTCGCGATCCCGAAGTCGAGCAGCTTTACCTCGCCGTTTTCGTCGACCAGCACGTTGGAAGGCTTGATATCGCGATGGACGATCAGGTTCCGGTGCGCATATCCGACCGCACGGCAGGCGATCGTGAACAACCTCAGGCGATCCTCGATGGGCAGGCAGTGCTTGTCGGCGTGCTCGGAGATGGGGATCCCCGAGACGTGCTCCATCACGAAGTACGGTCGTCCGTCATCGCTTACGCCCCCGTCGAGCAGCCTGGCGATGTTCGGGTGTTCCAGTCGCGCGAGGATCTGCCGCTCGCGCAGGAAGCGAGCGATGATCTCCTCGGTGTCCATGCCGCGTCTGACGAGCTTGAGCGCGACGCGCTGCTCGAATTGGCCGTCCGCTCGCTCGGCCAGCCAGACCGTTCCCATGCCTCCGTGGCCGATCTCCTCGACCAGCAGATATCGGCCGATCATCGACCCTGGAGAATCAGTCGACCCTGGTATGGCGGCGGTTGCGAGGTAGGGTAGGGCGAAGGATTCCGCGGTTGTGTTCAGGAATCCACCGGCTGCCTCGTGTGCGGCGAGCAAGGACTCGACTTCCTTGCGCACGAAGTCGTCGTTGCCGCACGTGCGCTGAAGAACGGCCGCGCGTTCCGATAGCGGCGCCTCGAGCGCCTCTTCGAACGCGGCTTCGATCTTCCGCCAGAGATCAGGTCTCTGTGATCTCACGGTAGAGCCAGGCGCGGGCCTTCTGCCAGTCGAGTTTCACCGTGCTGGGCGATATCTCCAGGGCCTCGGAGATCTCTTCGACGGTCAGGCCCCCGAAGAATCGGAGCTCCACGATGCGGCCGAGTCGCTCATTGAGGGCCGACAACTTCTCCAGCGCCGTGTCGAGTGCGAGCATCTCGTCCGCGCGCTCGTCCGATACGGACAGGTCCTCGTCCAGCTCGAGCGGGGTCCGGCCCCCGCCGCGCTTCTTCGCGCCATGGGCTCGGGCATAGGATACGAGCACGAACCGCATCGCCCGGGATGCAAGCGCGAGGAAGTGCGCGCGATCCTGCCAGCTGACCCGCTCGTTGACGATCAGCTTCAGATAGCTTTCGTGAACCAGGGCCGTCGTGGACAGGGTGAGACCGGATGGTTGCCCCCGCAGGGCACGGTGCGCCACGCGCCGCAGCTCCTCGTAGACGAGAGGGAACAGCGAATCGAGGGCGTCGCGGCTTCCGCGGCGCCAGTCGACCAGCAGCGAGGTGGCATCGGGTTTCAACGGAGGCCGAGGTCGAAACCTATGCGGCGGCCGGGTCGCGCGGGAGAGGATCCGTTGGGACCCGTTCGCCCCGGTGAGGGGGCTTTTCGCCGCCCACCGTTGACGCCCGCCCACCCGTGGTCTATGATCGGTGGTCATGCGGTTTACGTGGATCGCACTGCCCGTACTTCTGGTCACCCTGACCGGAACGTCGGGCGCCTCCCCCCCGCCCGCCGACGAATCGTCGGACCGCGAGCGCGTGGTGGAGCGCGCGACGACGTCAACGGCGACTCCAGTCGTCGCCTTGCCGTCGACGAGAGTGTCCGATTGGAAGCGCCTCGGCGCCGAGGAACAGGAGCGTCGCGATTCGCACCCCGACGCCGCTGCGCCACCCGGATCGCGGCGGGCCACTCAGGCCCGCGTCCGGATCCGGACGGTCGATCTCGCGGGAACGGCGTTCATCCCGGAGATAACCCGCGCCACCACCGGCTTCCTCTCGTCCTCCACGACCGCCTGTCCGCCGCCAGCCAATCGTTGACACGCAACCGATCGCGACGTTCGCGGGTATAACGGTCGTATGACTCCCGTCGCGGTTTTGTAAGACGGCGAACGCCAGCGTTTGAACCAGCAGGCCAAGGAGACTGGAATGGACCAGCAACCACATCCCAAGGGCGAGACGGAATCGATGTTCCGGCTGCTCGCCAGCAAGCCGCCCCGGCGCGGCAAGCGGGAGGCGGGCACCATGGTGGCCTCGATCGCGCTCCACGGCGCGTTGGCGGCCGGCCTGATATGGGCTACGCTGGCCGTCGGCGAGGAGGTCGCTGAGGAAGCGGAAGAGGTGACGATCATCGAGGTGACGGAAGAGGTCCCGCCTCCGCCGCCGCCTCCGCCGGAGCCCGAAGCGCCCCCGCCCCCCGAGGTCGAGGCCAAAGGCTTCCAGACCCTGGCCACGCCGGTCATCGTTCCGCCCGACATCCCCCCGCCGGGTGAAAAGGTCGAAGAGGCCGACTTCAGCGGCGAGGGCGTCGAAGGCGGAATCGCCGAGGGTGTGCCGATGCCCGCGGCCCCGGTCGAGGAGACGACGTTCTCATTCACGCCGTACACGGTGAAGCCCAAGTGCCGCTCGGGTTGCACGGCCGACGACATCCTGCGCCACGTGCCGCCGATGCTCAAGCGCAGCGGCGTGCAGTGTGAGCTCACGGTCGGCATCCGCATCGACACCGCCGGAAACGTGACGAACACCGACCTGCTCAAGTCGAGTGGAAACGAAGCCTGCGATCGCGCGGCCCAGGAGTGGGCTCGCACGACCACGTGGACAACCGCCTACAACCGCGATCAGGCGGTCATCGTCTGGATCGCTCAGCCGGTCAGCATTCAGACCCAGTAGCCAGTAGGGAGGAGAAACCATGCAGCTGTCGTTACTCGAGCTTTGGGCCACAATGGGGTGGTTCGCCAAGGGGATCGTCTTCCTCCTCTTCGGCATGTCCATCTTCGCGGCCGCCATCGCGATCCGGAAAGCGGTCGAGCTGCGGCGAGGGAAGCGCGCGACCGTCAGGTTCTCCCAGCCGTTCTCCCAGGCGCTGGCCGACGAGAACTTCGACGCGGCGGCGGCGCTGGTGGAGAAGCACAAGGCCAGCCATCTCGCGGCGGCATTCCGCGGCGTGATGGAGAACCTGTTGGTCTTCGGGAAGGACCGGCACCTCAGCGCGGTGGAGATCGCGTCGATTCAGCGCACCATCGAGCTCAACTCGCTGGAGCAGCTGGCGAATCTCCGTCGCGGGTTGGGGGTTCTGGCGACGGTCGGAGCCACGGCGCCGTTCGTAGGTCTGCTGGGAACGACGATGGGCGTCGTCAACGCCTTCACGGGCATGGCCGCGGCGGGAAGCGGCGGTCTGTCGGCCATCTCGGCCGGTATCGCGGAAGCGCTCATCACGACGGCCTTCGGCCTCATGGTGGCGATCCCGGCGGTGTGGCTCTACAACTACTTCGTCAACAAGATCGAGTACGTCGGCATGGAGATCCAGTACGCTGCGAAGGAGTTCACCGACTTCATGCTGAAGCATGAGGCGCACGTGCAGGGTCAAGCGGATCCGGTGGTGAACCGCACGCCCTCGATCGCGGCGGGAACGTGATCGACAGAGGCAACGGCGGCCTCACCCGGGAGGACATCCAGGAGCTGAGCGAGCACGAAGGCGCGGTCATCGCCGAGGCATTCGATCGCTCGAACGTGATGGGCGACATCAACGTGACGCCAATGGTAGACGTCATGCTCGTGCTGCTGATCATCTTCATGGTGGTGACGCCCGCGTTGGTGGCGGGCTTCCAGGCGCAGCTTCCCGTGGGCATGAATCTGCGGGAGCGGCCGGAGGAAGAAGGGCGCACGACCCTCGGAATCGATGCCTTCGGCGCCTACTATCTGGACACGCGGCCGGTGCCGAATTGCACGGCGGCCGATCGTCAGACGGAAAGCGGACGAGCGCGGTGCGCGTCGGAATTTCGCGGTCGTTTGTCGGCCGCCTTCCAGTCGCATCCTCAGGACCGCGTGCTCTTCGTCAAGGCGCACGCAGGGCTCAAGTATCAGGAGATGATCGACGTGATGCGACTCGCCAAGGAATCCGGCGCGCGGGTCGTGGCGGCCGTGACCGAGCAGACTCCGACCGACGAAGAAGACACCGAGGATTAGGAGGCTCCCATGGCAATGGCAGTGGGTGGCAAGGCCAAGGGCTCGATGTCGGACATCAACATGACGCCGATGATCGACGTACTGCTCGTGCTGCTCGTCATCTTCATGATCGCGCAGCCGCTGCTCCAGCGCAGCATCGACGTGCAGCTGCCGATCGAGCAGGAGGAGGAGTCGACCACCCCGGCGACGCCGATCGTGCTCGAGATCGACGCTCGCGGGAACATGAACATCAACACACGGCCGGTCAGCAAGGACGCACTTCAGGACCGCCTCAATGAGATCTACTCCGCTCGGCCGGACAAGGTGCTGTTCGTCAAGGCCAGCGGAGAGGTCCTGTATCAGGACGTCATCGTGGTGATGGATGCGGCGCGCGGGGCGGGCGTGGAGGTTCTCGGAGCGATGCTTCCACCGGTCGGCGGCGCGCAACCGGCACCTTCGGTTCCGTCCTAGAACCCCGCACGCGGGGGGACTCCTCTCTCCTTCGCACGGAGACCCGATGTCCCTCTTTCGCCGCAAGTCGCTCGAGGATCTCCAGCGTTCCGAATCCGAAGGGGCCCTGCTGCGGGTGCTGGGCCCCTGGCACCTCGTCCTCCTCGGCGTCGGGGGGGTGATCGGGGCCGGGATCTTCTCCCTGACCGGGCTGGCGGCGGCCACGAACGCCGGCCCCGCCATCGTCATCTCCTTCCTGCTCGCGGGCTTCGCCTGCGCGATGGCCGGTCTCTGCTACTCGGAGATGGCCTCCATGATCCCCATCGCGGGCAGCGCGTATACGTATTCGTACGCCACGATGGGAGAGCTGATCGCCTGGATCATCGGCTGGGACCTGGTGCTCGAGTACGCGGTCTCGGCGGTGACGGTCGCCATCGCGTGGTCCAGCTACGCGACGAGCTTTCTCGCCGACTTCGGCCTGCACCTTCCTGCCAGGCTGACGGCCACGCCGGGCACCGAGATCGCGCTCTCCAACGGATCGACGGTGACGGCGCTCTTCAACCTGCCGGCCGTGATCGTCTCGCTGGCCATCACGGCGATCCTCATCGTCGGGATCAGGGAATCCGCCCGCGCAAACGCGATCATCGTGGCGATCAAGGTGGCGGTCATCGCGGTGTTCGTGGTCGCGGGCTGGTCGTTCATCGACGGTGACAACCTGACCCCGTTGGTGCCGCCCAACTCCGGCGAGTTCGGGGTCTTCGGCTGGAGCGGCGTCCTGCGGGCGGCAGGTATCGTCTTCTTCGCGTACATCGGCTTCGACGCCGTCTCGACCGCTGCCCAGGAAGCGCGAAATCCGCAGCGCGACATGCCGATCGGCATGCTGGGATCGCTGGCGATCTGCACGCTGCTCTACATCCTGGTGTCCTACGTCCTGGTCGGGCTGGTCGACTACCGGCAGCTGAACGTCGCGGACCCGATCGCGGTCGGAATCGAGGCCACCGGCATCGGGTGGCTTCAGCCGCTGGTCAAGCTGGGGGCCCTGATGGGTCTGTCGTCGGTGATCCTCGTCAGCCTGCTCGGGCAGTCGCGGATCTTCTTCTCCATGTCCCGGGACGGCCTGCTGCCCCCGTTCATGGGCCGCACCCACGAGCGGCTGCGGACCCCGCATCTGACGCTGCTCCTGACGGGCGGTCTCGTCGCGTTGGCGGCGGCCGTGCTGCCGCTCAGGATCGTGGGGGAGCTGGTGTCGATCGGCACCCTGTTCGCGTTCCTGCTCGTGTCGCTGGGGGTATGGATCCTGCGACGCACACGCCCCGACGTTCCGCGGCCCTTCCGCACGCCGTGGGTGCCGCTGGTGCCGATCGTCAGCGTCGTCAGCTGTCTAGCCCTCATGCTGGCGCTCCCGAGCGACACCTGGATCCGGCTCGTGGTCTGGCTAGCGATCGGCCTGACGATCTTCTTCCTGTACGGCCGCCACCATTCGGTGCTCGGCCGCAGGGAAGGGGGAAGGGCGCCGACGGCAGGGGCCGGCGCGCGCTGAGGTCCGGATCCGGCCCTATCGCTCGGCGGGCGCCGGTTCTTCCACGGTCGAGAGGGTTCCCACCGCGGGTCCATGGATCACATCGCCGCGCGGGGTGAACCGGGAGCCGTGGCACGGGCAGTCCCAGCTCGCCTCGACGGGATTCCAGGCCACGATGCAGCCCAGGTGAGGGCAGACGGCGGAGCGCTCGTGCGCGCTGCCGTCCTCGGACCGATAGACCGCGATCTTGGAGAGTCCCCTCCGCACGACGGCGCCCGTACCCGGCGGGATCTCCGACGGATCGCCCGCTTCGCCCGGCGTGACCCATTCGGAGTAGCGGCCGGCCACGTTCAGGTTCTCGCGTAGGAATTGCGGCGTGGCCTGGGACGTGACCCGTTCGGGGTCGTAGAGCTCGGCCCACGGGTTCTGCCGCCCCGCGATCCCGTCGGCGACGATTCCGGCGCCGATCGTCGCGTGGGTCATGCCGTGGCCGGAATCCCCCGTGATGACGTAGACGTTTCGCTCGCCCGGGCTGCGCCCGAGGAACGCGAGGCCGTCGACCGGCTCCATGACCTGGCCCGACCAGCGGAACGCGATCGCACCGAGCTCGGGGATCCGCGTGCGCGCCCACGCCTCCAGCCGGTCGAAGCGTGGAGCCGGATCGTCGTCCTGGCCCGTCTTGTGGTCCTCGCCGCCCACGATCACGATGTCGGCGCCGTCCTCGGCGGGGTCCGGCGCGAGCCGCACGTAGTGGTACGGGTCGCTCGTGTCCCAGTAGAGCGCCCCGTGGACCGACCCGCGGCGGACGCGCGCGCCCAGCGCATACGACCGGTAGGCGGCCTGCTTCGTGTGGAGCGCGATCCGCGTCGTGATCGGGGAGTTGGTGGCGCAGACCGCCGCGAAGGCGTCCACGTGCCACCCGTCCGCCGTGGTCACGCGGACACCCTCCTCGAGGCCCTCGACGTCGACCACGCGGGTCCCGCCGAAGAGCTTCCCACCCGCGCGCTCGATCGCCGCCGCGAGCCCCTCCACGTACCGGAGAGGATGGAACTGTGCCTGACGGGGGAACCGCAGACAGGGCCCGGTGCGCAGTCCCTTGCCTCTGGTGCGGGAGAGCCGGCGGGCCCCGGAGAGCCCGAGCCGGTGGGCGGCGTCCAGGATCTCCTCCAGAGCGTCCTCGTCCGCTTCCGGGGACGCGAAGAGGTAGCCATCCAGCCGCTCGAACCCGCACGCGATCCCTTCGGCCTCGACGATCTCCTCGATGCGGGCGATCGCGGCGGAATGGCTCGAGACGGCGAGCCGGGCGCGTTCCTCGCCGTGCATCGCTATCAGCTCGGGGAGGCCCTCGTCGAGGACGTCGCTCAGGTGCGCGGTCGTGCGGGAGGTCTCCTGGCCGCCGATCCGGTCGAGGTCGAGGACGGTGACGGAGCGGCCCTCGCGCGTGAGCAGGTACGCAGTGGTGAGCCCGGCGATCCCGGCCCCGATCACGCAGACATCGGCTTTCCGATTCGCGGAGAGGGCGGGCCGGCCGCCGGATTCGCGGTCGCCTACCATCCAGATCGAGCGGGTGGGCCCTCGGGCAGTCATTCGAGCAGGATGACCTTCGGCCCTGGAGGCCGCAGTCAGTTGGGTTACAGTCGCGCGTGACGGTCCGCGTTCAACCAGCCGCACGGGCGGCGGCGCCTAGTTCTCCAGCTCGCTCAGTTCCTTGGATCGGGCCGTCGCGGTGGCGACCGCGTTGATCAGCATCGTGCGCAGGCCGTGGGACTCGAGCTCGGCGACGGCCGCGATGGCCGTCCCGCCCGGTGTCGTCACCTCGTCGCGCAGGATCGCGGGATGCTTTCCCGACTCCAGGACCAGCTTGGCCGCGCCGTAGATCGTCTGGGCCGCGAGGCGGAACGCGATCGGCCGGGGAATCCCCTGCTTGACGCCCGCGTCGGTCAGCGCCTCCACGAACATGTAGACGTAGGCGGGTCCGCTCCCCGACAACCCTGTCACCGCGTCCATCAGGTATTCCGGAACCTCCTCGACCGTTCCTACCGCCTCGAAGATCGAACGCGCGAGGTCCATGTGGTGGGGCGTGGCGAAGCGCCCGCCCGCGATCGCCGACGCGCCCTGATCGACGATCATGGGCGTGTTGGGCATCGCCCGGACCACTGCAACGTCCTGGCTCAGTGCCGTATGCAGGAACTCCGTCGTCACGCCGGCCAGCACGGAGATGACCATCGCCTGCGCGGGGACGAGGCCGCGGATCTCCGACAGGACGGTGCCCGCGTTCTGGGGCTTCACCGCCAGGATGACGATGCTGGCGTCCGACACGGCCGCGGCGTTGTCGCTGCCGGTCGTGATGTCGCGGAACTGCTCGCGCAGAGGCTCGAGGTTCCGCCGGGTGGCGTGGATCCGGGAGGGATCGACGTCGTGACCGCGCAGGAGCCCGCCGATGAGCGCGCGGCCGATGTTGCCCGCGCCGATGATCGCGATGGAGTGGTCGGAGAGCACGTCAGGTCCGGATCTGTTCGCCGGGCTCACGCTGCGAGACGACCCGCCTCGCCGCGCCGACGTCAATCATGACGCGGCAGCTTGACGCACTGGAACCAGAACGTCTCGATCTCGCGGACGACCTTCTCGAACTGTTCGAAGTCGACCGGCTTGGCGATGTAACAGTTGGCATGGTCCTCGTAGCAGAGGTTGATGTCCGCCTCGGCGGTGGACGTCGTGAGGATGATGACCGGGATTCCCTTGAGCTCGGGGTCTTCCTTGATCTCCCTGAGGACCTTGTGGCCGTGCTTGCGGGGAAGGTTCAGGTCGAGGAGTACCAGGTCCGGCCGCGGGGCAGCCGCATAGGGGCCTTCCTGGCGCAGGAACGCCATGGCCTGGACCCCATCCTCGACGACGTGGATCTGGGTCTCGGCGCTGCTCCGCCGGAACGCCACCTGGGTCAGGTAGACGTCGGACGGGTTGTCCTCGACGAGGAGGACGTCGCCTGGTCGGGAGCTGATCGCCACGGAAAGGAAAGAATACGTACTCCGGAGCGTTTCGTGTAGTAGTTTCGGATACAGATGGGCGGCCGGGACCCTTTTTTACGGGATTTCGGCCCTTTTGTTGCATAGCTTCTGCCGCCGCAGGGGGACACCCAACGAAAGGGCGCCATGCCGGCTGGCGGAAACGGCCACATACGCTGGTTCGAGGACTTCTCGGCCGGGGACATCGCGGCGGTCGGCGGGAAGAACGCCTCGCTGGGCGAGATGATCGCCACGCTCCAGGACGCCGGAATCCGGGTCCCGCGGGGCTTCGCGATCACGACCGACTCCTATTGGCGTCTGGTCCGTCACAACGAGATCGACGCCGAGATCCGGGCCCACCTGGTGGAATACGGCAAGGGGATCGACGCGGCCGGGAAGGCGATCCGCTCGCTGTTCCGCGAGGCCGACTTTCCCGCGGACCTGGCCGACGACATCCGCGCCGCCTACCGCAAGCTGTCCGCCGACTACGACTGCGAATCCGTCGACGTCGCGGTGCGCTCCAGCGCCGTGGCCGAGGATCTGCCCGAGGCGAGCTTCGCCGGGCAGCTCGACACCTTCCTGAACATCCAGGGCGATGACGCCCTGCTCGACGCCTGCCGCAACTGCTACGCGTCGCTGTTTACCGACCGCGCGCTGGCGTACCGCGAGAAGCGCGGATTCGACCAGCTCGAGGTGGCGCTGTCGATCGGCGTCCAGAAGATGGTCCGCTCGGACAAGGCGGGGTCGGGCGTCATGTTCACGCTCGACACCGAGAGCGGGTTCCCCGACTCGGTCCTGATCAACGCGTCCTGGGGGATCGGCGAGCTGGTCGTCGCGGGAGCGGTGATCCCCGATCAGTACACGGTCTTCAAGCCCATGCTCAAGCAGCCGCGCTGCATGCCGATCATCGAGAAGACCCGGGGCGAAAAGGCGAAGAAGATGGTCTACGCGCGCCTCACCGAGGGGCCGATGGTGACGATCGAGACGACGATCGCCGAGCGTAACGCCTTCGTGCTCGACGACGACGAGATCCTCCAACTCGCTCGCTGGGCGTGCGCGATCGAAGAGCACTACGGCCGGCCGATGGACATCGAATGGGCGAAGGACGGCGAGTCGGGGAAGCTCTTCATCGTCCAGGCGCGCCCCGAGACCGTCCACTCCCGTGCTTCCACGGCCTCGCTCAAGGTCTTCAGTCGTACCGAAGACGGCCCGCGCATCCTGACCGGCATAAGCGTCGGCTCGGCGATCGCGACCGGCAAGGTGGTCCGGCTGTCGAGCCCCGAAGAGGCCGATCGCGTGAGCGCCGGGGACATCCTGGTCACCGAGATGACCGACCCCGCGTGGGGCCCGATCATGGAGATCGTGGCGGGGATCGTCACCGATCAGGGCGGGCGCACGTGCCACGCGGCGATCGTCAGCCGCGAGCTCGGGATTCCCGCGGTCGTCGGAACCGGTGAGGCGACCCGCGTCCTCGAGCCGGGACAGATGATCACGATGTCCTGCGCCGAAGGCGACGAAGGGTACGTGTACGACGGCGAGCTCGCGTACGACGTCTCGGAGATGGACGTCACGGACGTGCCGGAGACCCAGACCCAGATCATGCTCAACATCGCCAGCCCCGACGCGGCCTTCCGCTGGTGGCGCCTGCCGTGCGAAGGCATCGGGCTCGCGCGCATGGAGTTCATCATCAACAACTCGATCAAGATCCATCCGCTCGCGCTCCTCAGGTTCCACGAGCTGGCGGACAACGGGGTGCGCGAGGAGATCCTCCGGCTCACGGCCGGGTATGCCGACCGGCCGGGGTTCTTCGTCGAGCGGCTGGCGCGCGGCATCGCGAAGATCGCGGCGTCGCAGTATCCGGCTCCCGTGATCGTGCGGATGAGCGACTTCAAGACCAACGAGTACGCGGACCTTCTCGGGGGAAGGCAGTTCGAGCCCGACGAGGAGAACCCGATGCTCGGGTTCCGCGGCGCGTCGCGCTACTACAGCGACCACTATCGCGAGGCGTTCGCCCTCGAATGCCGGGCCATCCGCATGGTCCGGGAGGAGATCGGACTCGACAACGTCCTGATCATGATCCCGTTCTGCCGCACGCTCGACGAGGCGGACAAGGTGCTGCACGTCCTCGCCGATCACGGCCTGGAGCGCGGGAAGAAGGGTCTCGAGGTGTACGTCATGTGCGAGGTCCCGTCCAACGTCATCCTCGCCCGGCAGTTCGCCGAGAAGTTCGACGGCTTCTCGATCGGCTCCAACGACCTGACCCAGCTCGTGCTGGGCGTGGACCGAGATTCGGGGCCGTTGGCGCATCTGTTCGACGAGCGGAACGACGCGGTCAAGGCGATGATCCGCGAGGTCATCGTGGCCGCGAAGGAAACCGGCACGAAGGTCGGCATCTGCGGCCAGGGCCCGAGCGACCATCCCGACTTCGCCGAGTTCCTGGTCGAGTGCGGGATCGACTCCATGTCCTTGAACCCCGACAGCGTCGTGACCGTCAAGCGTCGGGTCGCCGAGGCCGAGGCCCGGCTATCCCGCCCCCGCGCGGTTTCTTGAGCGAGCTCGCGATCGGGTACGAGGACGTCCTGGCCGCGAGCCGGAGCGTCCGGCCGCACATCCATCGCACCCCCGTCATGACGTCGCGGCTGGTCGACGAGGCCGCGGGGATCCGTCTCTTCTTCAAGTGCGAGAACCTTCAGCGCGCGGGTGCGTTCAAGGCGCGCGGCGCGTTCAACAAGCTCCTCTCGTTGAGCCAAAAAGAGCGCGGTCGGGGCGTCGTCGCGTTCTCGAGCGGCAACCACGCGCAGGCCGTGGCGCTCGCAGCCGGCACGCTGGGCGTGGACGCCGTGATCGTGATGCCGTCGGACGCGCCGCGTTCGAAGCTCGAGGCGACGCGGAACTACGGGGCGAAGGTGGTCGAGTACGATCGGCGGGCGGAGAATCGCGACCGGATTGCGCAGGAGATCGCTGAGAAGGAGGGTCGCGTGCTCGTCCCCCCGTACGACGATCCGTGGATCATGGCTGGTCAGGGCACCGCGGCGCTCGAGCTCCTGGAGGAGGTGCCGGACCTGGACGCGATCGTCACCCCGGTCGGGGGCGGGGGTCTGCTCGCGGGCACCGCGACCGCGCTCGAGGGCGCGGCGACGCGCGTGCTCGCCTTCGGAGCCGAGCCGGCAAGGGCGGACGACACCGCGCGGTCGCTGGAGGCCGGCGAGCGCGTGCGGATCGACCCTCCCGACACGATCGCCGATGGCGCGCGAGTGGAGATCCCCGGCGAGAAGACGTTTCCGGTGCTCATGGAGCTGGCCGAGGCGGTGGTTCGGGTCCCCGACGAGGCGCTCGTCCGCGCCATGCGGCTGATCCTCACCCGCATGAAGATCCTGGTCGAGCCGACCGGCGCGCTGGGTGCCGCGGCGGCGCTCGAGGGGTTGCTGCCCGACGACGTGGAGCGGGTGGGGGTGATTCTCTCGGGCGGGAACGTCGACCCCTCTACCCTCGCCGAGCTCATCGGGAGCTGAAACCGGCCCCCTCCGCGGGGTTGCCTAGCGGCCTCCTTCGGCCGCCATCGGACGGGTGTCCTGGAACTCCACCGGCGTGCCCGGCCCTACCGCCCCCGCGAGCAGCACCGCGTTCCAGTTCGTGAGCCGCACGCAGCCGGAGGAGCTGGCATAGCCGATCGTCGCGGGATCGCGGGTGCCGTGGATCCCGTAATGAGGCTCCGACAGCTTGATCCACACGTTGCCGACGAGGTTGTTGGGCCCGGGAGGCAGATGCGTGTCGGGCTGCGTGTCGTCGACTCCGGCCAGGAGCCGCGGCTGGTAGTGGAACCACGGGTCCAGGTGCACGCCGACCACCGACAGCTCGCCGAGAGGGGAAGGGTCGTACTGCGATCCGAGCGTCGTCGGGAAGTGGTAGAGGACGCGGCCGTCGGCGTCGAGCGCGTGGACGTAGGACCCGAGCCCCGAGACCAAGACCCGTTCGACCGGCCTGCCGGGTGCAGGCCCGCCCTCGACGGCGGGGACCGTGACGGCGTCCCCGGCGGCGAGGGCGTTCAGGTCGAGGCCTGGATTCAGTTCCTCGAGGACCTCGGTGGACGTGTGGAATCGCTCGGAGAGCTCTTCGGCGAGCGACTCGTAGCAGAGACACTCGAGCTCCGCCTGCCGGTACACACTCCCCGGGAGCGCCACGAAGGGCCCCGACACGTCGTCCTCGTCGAGGACGTGACGCACCAACGTGTCGTCGGGCTCCCCGGCCGCGACCCGCAGGAGCTCGAACGTCAGGGAATCCACGGCGCCGGTCGGCTCCAGTCCCTCGGAGACCTGGAACCACCACACCGCCTTCTCGGTGTTCTTGCCCCACCGCCCATCGATGACACCCGGGAAGAACCGCGCGCGGTCGAGCAGCGTCTGGACGCGGAGCACCTCGCGGGGGTCGCGCCGCCGGCCCATCTCCAGCCATTCGGCGGGGATCACGATCGTGTCGAGCGGGAACTCGCGCGGGGCGGGAGGCCGCCCGAGCTTGACCGCCTCGCGCCACGAGTCGTCCATGCGGCCGGCCTCGAGCTCCGCCTCCGTCAACGTGTCCGCCGGGTTCCAGGCGACCTCGGCGCTCTCGGCGTCGGGCGGCGGCTCGCGCGGGCTCTCGGGTCCGCACGCCGCGGAGAGCGCGAGGAGCATCGCGGCTTTGGACAGGTGGCGATGGCCGGGCATGAGGCCCGGAATCTAGCGGCGCGCGGCTACTCCGTCCGCAGTGGCGAGGCGGGGAATGCTACGCGCGTCCGCGACCGGCGTCTCCTCCGCCCCGATGTCGCGGAAGACGACCGGAACGCCCTCCCGCACGCGTTCGGCGAGGAAGCGCGCGTCCCAGTTCGTCAGCCGCACGCAACCGTGCGAGGTCGCGTACCCGATCGTGGCGGGCTCGGCCGTTCCGTGGATTCCGTAGTTGTCCTTCGACAGGGCGATCCAGACGACCCCAACCGGACTGTTCGGCCCCGGCCTCAGGCGCTCGTCCTCCTCGGTGTCGGGCACCTCGTCGAAGAGCGTGGGCTGCCAGTGGAACCACGGATCGAAGGCGATCGACGCGATGTGGAACTCCCCGGTGGGCGACGGCTGGTACTTCGACCCGACGGTGGTCGGGAAGTGGTAGAGGAGCCGCCCCTGGTCGTCGAGCGCATGGAGGTAGAAGCCGTCGATCGAAACCACGATCCGGGCGACCTCGCCGCCGGGGGACATCCGGCTCCCGCCGCCCGCGGTGTCGATCGCGGCGCCCCGCTCGACGGAAGCGATCGCGGGCGGCTCGTCGGTCTCGACGTTGGGAACGCGGAGCGAGTCGCCCGCCGCCAGCGAGTCGAGCGCGCGGCCGGCGTTCAGCGATTCCAGGAGCTCGGGCGCCGCGTGGTACCGCTCGGCGACCTTCTCGAGCGGCGATCCGTAGCACATGCACTCGAGCTCCGCCTGGGCGTGGATGTCCGCGGGGATCTGGACGAACGGGCCGGAGACGTCCTCGTCGGTCAGCCGGACGGTCCGGATGTATTCGTCGGGCCGGCCGGCCACGTCGACCAGCCGGACGAACGTCAGCGAGTCGACCTCGCCGGTCGGCTCCAGCCCGGAGGTGCGCTGCAGCCAGTAGACGGCCTGGCGCGTGTTCTTGCCCCACTTGCCGTCCAGGATCCCGGGAGAGAACGGCGAGCGGTCGAGCAGCACCTGGACGTACAGAACCGAAGGCCCCTGCGCCTCCCCGGAGACCGGCAGCCTGACCGCCGGCAGGGCGGAGTCGGGGGCGGCGGGGGACAGGCGCTCGAAATCGGCATAGGTCTCGGGGAACGATTCGACGACCTCGAATCGCGGCGGCGTGAGAGGCTCGACCGCGACGGTGTCGAGCCCCGCGAGCCGGAGGTCGCTGGTGTCGGAGGAGACGACCCCCAGCCACGTCGAGTCGTGACGCCCCAGCTCGATGTCCTCGAGCGAGAGCGGCGGCTCGTTGTTCCAGTACGCGCTCGCCTCGCCGGACTCGCCGCCCCCTTCGCCGACCGGGATGACCGGCTCCTCCGTCTCCCGGCCGTTCGTGCACGCGAAGAAGATCGCGATGATCGCCGCCACCGCGGCGCGGATCCAGATCGCTCGCATCGACATTCCTCCCCGTCCAGCGTTTTCGGGCGGGGATCGAGCGATCCGCCGGCCCACCGTCACCCGACCCGAGTATCGGGGAGCCGGAGCGCGGCGACCGTAAGGGCCCTTACCCGCGGGCGGAGAAAATCAGCGCGCGCGGATCCGGAAGATCTTCTGGGACCGGGCGGGGGATGAGCCGTAGGCCCCCCACACCTCGCCGGTGCGGGGGTCGATGGACTGACGCTCGCGTCCGAAACGTCGTTCCACTATCCTGTCGCCCCCCATGACGCTTCCGTTCCGATACATCGCGGCCCGGACCGGGCGGATCGCCGTCCGGCTGGCGGCTGCCGCGCTTGCGGTGATCGCGCTGGCCGCTCCCCTCCACGCCCAGGCGAGCCTCGCGCAGCCTCGCGGACTCCGGCCCTCCGACGGGCTCCTCTCGCGCCCCGATCTCCAGCGGCTGGTCGATGCGCAGACCGCGCGCGACGGGGAGACACTCGTCGCCGCCCTGTCGGATTCCGATCCCGTGGTTCGCGCTCGCGCGGCCTTCGCGCTCGCGTCGGTGCAGGACACGACGGCCGTGCCCGCGCTGGTCCTGGCCCTGGCCGATCCCGAGGCCGCCGTCCGCGCCGACGCGGCGTTCGCGATCGGCCTCACCGCGGACTCGACCGCTGAGGACGCGCTCCTGGACGCGCTCGACGGGGAGAGCGACGCCGCGGTGCGCGCCGAACTGTTCGAGGCGCTGGGGCGGACCGGCGGGAGCGCATCGCTAGCCGCGCTCGCCGCCATGAGCGCCGACGGCGACGAGCGCGCGCTCCTCGCGCTGGCCATCGGCCGCTACGGGGCGCGCGGAATCCACGACCCTCGAGCCGTTGTGCGCCTGTCGACCCTGGCGGCCGACCCCGATCCCCTGGTCGCCGCCGATGCCGCTTGGTACTTCGCCCGCGCGGACACCGCGGCCTGGAGCTCCGGCGTACCCGATCTCCGGCGCGTTCTCGACGGCCTCGATCCGAAGGGCGACGACGCCCAGGCCGCGATCCATCTCCTGCTCGCGCTCGGCCGCCTGGACCGGCCGGAGGACAGGGACCGGCTCGCGGCATGGCTGGAGGGCGCCGCCGACTGGCGGGCGCGGGTCGCCGCTGCACGCGCGCTGACGGGTTTCACCCGCGACTCGATCGTAACCGGCAAGCTCATGCGGGCGCTGGACGATCCACGCATCCACGTGGCCATCGAGGCCGCTCGCACGCTGTCGGCGGAGGATTCGCTCGACCCGGACGTGGAGACCGAGATGGGGCGGCGCGTCATGACGCGCCCCCACCCGTGGCAGGTCTCGGTCGAGCTCCTCCCCGCCGTGGCGAAGGCCGGCCACTCGCGGCTCATTCTCCTCTGGCTCCTGTGGCTGGACGGCAACCCTCCGCGCGACGTGACCGCCTACGCCGCCGGGCTGCGCTCGCTGGGGTGGGGAGACGGACGCGAGGCGTACCTCGTACTCCAGCACGCCGCCACCCGGCCGGAGCCCCGCATCAGCGCTGCGGCGCTGGAGGCGCTCGCCCAGTGGTGGACGCGCGGCGTTCGCACCGAAGAAGTCACTCCCGAGCGGTACTACGCGGTGTTCGACCGGGCACTCCGGTCCCGCGACGTCGCCGCCGTCGCCACGGTCGCTCCCGTGCTGGCCGACTCCGCGCTGGTGGCGATGGGCTCGGTGGCCCTCCTCCAGGAGGTGTACGCCGACCTCGAGGCACCCGCCGACGACGAGGCGATCGCCGCCGTGCGCGAGGCGCTCGAGGCGGCCGGCGCGTCCGTTCCGCCGGCTCCTTCGCCCGCGCCGGTCCGCGCGATCGACTGGGAGTACCTGGAGCGGCGTGGTCCGCGGCCATCGCTACGCCTCGAAACGGCCCGCGGGCCGATCGAGGTCGAGCTCGACGCGGAGGCGGCCCCGCAGACGGTCGAGACCGTCCTCAAGCTCGCCGAGGACGGCCGGTACGACGGCGTGGAGTTCCATCGAGTGGTGCCCGGCTTCGTCATCCAGGGAGGCGACGTCGGTCGGGGCGACGGCTGGGGGGGACCGGGCTTTGCGATCCGCAGCGAGCTGACGAGGATCCCCTACGTTCGCGGCACGCTGGGGATGGCGAGCGCCGGAAAGGACACCGAGGGGTCGCAGTACTTCGTGACCCACGGCATGCAGCCGCACCTCGACGGCCGCTACACGGCGTTCGGTCGCGTGGTATCGGGGATGGAGGTGGTCGACGCGATCCTGGTCGGCGACCGCGTCCAGCGCGTGGTCGTTCCCTAGCGAGCGAGCTCCAGCTCTAGGGCTGAGCGATGTGGCGGAGAAAGCGCGGAGCCGCGACGACCTTGCCGCGGCGATCGGAGGGGATCCTGTCGGCTGCGTCCTCGAGCGCGTCCAGGCGGTCGTCCGGGTCCGGATGGGTCTTCTCGAGCAGCGACAGCGACGCGTCGTCGGAGTGCTCCTCGAGCCGGGCGATGAACCGCTGGATCCCTCCCGGATCGTAGCCCGTGTCGGAGGCCATGCGCATGCCGATCGTGTCGGCCTCGATCTCGTCCTCCCGGCCGAGCCCCAGGAACAGGACGTTCGCACCCACGCCGATCGCCTGCTCGAGGTACTGCTCGCCGGTGATGTCGACCCGTTCGGCCGCCTCGCTGATGCCGAACTCGGTCCGCGCCCGATCCTGGATCTCCTCGATCACGTGCCGCTGGTTGACGTGGACGACCTCGTGCGCGAGGACGCCCGCCAGCATCGACTCGTCTTCCATCAGTGCCAGCGCGCCGCGGGTGACGAACACGTAGCCGCCCGGCGCGGCGAAAGCGTTGACCTCGTCGCTGTCGAGGACCGCGAACCGGTAGACGATGTCGGGGCGCGGATCGGCCGACGCGACCGCGTTGCCGACGAGGTTGACGTATTCGGTCAGCGCGGGATCGCGGGAGATCGTGTAGTGGCCCGCCACGGTCGCGGCGACGCCGCGGCCGATGTCGATCTCCTGCGCGGTCGAGATCGGAACCACCGCCGCGCCCACCTTCTCGGCCGTGTCCATCACCTGTCCGGCCCTCTCCGTCACCTCGCGCCAGATCTGGGCCTGCGACGGGGCCGCGGCGGCGAGCAGGAGGATCGCGGCGGACAAGAACCGGATCATGCGCCGGCCTCCTCGGGAAGGGCGTCGTACGGCGACAGCCGGCCTTCGAGCCGGAACCGTTCGAGCGCTGCGGGGCTCACCCGCTGGTCTTCCATCCACTCCACCGCCGCGGGATCGGGGGTGACCGACACCGTTCCCTCGGCGGTCTCGACCTGATCGACGCCGCGAGCTCCCGCCGCGGCCGTCACGTTAGGATCCCGACCCGGGCTGAACTGGGCCAGGCCCTCGCGCACGAGGCCGCTTCCCCCCTGAGGGAGCCGCAGCGCGAAGGCCTTCTCCTCGTCGAAATCGGTGGGCTCCGAAGCGCGCAGGACGACCGCCGCTACGCCGCCGTTCGCCGCGTCGACGGTCCGGTACGCGGGCGTTTCGCCCGGCGGTCCGGCGAGCACGAGCGCGAGCCAGGCGTCCGATGCCCTGGCGCTCTCCGCGAGCGGGGTCGCGCCGACCTTGGTGACCAGCCAGTATCCATCGCCGTCCGACACGATGACCACGGGCTCCTCGAGCGCGTCGCCGCGCGCGGCGCGCAGCTCGAGGCGCTCCCGGTCGCCGTCCTGGTAGGCCCAGACCCGGCCGCCGAACTTCGAGACCTGCGCCGCGTCCGCGGCCGCCGTCCCGCTCTCGGGAACGAGCCATGTCTCCTGCCACGCGTGCTTGCCGCGCGGCATCGCCTCCCGTCGGGCGTCGAGCGCCGCCTGCAGAGCCTGGGCGAGGGAGGGAACCGGGAAGGCGGCCGCGATCGCGAAGGCGAGGGTCGCCCCTCCCGCGAGTCGTCGCATCCTCATGGCCGGGCTCCCGCGCGGAAGCCGAAGAACTCCCAGATGCGCGACAGGATCTGGCCCTTCTCGATGTCGCCGCCTTGGCTCGCCGCCTCGTGCAGGGCGGCCAGCGTCGCGTCCCGTTGCTCCCGGCGGGTCGAGAGAAGCTCGGAGATCTGCTCGGCGATCTGCGGGTTCTGGAGCAGGGTCTTGCGGAACGCCTCGCGATCGATGACCACGAACTGCGTGGGCAGGGTCGCCGTCACGGTGGCGGTCCTCTCGGCTCCTGTCATCAGCGCCATCTCTCCGATGATAGTGGATGGTCCCAATTCGGCCAGCTTTTCGCTCCTGCCGTCGGCGCTCACCGCGACGGTCACGCTCCCCTCGTCGATGATGTACAGGGAATCTCCGGGCTGTCCCTGGCGCATGACGACCTCCCCCGTGAAATAGCGCTCGACGCGCGCTCGCGACGCCAGCGAGCGCGTCTCCTGATCGGTCAGCGGGTCGAACAGGGGAACCTCGCGAAGCTGTTCGAATATGCGGTCCTCGGCCGCGCGGGCTGCCGCCTTCTCCGTCTCCTCCGTGATCGTGCGCAGATAGAGGTGGCGGATGGGGTACGGGATCTCGATGCCGTGCCGGTTGAACGAGTACCAGATGCGCGTCATGAAGGCGTTCTTGATCTCCTCGAGCTCTGCGTAGTCCTTGATCCAGTACTTGACCTCGTAGATGATCGCGAAGTCCTGGAAGTGTTTCGTGCGCACGTGAACCCGGGGCATCTTGAGGATCGTCGTGGTCTGGTCCGCGGCCTCTTCGATCGCCCGCCTGACGTCGGCGGGCGGATGGCGATAGTGGACGCCCATCTCCGCCAGAACCGCGTGGACGCGTGTGGGAGCGCTGTAGTTCACCACCACGTCCTTGGAGATGAGCGAGTTGGGAATGATCACCAGGTCGTTGGCGCGCGTCCGCAGGATCGTGGCCCGCCACGAGATGTCCGTGATCACTCCCTCCATCTCTCCGAACCTGACCCAGTCGCCGACCTTGAACGACCGTTCGGTCTGAAGGGAGAGGCCGCTGAAGACGTTGCCGAGCGTGTCCTGGAGCGCGAGGCCGATGATGACGGAGAGCACGGCGGAGGTGGTGAACAGGCCTGCCACGTCGAGATCCGTCTGATAGATCAGGATCATCATGACGCCGACGAAGAACAGCACCATGATCGTGACGTCCCGCAAGATGTTCGGGATCTCGAACTTGAGCTGGTTCACGAGAAGGAGGTCGACGAGCAGGATCGATACGATCAGCAGGAGGGAGAGCAGCCCCACGACGAGCATGAGGATGCTGACGATCTGGAACGATGGATTGACGACGAGGCCGCGGATCTCCTCGCCGGTGGGCGTCAGAATCGTCCCCGTGATGCGAGGCGGGAGCTCGGCGAGCACGACGCGCAGGATCACGAAGACGAGAAGCAGGCCGACGACGAGAAGCGCCCGCCGCCGCACGATGTGGTCCTTGCTGAGCCCGCGGATGATCAGCCCGGCGATCGCGAGCATCGCCACGACGGCGTAGAGAAGCCCGGACCCGGAGTAGAATTGATCGAGCGACAATGGGCTCATGGACGGGGGGAATCTTAGCCGCGGTCCGGACCCTTTTCCAGCGTGTGAACCGCGACCGGACGGCCACGTCCTTTGACCTGGACGACCCCGCGGGGGCTGGTGACGAGGTCGGGAGGCAGCTGCGCCGCGGTGTCGGCGGAGACGAGAATGCGGGTACCGAGCTCCTTGTTCATGCCCTCGAGCCGGCTGGCGAGGTTCACGGAGTCTCCGATCGCGGTGTAGTCCATCCGGCGCTCCTCGTCGCCGATGAATCCGACCACCGCGTCGCCGGTGTGGATTCCGATGCCGATCTCGAGGGCCGGCCGGCCGGCCGTCTTCCAGCCGGCGTTGAGCTCCTCGAGCCGCGCGAGCATGGCCAGACCCGCGCGGACGGCGTGCTCGGCGTGCTCGGGATCGGCGAGCGGCGCGCCGAAGAACGCCATGAGGCCGTCGCCGATGTACTTGTCGAGCGTCCCGCGGTGCAGGAACACGAGCTCGACCATGGCTGTCAGGTACTCGTTCAGCGTATCGACCACGATCTCGGGAGCGAGGTTCTCCGACAGCGTCGTGAAGCCGCGCACGTCGCTGAAGAGGATCGTCAGCTCGCGGCGGTCTACCCGCCGGTAGAGGCCGAAACCATCCTCCGCGATCGCTTCGACGACGTCGGGGGGGATGAACTTTCCAAACGCCTGCTTGATCTCGCGGTTGCGCCGGCCTTCGGTCAGCGAGCGTCCAGCCATGGCGCCCGCGTAGGCGAGCACCGCGCCCGTCACCGGGCCGGCCCAGGGCAGGATCCAACCGGTCGCCGCGAACGCGCCCACGGCGATCCCCGAGATCAGGACGACGGTCGCGGTGAGCGCCACGCCGCCGCGGCCGATGGAGCGCACGTGCGCGAAGAGAAGACCCGCGAGAAGCGGGACGAGCAGCACGACCGCCCACGCCGCCGCGGGGGGCAGATCGCGCAGGAAGTCCCGCGACCGGATCGTGTCGAGCATGGTCGCGTGGAGAAAGACCCCGGGCTCGGTGGCGCTGAAAGGGCCCGCGACGAGGTCGCCGACGCCGGTCGCGCTGGATCCGACCAGTACGATGCGGTCGCGGAACACCGCCGGGTCCAGATCGGGTTCGGCGCCCAGGGCGATCTGGCCGTAGGCGTTGAGCACGTCGTGGACGGGGATCACCGGATAGGGGCGCTCGGAGTAGGACCCGCGCCAGTGGGGCCTCAGGCGGCCGCCGTCGAGCGGGATCGCCCGGCCGTCGAGCGCGAGCGCGCCGTCTCGAGCCGCCAGGCGCGCGTATCCCGTCGCGCCTTCGAGCTCGGCCGCCAGGGCGAGCGTCGGATACGCGCGCCCGCCGAAGCCCAGCATCAGAGGCTCGCGCCGCTCGACCCCGTCGGCGTCGGGGAACCGGTTGATCGCCCCTACCCCCGCCGATGCGGCGAGCAGGGGCTCGACCGGCAGGTCGACGGTGCCGTAGGATCGAGCCCAGGCGGCCGGAGGGTCGATCGGAAGCGCGAAACGCTCGAGAAGCGCGAGCCGCTCTCCGCGGTTCAGCATCGCGCGCTCGAACGCCGACGCCGCGGCGGAATCCGCTCCGGGCTCGTCGAAGACGACGGCCGAGACCGTCGGCGGCCCCGAGGCGAGGGCAGCGGCGAAGGCCGAGTCGGCCTCCGGCCGCGCGATATCCGGCTCGCCGAACAGGACGTCGAAGCCCACCACCCGCGGCTCCCCCAGTTCCAGGAGCTCGATCAGCGCGGCGTGCGCGTTTCGGGGCCACGGCCAGCGGCCGAGCTCGTCCTGGTAGAGACGCAGGGAGCGGTTGTCGATGTCGACGATGAGGATCGACGAGTCGGCGACGGCCGGCCCGGTTAGCGCTCGCTCGGCACGAAAGCGGAGGTCCTCGGTGCGGGCCTCGACGGAGCGGAAGGCGTCGGACAGCGCGGCCAGCCCCACGAGACAGGCGGCGAACCCTCCCGCCGCGAGGCCGACGAGGAGTCGTTCCGCGCTTCGCGACGGAGGACTCGAGCGACGCGGCCCCGGGCTCGTCATCCGCTGGTCACGTCCGTGAACGCGTTGTGATCGTCGATGATGCCCCGAAGCGCGGCCTTGCACTGGTCTGCCGCGGCGTACTGGTTCGCCGCGTGCCCGGTGCGGAGATCGCTACCCGTGATCGTGCCGGCCACCTCGAGCGACCAGTCGACGCGCTCACCGGTGCGCTCCAGATGCGCGGACCACTCCAGCGAGCCGGCACGACCGGCGGCCGCCCATTCGCGAGGCACGAGCGAGTCGCCCACGACCTCGAAGCGGACGCGTGGATAGCCGACCGCCCGCCGGCCTCTTCTGCGCCGCCACCATCTCACGTGGCGGGCGCATCCTCGTCGACGAGTCGCATCGGGGAACCAACCTAGAGGCGGAGGAGTCCGCGGGCTAACCTAGACATCGGTCAGAGTGTGCATTACCGTCGCGACGTGGCCGACGTCCGCGCCGCGTTCGCCGGCCGCCTCGTCGACAGGAGACTCTACGGGAACGGAGGGGAATCGATGACGAAGGAAGAGTTCGCGGAGAAGCTGGCTGGCAAGATCGATATTCCGAAGTCGAAGGCGCACGAGGCGATCGACGCGATCTTCTCGACCGAGCCGGGCCAGGGGATCATCGCCGTCGAGCTTGACGCGGGCCGGGACTTCACGGTCACCGGTTTCGGTACGTTCCACACGCGGCAGCGCGCGTCGCGCCAGGGTCGCAACCCCAAGACCGGCGAGTCGCTTACGATTCCGGCCATGAAGCTGGCCGCGTTTCGCGCGGGCAAGGGGTTGAAGGAGCGGGTCCGGCGCTAGCGATCGCCGAGCGCCGCCACCACGGGCAGAGTAGGCAAGGGGTATCCCCGGCTGCCGAAATCGATTATGCTCGAACGACGAGGTGCCCTTCCCGGCCGCGGGTCTTCCGCACCTCCCAGAAGGTCGTGCCGCTTGATCCTCCCGCGGATTCGCAGTCTGCTCGCCGTAGCCTTGGTGGCCGCCTGTGGCGGCGGCGTCACGGGTCCCGCCGATCTGGCCCCCGTTCCCCAGATCGCGATCCGGCCGGCCGCCGACGGCGGCGTCATCGCCCCCGAGCCGGTACCGATCGATTCTGACGCGGATGGGGTCCTCGACGGCCAGGACAACTGCACCTACACCCCGAACGCCGATCAGGCCGATGACGATGCGGACGGCATCGGGGACGCGTGCACGGGCGACCTCGACGGCGACGGCGCGCCCGACACCGAAGACAATTGCGTGGATTTCCCGAATCCGGACCAGGCCGATTCCGACGGCGACGGAATCGGAGATGCCTGCGGAGAGACGGTTGTAGACGAGGACGCCGACGACGACGGGATCCTCGACGTCGAGGACAACTGTCCCTTCACGCCCAACCCCGACCAGGGCGACTCCGACGGCGACGGCGTAGGGGACGCCTGCGCCGGTGAAGGAGGGGGAGGCGGCGGCGGCTGTGTGCTGCCCGATGGAACCGTGCCGCCCGACGACGGGAGCGCCGAGCCCGAAACGTGTCCAGAAGACGATTCGGACGGAGACGGAGTTCCGGACGCGGAGGACAACTGCCCCTTCGCCTTCAACCCCGACCAAGAGGATGCGGACGCCGACGGAGCCGGGGACGTCTGTGACGGCGACGGAGAAGATGGCGGCTGCGTGCGTGCCGATGGAACCGTGCCGCCCGACGACGGCAGCACGGAGCCCGGGTCGTGCCCCGTGGAGGACTCAGACGGCGATGGGGTAGCCGACGCCGACGACAACTGCGCGTTCGTGCCCAACCCCGATCAGGCCGATTCCGACGGGGACGGCGCCGGCGACGCGTGCGCCGGGGACGTGGGAGGTGGGGAGGATCCCGGGCCCCCTGAAACGGGCGACCTGGATGCAGACGGAGTGGCCGACGGTCAGGACAACTGCACCTGGAGGACCAACCCGGATCAGGTCGACGACGATGGGGACGGCATGGGCGACGCCTGCGATTTCGTCGTGGGCCCAGGCTGGAACGAAGCCCAGAACGGCGCCGTCAGCACCGATCGGGACATCGACGGGCGGATCGACGCGGAAGACAACTGTCCCGCGGTACCCAACCGCTTCCAGCTGGACCGGGACCGGGACGGCTTGGGCGACGCCTGCGATCCCTCCAGTCCTCTAAGTCGGCTGATCGACGGATTCTTCTCCTGGTGGCGGAACCGTCAGCCCTGACGGCTCCCCCGATCGATCGCGTCAACCGCCCCGGATCTCCGTCAGCTTTTGCCTCGCGTTTTCGTTTTCCGGGTCCAGCGCGAGCGACTTCTCGTAGGCCTCGACGGATCGGACCGAGTCCCCCACCGCCAGATACCCCTCGCCGAGACTGTCCCACGCGTTGCCGGAATCGGGGAACTGTTCGGCGTTGAGCTGGAAGATCGCGACGGCGTCCGCTGCCTTGCCCTGCTCGAGCAGGCCGTAGCCGAACATGTTCAGCACGTTCTCGCCGAAATCGAACGCGCCTCGGCCGTAGAACTGCTCGCGGAGCTCGCGGTAGGCGGCGACGGTGGCGTCGATCCCCTCGGCTGCGTGGATCTCGCCCAGCTCCTCGTCGAGGGTCGTGGGCCGCGGCCGTCCGCGGTGGCAGGTGTGGCACCACATGTTCACGGGCTTGGGACCGCTGGCGTCGATCGTGCCCAGCGTGTCGTTGATCACGCCGAGCATGCGGTACATCGTGCGCGCGATGCTCTTCTGGGGGATGCTGTCCGAAACGAAATCGTACGTCGTGAGCGGCTGGCCTTCCTCCCCGACGTGACAGTACGAGCACCGGACGCCGAGCGCGCGGGTGAACCCGATCATGATCGGCCGCAGGCGCTCGGGCGGCGTGTCCTCGGGCAGGACCTGCAGGTTCTCGCCGCGCTCGGGCCACTGCCACTGCTGGGCCCACCCCGTCGACGGCGCGACGATCGCCGGCGCGGCCAAGAACGCGAGCCCCGCGATCGCGGCTCTAAAGGCACTGCGAGATTTCTTCAAGCTCCGGCCTCCTGTTCGATTCGAGTGCCGATACGGTGCCACATCCCGGTCCGCGCTGGGGACCGGCCGCTGTCCCGATGAAGGGTGCTCTCGGCGAGCCGTTCGGGGCAACCCGCCCGCGGGGACCGGCGAGCGACGTGGTGCGAGCGGCGACACCGGCGCGGCCGTCGTTACGCCGAGTCGCGTGACGTTTGGCTCCGCCGGCCGCCCGACCTATGTTGGACGGGCCGCGAGGAGGAACCGGCGGCGGGGAGGCGACGGAACGAGCTTTGCTTTCTCTGCCGGCGGATCTTCCTGAACGGCATTCCGAGGGGAGGCAGCGAATGCGTGTACACCTGATCAACCCCAACCACCTCTCGTACGGAATCGGCGTCATCACGCCCCGCTGGCTCTATGTGCTCGCAGCGGCCACGCCCCGATCCTTCGGCGATCCGATCGTCGTCGACGAGTCGCTCGCGCCTGTGGACCCATCCCGCATACAACCGGGAGATCTGGTGGGGATCGGGATCCACACGGGCAACGCCCTGCGTGGCTACGAGGTGGGCCGCATGGCACGAGAGCGTGGGGCGTACGTCGTCTACGGGGGGATCCACGCCACCCTCTACCCGGAGGAGGCGTACGAGCTCGGTGGTGCGCACGCGGTCGTCAAAGGCGATGGGGATGTCGTCTGGAGCCGGGTCGCCGCCGACTGCGCGAACGGAGGACCGCAACGCCTCTACGAAGGGGGTCGGATCGAGGGCGACGAGTTCCTGCCCGCGCGATGGGATCTCATCCCGCCCGACAGCTACATGTGGGCCTCGGTGCAGACCGTGCGCGGCTGTCCCAAGCATTGCTCGTTCTGCTCCGTGTGGCGGACCGACGGCCAGAAGCCGCGCCAGCGCGTCTCCGACGCGGTGATCCGGGAGATCGTCGAGCTGCGACGCATGGGATTCCGGTTCATCGCGCTGGCCGACGACAACTTCTATCCGGTCACGCTCCGCGACCTCGAATTGGCCGAGCGTCGCAGCGACCCGAGTCGATTCCACGAGCTGAAGGCGGTTCGTGACGAGCGCTTCGAGCTCATGGCGCGGCTCGCCGAGCTCCCCGAGGACATGGTGTTCTTCACGCAGATCACCATGGAGGCGGCCGAAGACCCCGAGTTCCTGGACGCCATGCGGAAGGCGAACATCAAGGGTGCCCTCGTGGGTGTGGAATCGGTCACGCGAGAGGGGCTGAAGGCGGTCTTCAAGGATTTCAATCTCAGCGGCGAGAACCTCGTCCAGCGGCTGCGGACGTTCCGGGAACATGGCGTCCACGTCCTGGGGTCCTTCATCTTCGGCCTGCCCACCGATCGCCCCGATACCTTCGAGGCCACGGTCGCGCTGGCCGAGAAAGCGGGGCTGACGTTCGCTCAGTTCGTGATGCTGACGCCGTTCCCGGGCACGATCGATTTCGCGAGCTGGGAGGAGAGCATGGCGGACGACCCGACTCGGATCGCCGGCATTCCCCTGACCCGGCATTGGCTCATCCCGCAGGCCCTTCGACCGAAGATGTTCATGCCGCACCCCGTGATGTCGGCCGACGAGATCCGGGGTCGGACCCAGGAGGTGTGGGATCGCTTCTATGCGCTGCGCGCGATCTGGAGTCGCTCCGGCAGCCTCGTGTCGCTGCGCGGGCGGCTCGCGTTCGTGCTCATCTCCAAGC
>DASSBK010000195.1:0-13291 GCA_035698825.1 Gemmatimonadota bacterium
GAGGCCTCCGTATGAGATCGAGGCCGGCGTCGGCTCCCGTTTCCGACTCCGCCCGCGTGTACGTATAGCTGGCGGCGACCCGCAGGGCGGCAGCGAAGACCGCGCTCGCCGTCGTCTCGAGGCCGCGCGTCGTCACCTCGTTCTCGTTCCGGTATCCATCCGAGCCGAACACGATGAGGCCCTCGTAGTTCGTGCGGAACCAGGTCGCGGAGAGCTGCACCTGGTCCGAGGCCACCGGTTGATCGATCCCCACGTCCCAGCCGCGCGAGTGCTCCGGATCGAGTCCGGGATCCCCGAAAGCGGGATCGAAGAGCTGGAAGAGGCTCGGCGCCTTGAAGCCCGTTCCGGCGGTCGCCCGCAGCCGTGTGCCCGTCGACCCGACGATGACGACCGGCGCCACCCGGCCCGTCACGGTCGCCCCGAATCGGTCATGGTCATCGACCCGCGCGCCGGCGGCGAGAACCAACGCATCCGTCGGCCGCGCCCGCGCCTCCGCGAACGCTCCCGTGGTCCGGGCGGACTGCTCGGGGAATTCGCTCTCGAACGGACCGAACGGGCCGTCGCTCTCGAACGAGGTCGCCGACCGTTCGCGCTCGGTCTCGGCGCCGATCACCAGATCGCTCCCTCCCAGGTCCAGGGCATTCACCCAGGAGAGCTTCCACGACGTTCCCTCGAAGTCTCCACGCTCCATCGTCTGAGGGTGGTCGGGATCGGGGTCATCGAGGCTCGCACGGTCGTGCTCCGTCCACGCGAGAGAGAGTTCAGGACGCCAGCGGTCCCCGGCCTCGCCGAGGCGCACCTCCGCGCGGATCGCCGTCTCCCGGTCGTCCAGCCGGCGGTTCGGGTCGTCTCCTTCGGGGCCCGACTGGTCGATCTCGGTCGCGCTGTCATCGAGGTGCCCGACGAGCGACATGGTGGCCGGCCCCGTGCGACCGTCGAGCCGGACGTCGACACCCGTCGTCCGGCTCGCGTCGTCTTCGTCGTTCCCGAGCCGCTCCGGCGCGGCGCTGAAGCCGTCGGTCGTGCTCCGCGTCGCGGCGGCGAACCACGACCATCCGCTTATCGACCCCAGGACGGCGGCGGTTCCTGCAAGGGTCCGGAATCCCCCGCCCTCGATCGCGGCCTCGACCCGCGGCTTCCCCTCACCGCGGCGCGTGATGATGTTGACGACTCCGCCGAGCGCGTTCGACCCGTGGACCGTGCTCTGCGGACCGCGCAGGATCTCGATCCGCTCGACACCGGCCGTCCCCAGCGTGGCGAAGTCGTACCCGCCCGCGGGGAGCGAGGGGTCGTTCAGCTCGATGCCGTCGAGGAGAACCAGCGCGTGCTCCGAGCTCGCCCCCCGAATGAAAATCGTCGTCGTCCCTCCGGGTCCGCCGCTTCGGACGAGCGATACGCCCGGGACCGTCCGGAGGGCCTCCTCGACGGTCCGAAGCTGGCGGCGCTCGATCTCCTGGCGAGTCACGACCGTGATCGCGTTCGCGACCTCGTCGGTCGGCGTCTCGATGCGCGAGACCGTGACGACGATCGGCGGGACGGGGATGGCGGCGATCGAATCCCGCTCCTGGGCGGCGAGGGGGGCGGCGAACGCGGCGCCGAGCGCTACGGCGAATCCGGAGCCGAGGACGGCGGCGATCAGGGCGGAACGGAACGGACGGCGAGCGGTCATCGAAGCTCCTCGATCGGAAGGCTGTTGTGGGTTTCGATCGGACGTAGAGGAACGACCTGCGGCACGCCGGGCCGGTGCGGCTCGGCGAGCTCCTCGACCCGGACCGGCCAGCCGTACACGCGCGACACGATCTCCGCGCGCAGCACTTCCCCGGGCGTGCCGGAGGCCGCCACGCGACCCCTGTCGAGCAGGACGAGCCGGTCGGCATAGCGCGCGGCCAGGTTCAGGTGATGGGTCGTGAGGAGCACCGCGAACCCGCGCGCCGCCTCGTCGCGGAGGATCTCCCAGATCTCCATCTCGTGGGCGACGTCGAGCGAGGCTGTCGGCTCGTCGAGGGCCAGCGCCTCGGGCTCCTGGGCGAGCGCCCGTGCGAGCCGCGCGCGCTGGCGCTCGCCGCCGGAGAGGGTCGCGAACGGCCGCCCCGCGAGCTCCGCGACCCGGCAGCGCTCGAGCGCGCTCGCGACGGCGGCGCGGTCGGCAGGAGCGGGCCTGCGCCAGGGACCGAGGTGCGGGTAGCGTCCCATCGCGACCAGCTCACCGACCGTCACGGGGAACGCCGGCTCCTCGTGCTGCGGCAGCACCCCGATCCTGCGCGCGCGCTCGACGGGCCTCCATCGGGCAGCCGCCGTTCCCTCGTACTCGGCCGCGCCGCCGGTCGGCTCGAGAACGCCGAGGAGGAGCTTGAGAAGCGTGGACTTTCCGGCGCCGTTGGGTCCCAGGATCGCCACCATCTCGCCGGGACCCGCGTCGATGTCCGCGCCGGCGAGGACGTCGGTGGTCCCGCCCGGATAACGGTAGCGCGCGTCGCGCGCGCGCCAGCCTCGCGCGCCGGCGGCCGCGCTCACGCCTCGATCCCCCGCGCCTGCCGGCGCAGGAGCCCCACGAAGAACGGCACGCCGATGAACGAGGTCACCACGCCGAGCGGAAGCTCGTTGGGCGCCACCACGAGCCGGGCGAGGAGATCCGCCAGCGGCAGGAACGCGGCGCCCGCGAGGAACGCCGCTGGCAGGAGGAACCTGTGCTCGCCGCCCCACAGGATCCGGACCGCATGCGGGATCACGAGGCCGACGAAGCCGATGCCGCCAGCCACGACCACCGAACCCGCCGCCAGCCCGCTCGCGAGCAGATACGCCGCGCGCCGCACGCGGTCCACGGGGACGCCGAGGAACCCGGCCGTCTCCTCGCCGACCGCGAGCGCGTTGAAGGGCCGCGCGAGCGAGACGAGCGCGGCTCCTCCCACCGCGACCACCCCCCCCATGAACGCCACCGCGCCCCAGGTCGCTCCGGCCAGGCTCCCCATCATCCAGAAGACCGCCGAGCGGAACGCGTCCGCCTGCTGGAAGCTGAGGAGCAGGAGGATGCAGGCCGTGAAGAAGGAGCCCGTCACGACGCCCGCGAGGAGGAGGACGCGGACGTCGAGGCCGCGGTCGACCCGGCTCCCGATCCGGAGGACTAGCGCGATCGCGAGGAGCGCGCCCGCGAGCGCGGCCGCCGGAAGACCGAAGCGCGCGATCGCCAGGCCACCCGCGGCGATCCACGCCACGGCCCCGACCGCGGCGCCGCTCGAAACCCCCAGGACGTACGGCTCGGCGAGGGGGTTCCGCAGGAGGGCCTGAAACCCGGCCCCCGAAAGCGCCAGCGCTCCGCCGACGAGGGCCGCGAGCACCGCGCGCGGGAGCCGGAGTTCCCGGACGATCGTCACCGTCGCCGGGTCCCCCGATCCCCGGATCGCCGCCAGCACCTCCGCGAGGTTCATTCCGACCGCGCCGTAGCGGGTCGACAGGAGGATCGCGGCGACCGCTGCCACCCCGAGTCCCGCGAGCGCGAGGCCGTGCCTCGCGCCGGTCGAGCGGCTGCCCTTCATCGCTGCCCGTCGGCGATCGCCGACAGCCCTTCGCGCAGGACGCGGGCGGCGCGTCCCAGGTCGGGGCCGGGGCGGGCCAGGAGATCGGCTTCGATCTCGACGATCCGTGCCTCGCGGACCGCGGGGAGATCCCGCCAACCGGGACGGCGGGCGAGCACGTCCCGCGCGGGCAGGTCCGCACCCACCGGCAGGACGATCACGTTCGGATTCCGTGCCATCACGGCCTCGAGCGCGACCGTCGGCCAGTCCTCGGCGATCTCGGGAAACGCCGGGAGCGCGCCGGCGATTTCGATCGCCTGCCCGATGAAGGTCCCCGGACCGGCGCTCCGCGGAGGATCCTCCGCGATCAGGTAGAGCGCCGTCGGGCGTGGCCCGGGCGGGACGTCGGCGGCCACGGCGGCGAACGTGTCGCGGAGCGCGCCCGCCACAGAGTCCGCCCGATCCTCGGTGCCGAGGAGCTCGCCGACCCGGTCGAGGGTGGCGAATACGCCGGTCGTGTCCTGGATCTCGGCCACGTATACCGGGATGCCGGCCGCTCGCAGCCGAGGCACCAGCACGCGGTCGTCGCGCGCGTTCCACGCGATCACGAGGTCGGGCCGGAGCGCGACGATCCCTTCGATGCTCGGATCGAGGCCGCCTCCGAGGCTCGGCAGCGCGGCGAGGGCGGGATCGAGATCGTAGCGGGTGCGGGCGATCAGCCGATCGGCAGCGCCGAGGGAGACGATCGTGCCCGTCACGCTCGGGACGAGCGATACGATTCGCCGCGCGGGAGCGGAAAGCGCGAGCGTGTCGCCGGCGTCGTCCACGACCCGCGGGCCCGCTGCGTCTCCACCTTCTTCCGGCGCGCGCTCGCACGCCGACACGGCAGACACCAGCGCGATCGTCGCAAGAACGAAGCTCGTGCGAGCACGGTGCATGAACGACCTCCCGTGGGCGAACACGAAAACGCCCACCGCTTCCAGGGTTCGGGAGGGTGGGCGGACGGTCGGGAGGCCCCGAGCGTGTCGCCGGACCCCTCCCGCGAAGGGTCACGTGCAACGGGCCTCGAGGCAGGTCTCCTGGCTTGGCCGGATCGGAGGGACCGATCGGGCGTCACAGTGGCGGGGCCGCTGCGGATTCGCACCGCATTCCCTATTCTCCCCCGCGCGCGGCAGGCGCGCGCGAAGGCACCTCGAAGCAGGTACAGCGTTACGTCATGTCACAACTCCGATGTTCAAACCCCAAAATGACTTCGATTACATCGTGAAGCGCCCGAAATCCTCCGGGTTCATCCGCCGCAGGTACTCCTTGAGGTCCTCGGCGTCGTACTCGGTTGTGCTGCCCTCTTCTCCGCTCTGTCCCACATCCTCGGCGGTGTGATCGAGCAACTCCTCGGACGCGAAGATCGGCGCGTTCAGACGAAGCGCCAGCGCGATCGAGTCGCTGGGGCGAGCGTCGATGGCAACCACGTCCTCGTCGCCGTTCTGAACGAAGACCTGCGCGTAGTAGGTGTTGTTCTTGAGCGCCCCGATGACGACCTGGGACAGCGTGCCGTGGAGGGCGCGCACCAGCGTCTTCATGAGGTCGTGGGTCAGGGGGCGCGAGAACTTGACGCCGGCCAGCTCGGTCGCGATCGCGCTCGCCTCGCTCGGCCCGATCCAGATCGGGAGGTAGCGCTCGCCGTCTTTTTCCTTGAGGATGACGATCGGAGACTGGGTCGACGAATCGATCCCCAGGCTCGCTACGCTCACCTCTACCACGTCCGGCTCCACGGGGCTCCTCCCTGACCAGATTGTCCGGTTACGATACCGTACCCCGACCGCCCGGATCAAGTGCCCCGGCGCTCGCACTCGATTCCCGCGAGCGCCTAGCCGGCCACGAATTTGTCGGGAAACTGCGTCTCGATGTCCGCGGAAAGCATGTCGGTTCGTGGTTCAGCCGCCCGGCTCGCCCTCATGGCCTCGAAGCGCCTTCAAGTACGCCATGATGTCGTCGAGCTGCTGATCGGAGATCTCCGCCTCCGAAAAAGAGGGCATGGACCCGATGCCTTGCCGGACCTGAAACTTCTTGAGGAACGTGGGGAGCGCTTTGTCGTTCAGCGAGGGACCGAGCCCGGCCTCGCCTCCGGGATGACACGGTTGGCAGTATTTCATGAACGTCGTGCGGCCTTGTTCCGCGTCGCTCTGGAGAGTGAGCGGGCCCATGAGCGGCTCGCTCCTGCGTGCCTGGCCGCAGCCGACCGTCAGCCCGGCGGCGATCAGCAACGGGGCGATTCTCCCGGCGCTCATCGGCTGCCCGAACGGGTGATCTTCCACAGCACGCCGGTCTCCTTCCGGGGCTCGGGTCCCCGCTCGGTCATCGTCATCACCCCGAAGTCGACCACGTAGAGGGCGGTGCCGGAAGGATCGAAGCGGGCCGCGACGGGGCGCTCGAGGCCCCCCGACCCGAGCCACGAGGCGGGGCCGTTCGTGTCCCCTTCGTTGACCGCGAAGTCCTCGACCACCCCGCTCTCCACGTCGACCCGGACCACCTTGAAACCGACCGGAGAGAGGACCTTCCCGACGGGAGGGGACATGTCACCGAGCAAGGCTACGAACGCCTCGCCGACGTGGCCGAAGGCCGCGTTTCGCGAGAAGTCGAACCCGTCCGCCGACGAGTGAACGCCGAACACCGCGGCCGGCTCCGGCGGATTCCCGGGGGCCCTGGCGAGCACGGGTCGGATGTCGTCGTCGAAGAAGGGCCGGCCTCCCGCGAAGTCCGGCCACCCGTACCAGGCTCCCCGCTCGATCCGCCACAGGTAATCCCCGGATCCGAACACCTTGCGACTCCCGCGCTCGTCGTAGCCGTTGTCGGTCACGTAGAGCCGCGCGTCCGGACCGAACGCCAGACCGAAGGGATTGCGGAGGCCCCAGGCGACGAGCTCGATCGCGCCCCCATCAGGCCGAACGCGCAGGATGGCTCCGTTGCACGGCACGCGGCCGCGCACCACCTGGCCCTCCGTCGTCGGCGTGCCGAAGGGCGAGAACGCGCCCGTCGTCGTCTCGCCGCCGTTCAGGGGATCGGTCGATTCGAAGTTGACGCCCGTCAAGGTGACGTCCCGACACGGGGTGTCGTGGAAGTCCGGATGCCGCTCCAGCCAGCCGAAGCTGGCGTTGTCTTCCCCCACGACCGCCGAGTTCGTCGCCGTGCCCTGGCCGAAGTAGATCCAGCCGTCCTGCCCCACGACGGGACCGTTGGTGTGATGATCCCCCATGCTGGGAAGGCTGTCGGCGATCGCGACGATCTGTCCGTCCGGAGTGACGCGAAGGATCCGGCCACCCTCGAACGCTCCGCCCTCGGCCACGTAGAACGCCCCCTCGTGGCCGGCGACGCCGTTCCACGGCCCGTTGCCTCCCCCGCTCGCAATGACACGCGTCCCGCCCCCGGGTTCGACGCGCAGGAGGCGGGGCGTGTCCGTGACCTCCCCGTACGAATAGCCCGACTCGACCACGTAGATTCCGCCCGCTTCGTCGAACGCGACGCCCGTCGGGAACGTGAGACCCGTCGCGATTGCTTCGATGGCGTAGCCGTCGGGGAGAGCGATGTCTTGGGGATGGATCGGGCGCGCGCCCTCGAACTCGGTCATCCCGCCGCCCTTGGATCGCCGCATCCAGTAGCAGCCGCCGATCACGAACGCCAGGACCACGAATGCGAGGAGACCACGTCGCCAGGAAATCCGAGGCTTGGTAGGCACGCTTCGATCCTACACAGTGCGTGGTCGGTGTCTGTCAGGTGCGTGACACCAAATGCGGTATGGCTGTCGATGTCCCGTGGGAATAGCATCTCGGCGTGCGTCGCGCGCTGCTGGCCCCGCTCCTCGGTCTCGTCGTGGTCTCTCCGATCGCGGCGCAGACGCCTGTCGTCGAAGCCGATCCGGTCGTCGTCACTCTCTCCACGCTTCCCTTCCCGCTCTCCGTCGCCCCCGGATCCGTCACGGTCATCGACAGGCAGGCCATCGAAGCGAGTCGTGCGGCGACGCTCGAGGACGTGCTGCGCGCGGGCCCCTTCGTCGACCTGTCACGCACCGGAGGTCGCGGTGGGCTGAGCACGGTCACGCTGCGCGGGGGCGACCCGAACTTCACGCTCGTCCTCCTCGACGGCGTGCCGGTCAACGATCCCACGAACCTGCTGGGCGGCTCGTTCGATTTCTCCACTCTCAGCGTGGACAACGTCGAGCGCGTGGAGATCGTCCGCGGCCCGCTGTCCTCCCGCTACGGGTCGGAGGCGATGGCCGGGGTGATTCACATCATTTCACGGCGTGGGCGGAGCGATCCCGGCTGGAATGCGGAAGCCGCGGCTGGCTCCTTCGGCGCGCGCGAGGGACGGCTGGGAGGCCGAGGAAGCCGCGGGATCTTCGCCGCGAGCGGAGGAGCGTCATGGGTCCGGTCCGACGAGCAGGTGGAGAGCGACCCGTACCGGCTCGCCACCGGCGCCGTCACGGCGGATCTCGCGGGGCGACTGGGAGAACTGCGGCTGACCGCGCGGCTCCACGACATGGATTCGGACGGCTTCCCCGACAATGGCGGGGGACCGCGGTTTTCCATCCTGCGCGAACCGCGCCGCTCGGAGGCCCGGGAGCTAGTGCTCGGCGTCGAGGCCCGGCATGGGATCCGGAAGGGATGGACCTTCACAGCGATGGCCGACGCCTACCGGCGGGAAGCGAAGGTGCGAACGCCACCCATTCTGGACGCGGACCCGCCGAGTCCCCTCGCGCTCCCCGCTGTCGACCAGGAATCGGTCCTGGATCGACGCAGGCTCTCGCTGACGAGCGCGTGGGACGTCGCCGGCGGACTCGCGCTCCTGGTGAGCGGAGAGCTTCGTCACGACGACGGAGAGAGCGATGCCGTGATCGCCGATGAGATCCCCGCGGATTTCGCACTGGAGCGGACGACGCGCTCGGCGGCGGGGGAGATCGCGTACCGCTCGAACCGGCTCTCGATCGACCTCGCGCTCAGGGTCGACGTCCCGGATGGCTTCCCGAGCGAGGCATCCCCGCGCGCGGCTCTCGCCTGGCGGCTGCCGTGGAATGGCTCGCGCATCGCAGCGAGCTGGGGAGATGGGTTCAAGCTGCCTTCGTTCTTCGCGCTCGGTGAGCCCAACGTCGGCAACCCCGATCTCGGCCCGGAGCGGAGCCGCGGGTTCGACCTCGGCTGGACGCAGGAGATCCGCCCCGCGGCCCTCGTCGTTTCCCTGACCGCGTTCCGCCAGCGGTACCGCGACCTCATCGATTTCAGCGCGGAGGAGTTCCGCCTGGTCAACCGACGCCTGGCGCGGACGAGCGGCCTGGAGGCGGAGGCCGATTGGAGGCCGAATCGCAGCCTGATCCTGACCGGGTTCGCGCGCTGGCTCGACGCCGACCTCGTCGGCACGGACGAGACGCTACGCGACCGCCCGCGCTGGCGCGGAGGCACTACGGTGCAATGGACCGGCGAGGTGGCTCAGGCAAGGGTCGAGGTCGTGTGGGTCGGCGAGCGCTTCGACTTCCAGATCCCCGTTCCGGAGCGCGACGTGGCGGATGGCTACACCGCCACCTCGCTCTCTCTGTCCCGGCGCTTCGGTCGCGTCACGGCATTCGGTCGCGCCGACAACCTCCTCGACGCAGACTACGAGGAGTTCGTCGGCTTTCCCGCCCCCGGCCGCTCCGTGAGACTGGGAATTCGCTACGCCGACTGAAGCCGCGGCAGATGGGCCGTTTTCATCGACCGACTACGTGCCCATCTCCCAGCTCGCCAGATACTTCCTCTGCTCGCTCGTCAACTCGTCGATCTCCACGCCGATCGCACCGAGCTTGAGCCGCGCGATCTCCGCGTCGATCTCGCGCGGTACCGAGCTCACGCCCTCGGGCAGCTCGTCCGAATGCTTGACGATGTGCTCGCAGGCCAGTGACTGGTTCGCGAACGACATGTCCATGACGCTCGCCGGATGGCCCTCGGCCGCCGCGAGGTTGATCAGCCGGCCCTCGCCGAGCACGAAGAGCTTCCTGTCGCCGACCGTGTACTCGGTCACGAAGTCCCGGACCTCGCGTTTCGCCGTGGCCATGGAGTCCAGCACGTCGAGGTCGATCTCGACGTTGAAGTGGCCGCTGTTGGCGACGATCGCGCCGTCCTTCATCGCATCGAAGTGCTCGCGGCGGATCACGTGGATGTCGCCGGTCACCGTGATGAACACGTCGCCGAACGCCGCCGCCTCGAGCATCGGCATCACGCGGAAGCCGTCCATGACCGCCTCGAGCGCCTTCAGCGGATCGACCTCGGTCACGACCACCTGCGCACCCTGCCCCTGGGCCCGGCGCGCGATGCCCTTGCCGCACCAGCCGTAGCCGGCCACCACGACGGTCGATCCGGCCAGCAGGATGTTGGTCGCGCGGAGCACGCCGTCGATCGTCGACTGGCCGGTACCGTAGCGGTTGTCGAAGAGGTGCTTGGTGTTGGAGTCGTTTACCGCGATCACCGGGAAGAGGAGCACGCCCGCCTCTTCCATGGACTTGAGCCGGATCACACCGGTCGTCGTCTCCTCCGTCGAGGCCATCACGCCCTCCACGATCTCCTTCCGCTCCGCGTCCGAAAGCCCGGTGGCCCAGTCGCGGATCACCGGATGCAGATCGTCGAACCGCTCCAGCCCGATCATGTGGAGCGAGCCGACCAGGTCCGCGCCATCGTCCATCGTCACCTGCGGGCGATGCTCGAGCGCGGCGCGGATGTGCTTGTAGTACGTGTCGTTGTCCTCACCCTTGATGGCGTGCACCTGGATGCCATGGTCCACGACCAGATACGCCGCCACGTCGTCCTGCGTCGAGAGCGGATTCGACGCGCAGAGGCAGATGTCGGCGCCGCCGCGCTTGAGCGCGATCATGAGGTTCGCGGTCTCGGTCGTCACGTGGAGGCACGCCGACACCCGCACGCCTTCCAGCGGCCGCTCCTTCTCGAACCGGTCGCCGATCAGGCCCAGGACCGGCATGCTGCGTCCGGCCCACTCGGTCCTGAGCGCCCCCCTGCCCGCGAGCGCGAGGTCCTTGACGTCGCCGGCCACGTCGGCCGCCTGGGTGTTTCTCGTCTTCGGCATCGATGGTCTCCTATGGCTGAATCGTGATCGAGTTTCCTACATGCCCGGCGCGGAGTCCGGCGGTCCTCACGCGACCTCGTCGCGGAGGGCGTCCACGCGGTCCGTCCGCTCCCAGGTGAAGAGGCCGTGCTCGGGGGCCCGGCCGAAGTGGCCGTAGGCCGAGGTCGGCCGGTAGATCGGACGGCGGAGGTCGAGCGCGCGGATGATCTCCTTGGGCCGCAGATCCCAGAGGGTGGGAATCATGGCGGAGAGAACTTCGTCCGGCGTGTCCCCGGTACCGAACGTGTCGACCATCACGCTGACCGGCTGGGCGACGCCGATCGCGTACGCGAGCTGGACCTCGCAGCGGCTCGCGAGTCCCGCGGCGACCAGGTTCTTGGCGATCCAGCGCGCGGCGTACGCCCCCGATCGATCGACCTTCGTCGGGTCCTTGCCGCTGAACGCGCCGCCACCGTGCCTGCCCGCCCCCCCGTAGGTGTCGACGATGATCTTACGTCCCGTTACGCCCGCGTCCCCCATCGGCCCGCCGATCACGAACCGGCCCGTGGGGTTGATGTGAACGACGAGCTTGTCGCGGTCGTACATATCGGCCGGCAGGATCGGCCAGATCACGTCCTTGCGGATCCGGTCCTGGATCTCCTCGGGCGACACCTCGCTCTCGTCCGCGGTCTGGGTCGAGATGACGACGGTGCGGATCTCCCGCGCCTTCCCCTGATCGTACTCGACCGACACCTGGCTCTTCCCGTCGGGACGCAGCCAGGGCAGCGTGCCGTCCTTGCGCACCACGGCCAGACGGCGGGTGAGCGCGTGCGCGAGCGAGATCGGAAGCGGCATGAGCTCCTCGGTCTCGTCGGTGGCGTAGCCGAACATCATCCCCTGATCTCCCGCGCCGTCCTTGTCCACGCCCTGTCCTATGTCGGGCGATTGCTGATCGAGCGAGACGAGCACACCGCAGGTCTTGAAGTCGAACCCCATGCGCGCGTCCGTATAGCCAATCTCGCGGACCGCTTCGCGCGCAACGTCCGCGACCGGAATGTACGTCTCGGTCGTGATCTCCCCCGCCACCACGATCAGCCCCGTCGTCACGAGCGTCTCACACGCGACGCGGCTCATGGAGTCGCCGGTCAGCGCCGCATCGAGCACGCCGTCGGAAATGCGGTCCGCGATCTTGTCGGGATGGCCCTCCGTCACGGACTCGGAGGTGAACACGTACCGATCCGTGCGGGCGAGATTCGCCGCGCGCTGCGGTGGACGGGCGGGCGCGGTCTTCACCATGTGACCTCCGAGTTGTCTCCCAGGTTCACCGTTCGGGCCCGCCCGCGTACCCGAGACTCGGGTCCCACGATCGAGCCCTCCAGGACCGCGCCCTCCACGTGGGCGCCGTCCGCGAGAATGGTATCGCGCACGACCGCGTCGCGGATCGTGACGCCTTCGGCCATCGACACGTGCGGGCCGACGATCGAGTTCTCGATCGCGCAGCGCGGTCCGACGTGGACCGGCGGGATGAGAACGCTGCGCTCGACTCCGTGCGCGGAATTCTGTGGCGGTCGCAGGTCGAGGAGCGCCCGATTCGTGGCCAGCAACGTCTCGGATTTGCCGCAATCGTACCAGCCCCCGATCTCGTAGGGCACGAACCGCTCGCCGGCGTCGATCATGCGCTGGAGCGCGTCGGTCAGCTGGTACTCTCCGCGCGTTCGCGAGTCGTCATCGACGAGCCCGGCAATCGCCTTCCGCAGGAGCTCCCCGTCGTGCACGAAATAGAGGCCCACGAGCGCGAGGTTCCCCTTCGGCTCGGCCGGCTTCTCGACGAGCCGCGCGATCGACCCGCCGACGGCGTCCAGCTCGACGATCCCGAAGCGCTCGGGGTCGGGCACCGATCGAACCCCCAGGACGTGTTCCTTCTGGGCCACCACCCTGGCGTAGTCGACGTCGAACACCGTGTCGCCGAGGACGACCAGCACCTCGTCGTGGTCTCCCGGGTCCAGGGCCTGGAGCACCGCGTGGCCGAGTCCGAGCTGCTCCTTCTGCCACACGATCCGGACCGGCAGATCCGGAAACGCGCGCTCGGCGTACCGCTCTATCGTATCCCCGCGATAGCCGACCACGAGACGCACCTCGTCGGGCCCGAGCCGTGCCACGTCGGCCAGGATGTGGCCGATGATCGGCCGCCCGGCGACCGGGAGCATGACCTTGGGCAGCGTGTGCGTGTGGGGCCGGAGTCGGATCCCCTGCCCGGCGGCAGGAATGACGATCTTCAACGTGCGAGCTCTGCCTTCAATTTGTCGATGGGCGTCACAGGGGTGGGGTCTTTCCCGGTGATGATGGAAACGAGGAAGCTAGCGCAGTCCCCCATGCCGCACAACCGCAGCATCCCCTCGAGCGGCGTCTCGCCGCCGGCTTCGACGAGGTGCTGGGCGCCCACGCGGTCGGCGCACCACTTCCGGGTCCACGCCATGCGGCGCGCCACCCGCTCGTCGTCCCACGGCGTCTCCAGATAGACGAGCGCCAGACGATCGAGAGCGGAGTGCGCGCCGTCGAAGCCGACGATCTCGTTGTGGCCGTGCTCGGGGAACGCGCCGGCCCAGGCGGGGATCTTCCCGTTCTCATTGAGCTGCGTCTTCCAGCGTCCCGCGGCCGCGATCGAAACGGGGTGCCCGCCGTAGATGATCGGCACGCGG
>DASSBK010000196.1:0-4683 GCA_035698825.1 Gemmatimonadota bacterium
TGGCCGTCGATCCGTCCGCGACGCCGGTCGTCTTCGTTCCTTCGATGAACGCGACCATGTACGAGAATCCCGCCGTGCGCGCGAATCGGGCAGTGCTCCGGGAGCGTGGGTACGCGCTGCTCGCCCCCGGTGAAGGTCCGCTGGCGTGCGGGGAGACTGGGTTCGGCCGCTGGCCAGGCAACGAGTTCGTCCTGGCGGCGCTGGATCGCCTCCTGAACGGCCGCGCGCGCCTGGCAGGACGGCGGGTCGTCGTCTCCGCGGGTCCCACGCAGGTCGACATCGATCCGGTCAGGATCGTCACCAACCGCTCGTCGGGCCGCATGGGGTTCGCGGTCGCAGAGGCGTGCTGGCGCGAAGGCGCCGACGTCGTAGTCGTCCACGGGCCGACGAGCGTCGACCCGCCGCCGTTCGTCCAGGCGGTGGCGGTCCGGACGCCCGAGGAGATGGCGGCGGCTGTCCGCGCCGAGATGGAAGGCGCAGAACAGCTCTGGATGGCGGCGGCGGTATCCGACTGGCGGCCGATCGACGTCGCCGAGCGCAAGCTCAAGAAGGCGGATTGGGATGGGATCCTGCGGATGGAGCGGACCGAGGACATCCTGGCTCGCGCGGCCGTGGAGCGGGCGCCGGGAACGATCCTGATCGGCTTCGCCCTCGAGACCGACGACGTGTCCGAGGCGGCGGCGGAGAAATTGCAGGCCAAGGGATGCGACTGGCTGGTGGTGAACAACCCCCGCGAGGAGGGGGCAGGGTTCGAGCACGAGACGAACCGCGTGTTCGTCCTCGGTCGCGACGGGTCGCGCACGGAGTTCGATCTGATGTCGAAGCGGGAACTCGCGCGGCGCCTGGTCGATCTCGTCCTCGACCGCTCGGCTGCCGGGACTCCGGCGGCCCCATGACGCGCCTGGTGGCGTGAGCCCCGATTCGGGGGTCGAGGCCAGGGCGCGACTCGAGCGGGCGCGACTCCTGGGCGAGCGCAGCGTCTATCGCCTCCCGCGAGAGTCCTCGGCGCCGAGCGCCTCCTCCGACACCCGTGAGGAGGGTGAACCGTCGGCGGTCCCGGATACCGGCCACGAAGTCCTCACCGGGCCCGAGCCGGCCGGCTTCGACGAGGAGGCCTGGGAGGCGGTGCGGGCGGAGGCGCTCGTGTGCACGCGATGCGACCTGTGCGCCACCCGCACGAAGGTCGTCTGGGGAAGCGGGACCCCACGCACGAAAATCATGGTGATTGGTGAGGCCCCCGGATACCATGAGGACCAGCAGGGCGAGGCGTTCGTCGGGCGCGCGGGTCAGCTCCTGACGAAGATCCTCCAAGCCATCGGCTTCGGTCGGGACGAGGTCTTCATCACGAACGTGCTCAAGTGCCGGCCGCCCGAGAACGCCGACCCGCAGCCGCACCAGGTGGCCGAGTGCGAGCCCTATCTCATGCGTCAGATCACGCTCATCGACCCGGCCGTGATCCTCACGCTGGGACGTCACGCGGCGCGCACGTTGCTTCGGAACGACAGCTCGATGGGAAGTCTGCGCGGCCGGGTCCATCGCTACGAGGGAGTCCCGCTGGTGGCCACCTATCATCCCGCGGCGCTCCTCCGCAACCCGAGCCTCAAACGCCCCACCTGGGAGGACGTGCAGCTCTTGAGGAAGATCTATGACGAGGAAATGACGGCGCGGGGAGGTCGGAATGGATGAGGTCCAGGTCCTTACGAGTCGTGGGGTGACGCCGTTGCGCGCGGCGGAGCGGACGCCGCCGCACAGCGACGAGGCCGAGATCTCCGTCCTGGGTGGAATGCTGATCGAGGAGACGGCGGCCGACTACGCCATGGAGAAGCTCGTCGAGGACGACTTCTATCATCCCGCGCATCGCCTGATCTTCGAGGCCGTTCAGCGTCTTCGCGATCAGGGGCATGCGCCCGACGCGCTGGCGGTGAGGGAGGAGCTCCAGCGGCACGGCGATCTCGACGGGGCGGGCGGATCGGAGTATCTGGCCCGGATCGTCGACATCGTCCCGACGGCCGCCAACATCGCCTATCACGTCAAGATCGTGCTCGACAACTCGGTGAAGCGGCGCCTGATCGCCGTCGGGACGCGTGTCGTCGGCGAGACCTACGAGTCGACCGAAGACTCGGACGTTCTCCTGAACCGGGCCGAGGAGGAGATCTTCCGGCTGGGAGAGAGACGGCACAAGAAGTCGTTCACGCCGATCAACCAGCTCCTGCAGGGCGCCGTCCAGCAGCTCGAGGCGCTCAGCTCCTCGTCGGAACGAATCACGGGCGCGCCGTCCGGCTTCAAGGATCTGGACGATCTGACGGGCGGGTTCCAGCTCAGCGACCTGATCATCCTCGCGGCCCGGCCGTCGCTCGGAAAGACGAGCCTCGCCCTCAACATCGCCGCCTACCTGGCAACCCAGAAGGGCCTGCCGGTCGCCATCTTCAGCCTCGAGATGTCGATGGAGCAGCTGGTGCAGCGGCTGATCAGCAGCGAATCACCCGTGTCCCTCCACTCGCTGCGGACCGGACGCGCGAGCATCGAGGAGTGGCGGCGGGTCTCCGACGCCTGCGAGCGGCTGCGCAGGGCGCCGATCTACATCGACGACAGCGGCATCCTGAGCGCGCTCGAGATGCGCGCCAAGGCGCGGCGGCTCAAGCTCCAGAAGGACATCGGGCTCGTGGTGGTCGACTACCTGCAGCTCATGGAGAGCAACCGCCGATCGGAGAGCCGCCAGCAGGAGATCACCGAGATCAGCCGCTCGCTCAAGGCGCTGGCCAAGGAGCTCAACGTGCCGGTCATCGCGCTCTCTCAGCTCTCGCGCGCCCCGGAGCAGCGGACGACCGACCAGCGGCCGCGGCTCTCGGACCTGCGGGAGAGCGGAGCGATCGAGCAGGACGCCGACCTCGTGCTGTTCCTCTACAAGGAGAAGCCTCCCGAGGGGGACAGGAAGCAGGAGGCCGCCACCGGGACGGTCGAGGTGATCGTCGGGAAGAACCGGAACGGACCGACCGACAAGATCCTCCTGACCTGGCTCGGCAACTTCATGCGGTTCGAGGACTTCGACCCGCGATTCGCCACCGTTTGACCCGCCGGACCCGGTCGCGCTTCGTCTGCTCCGCGTGCGGGGCGACGAGCCTGCGCTGGGCGGGCCGGTGCCCGGAGTGCGGGGAGTGGAACTCGCTCGTCGAAGAAGTGCTCGCGCGGACGGTGGCGGGGGGCGAGCGCGCGCCGGCGGCCGCCGCGCGCCTCCTGGCCAAGGTGGACGTCTCGGAGGTGGCGCGGGTCTCTACCGGCACGGCGGAGCTCGATCGGCTGCTGGGGGGCGGCATCGTTCCCGGCGGGCTCTACCTGCTGGGCGGCGAGCCCGGGATCGGAAAGTCGACGCTCCTCCTCCAGGTGGCCGGCCGGCTGGCGCGGGAGGGCCGGAAGGTTCTATACCTGGCGGGAGAGGAGTCGCCGGGTCAGATCAAGCTGCGGGCGGAGCGCCTGGGCGTGGCGGGCGACGGGCTCCTGATCGCGGCCGGCACCGCCCTCGACTCGCTTATTGCCGCTTGTGACGAGATCGGGCCTGAGGTGGTCATCTGTGATTCCGTCCAGACGGTCTACTCTCCGGCCATCTCGAGCGCGCCCGGGTCGGTCTCCCAGGTGCGGGCGGCGGCAGGGTCCTTGCAGGGTTTCTGCAAGACGCGCGGGGCGGCGGCGTTCCTGGTCGGGCACGTGACCAAGGACGGTTGGATCGCGGGGCCGAAGACGCTGGAGCACCTCGTCGACGCGGTGCTTCTGTTCGAGGGAGACACCCACCACGACTACCGGGTGCTCCGCGCGCAGAAGAACCGCTACGGCTCGACGCAGGAGATCGCCGTGTTCCGGATGACGGGAGCGGGGCTCGAGGCGGTCGACAACCCCTCGGCCTTCTTCCTCGATCCAGCGCGGAGCCTGCATCCGTCCGCCGGCTCGGCGCACGTGGCCTGCCTCGAGGGGACGCGGCCGCTCCTGATCGAGGTCCAGGCGCTGGTCGCGCCCAGCCCGTACGGTACGCCGCAGCGCGTGGCGGGAGGCTTCGATTCCCGCCGACTCGCGCTGCTGCTCGCCGTGCTGGAGAAGCGAGCCGGCTTCGGGCTCGGCGCGCGCGACGTGTTCCTCAACGTCGTCGGAGGGCTCACGCTGACCGAGCCCGCTGTCGACCTGGGGGTCGTCGTCGCGATCGCGTCCAGCCATTCCGACCGGCCCGTCGGTCCCGGCACGGTGGTGTTCGGCGAAGTGGGCCTCACCGGTGAGCTGAGACCCGTGCGGATGACCGCCGGTCGTCTCGGGGAGGCGGAGAGGCTGGGGTTCTCGCGGGCGGTGATCGCCGCCCAGCGAACCGACCCGCGGGGCGGGAGCGCCCACGGGCTCGGGGACAGCCACGGGCTGGAGATCCTCGAAGCCGATTCGGTGGCGGAGGCCGTGGCCCTCGCCCTGGAGGAAGTGTCGTGAGGAAGCAGCGCACAGCGTCGCCCATCATTCCATATCATCGGCGACGCACACCGCAACGCGAGGAGGGCTATGAACTATCTTCGTGCGACTCTTGCTTTGCTGATCATATGGGTGGGCGCGCTCGCCATCCTGTACGAGCCCGCGCGGTTGACCTACATCGTCGTGGGCGCGGGTGTGGCGGTTCTCACGCTGGCGCTGCTGCTGGAGGCGCGCATACGGCAG
>DASSBK010000197.1:0-2845 GCA_035698825.1 Gemmatimonadota bacterium
CGCGGGGACACGAACTCGCGTGCGCGCCGCACAAGTCCAGGAGGGCAAATGACCGCCCGATTAGCGCTTCGCGTGCTGCCGGGTTTTACTGTTCCTGGATCGGCAAGTTTTCGCGCCGGCGCCCTCACCCGCTTCCCCGACTTGTGACGGTATTTCGATGCAAACGGCATCTCGCGCGTTGGTTCTCTCGCTCTCGTTCCTGCTGGCGAGCTCGCGTGCGCTCCTGTCGCAAGCCGATCGCGCAGCCCCCATCCTGGCCGGCCTGAGCAATCATGGGCAAACCCAGGACAAGCCCTATGTCACCGCGGGCACCAGGGCATACCTGATCGGAACCCAGGACGGAAATTTCCCGGACATGGGGAGCCACCTGCCCGGTGAAATGGCCGGTGCATGGCTGCACCCCATCAAGCTGATCGACGGCTTCTGGGCTACGCTCACGGATCTGGCGAGCACGAAGGAGTCCGCCCTCTCCGCGAGCACGGAGTTCATCAACTATCCCTATGGCAATCGGTTCCGATACGGTCGGGTGCTGGACAGCCTCGAGGTCGAACGCTTTCAGTTCAGCCCGGACGGCCGGCAGGGACTGATCGTCCAGTACGACTTCAAGAACGCCGCCGGCCGCACGCGACAGTTGAGCTTTCAATTGTCCGTCAAGACGGACCTGCGGCCGGTCTGGTTCTCGGACAGTCTCGGCATCACCGATGCTCAGGACAGCGTGAGCTGGGAGCCGAAGCACGGGGTCCTCGTCGCCCGGGACACCGGGCATCCCTGGTTCTGCGCCTGGGGAACCACGGGCGCCGCAGGTGCTCAGCCGATCGCCGATCCGGAGCCGATCGCGACGAGGGGAATGGGCGTCACCGCCGCCTCCCGATACACCGTTTCGGTCGAGCCGCACGGCACGTCCAGGGTGACGTTCGTCATCGCGGGCTCGGACTCTTCCGAGCGCGCCGCCTTGGACGCGTACCACTCGCTGGCCAGAAACCATGTGAGCCTCCTCGCCCGGAAGAAGTCGCGCTACGCGTCCATCCTGCAAAGGGCGCGCATCACCATTCCCGACGCACGCCTGCAGGAGGTGTACGATTGGGTGAAGGTCGACACGGAGTGGCTGGACCGAGCGGTGCCGGGCATGGGTCGCGGTCTGGGTGGCGGCCTGATGGAGTACCCGTGGTGGTTCGGGACCGATGCGAGCTACTCGGTGCAGGCGCTCCTCGCGACAGGCAATGTCGAGCTCGCCGAGCAGACGCTCCGCCTGCTGCGAGATCAGTCGCTGAAGGCGAACGGCAACGGCCGGATCGTGCACGAGGTGACGACCAACGGCGGCGTGGTCAATCGGGGCAACACCCAGGAAACCGCCCAGTTCATCGCGGCCGTCGGCAAGGTTTTCGCGTGGACGGGGGACGTGCGCTTCGCACGAGAGATGTACCCCGCGATGAAGCTGGGCCTCCACTGGCTGCTCACCGATATGGACCGGAACGGGAATCTCTTCCCCGAAGGCTACGGCATCATGGAGGTGTACGGTCTCAATGCGGAGCTGATCGACGTGGCGGTATACACCCAGCAGGCGCTGGAGGCCACGGCGCGCATCGCCCGCGTGCTGCACGAGCCGGCGGCTGCGACGCGGTATGAGCAACGGGCGGCGGAGCTGAAGGCGAAGATCAACCAACGCTTCTGGGCCGACGACGAGGGCTCGTACGCCGACTTCTACGGATCGCGCGCGCAGGCGATGCGCGCCGCGGAAGGGGCGATCACGCAGATACGGCTGAAGGGGGATACCGCGCTGACGCCGCGGGACCGGGAGCTCATCGGATACTACGGGCGGCTGCAGCAGCGATTCGCGGCCATGCCGGACAGCAGCCGAGGCTGGATCACCAACAAGAACTGGGTGATCGCGACGCCGATGGAGGTCGGCATCGCGCCGCGGGACCGGGCCATAGGGCTGCTCGAGAAGATCCGCGCCGAGAACGTCGGAGCATACGGCCCCTTTCTCTCCGCCGTGGACCGGCAGGCCATGATGACCATCGCGACCGGCGTGCAGGCCGTCGCGGAGGCACAGTACGGGCGCATCGACGAGGCGCTGTGGTATGTCGGCAGGATCGTGGAGACGTTCGGTCGGACGTTGCCGGGCTCGATCTCGGAGATGATGCCCGATTACGGCTGTTTCGTGATCGGCTGGACCAGCTATGGCATCGTGCTGCCGCTCATCGAGCATGTATTCGGCATCCAGCCGGACGCGGTGCACAAGACCGTCGTCTTCGATCCTCAGTTGCCTGCCGGGTGGGAGGATATGAGCATCGAGGATCTTCCGGTGGGGACCAACACGCTCTCGTTCTCACGCACGAAGACCGGGAGGGGCATCGAGTACCGGGTCGACGCCAGGGAAAGCGGTTGGACTTTCGTGTTACGGGGGAAGCCGTTGGCGGGCGCCAGCTACTATGTAAACGGAAAGACCTCGGCGTTCACCTCGTCCGGCATCCGCATGACCGGGAGGACGAATCGCGTTCTGGTGGTTCCGCGGCAGTGAACGCCTGACGGAGTTCGACGTTGGCAGGGTGACCTGGGACCGGCCGGGTACCGGCTCCCTAGTGCCCGGCGCGTGACAGCCGCGCGACCGCCCGGCGCGCCTCCTCGACCATCGGTCGCAGCTCAGGGTCCGCGTTCCGCCAAGCGTAGACGACGAACTGGTACGCGTCGCGCGCCTCGGCCGGGCGGCCGGTCCGCTCCAGAATGCGGGCGAGCTCCAGGTAGGCAGGGGTTCCGTCCTGTCGCCAGAGTGCCCGGAAGGCGTGCTCGGCCTGGTCCAGCCGACCGAGCTCGAGCGAGAGCTGACCCACGTTCCAGAGCGTGA
>DASSBK010000198.1:0-3271 GCA_035698825.1 Gemmatimonadota bacterium
CCGCGCAGCCCGAGCAGCCGGTGGTGACGCCGAGACGTCCGCACACCCTCGGGGCCGCGCACATGCACCAGGCGGTCACCCGGGATGCCGGACGGGTCCAGTCGAGTCGAGTCGACCGGCTCTCCGGCCAAAGACTTGACAGGGTACCGCCAGAGGCCGGCGACGCGAAGCGTCGCCGCTCCAGGATTCGAGCTCAGGCCGCCGCCGTTGCCGCGGACGCCGCCCCTGCCACCTTCGCGGCGTAGAACCGCTTCATGTGCGATGCGATATGGTCGAGGTGATCCTCCACCGCGAAGTGTCCGGCCTGGAGCCGGTGCAGCTCGGCGTCCGGTAGGTCGGCCAGATACGCGTCGCCGCCCTCCCTGGTGAAGAAGATGTCGTCCTGGCCCCAGAAGATGATCGTCTCCGGCCGGCGCTCGCGCAGGAACGCCTGCCACGCGGGGTAGAGCGGCACGTTCGTCCGGTAGTCGTAGAACAGGTCGAGGTTGAGCCGCACCGCGTTGGGCCGCTGCATGAACGCGATGTCCGACTCCCAGGCATCGGGGCTCACCAGCTCCGGGCGGGTCGCGCCATGCAGGTAGATCGTCCTGATCGTCTCCCGCGTCAGGAATCCCAGGAGCGGCTGCTCCGTCTCCGAGGTCCGCTCCTTCCACAGCGCATTCCTCAGCCGGTCCCACGCGGCCGTGAAGCCGACGTCATAGGCGTTCGAGTTCTGGATGATGAGCCACTCGAGCGCCTCAGGGTTCCGGGCGACGATGCGGAAGCCGACCGGCCCGCCGTAGTCCTGCACGAACAGCCCGTAGCGCTCGAACCCCTTGAGGGCGAGAAAGCGCTCGACCACGCCGGCGATTCGATCGAAGGTATACGGCCACTCGGCGGGATCGGGCACATCGCTCAGGCCGAACCCGGGGTAGTCGGGGGCGATGACGTGAAACCGGTCGGCCAGCGCCCGCACGAGGTCGCGGTACTGGTGCGACGATGCCGGAAAGCCGTGCAGCAGCACGAGCTTGGGGCTTTCCGGATCGCCGGCCTCGCGGTAGGCGATGTTCAATCCGTCGACCGGGATGGTCCCGAAGCGGACGGACGAGGGCTCGTTCGACATCTGAGGCTCCTGGTAAGAGGGTTACCCTGCCTCAGTGTTAGCGGCGCGAAGGCGGGAGATCTTACCCCCGTCCCGGCTCCTCGTCCCGGAGGATGGCCAGGAGGCTCTCGAGGTCCTCCCGGCAGGTCGTGCAGTTCGCCACGTGGGTGAGGAAATCGGCGTAGCGCGCGGCGATGTCCTCGGCCGGGTCGCCGCGACGGACGGCATCGCAGTACTCGTCGAAGACGCCGAACGCGGCGTCGCAGCCGGGATCGTCATCCGGCAGGCCGAGGAGCCTCCGAAGATCGGAGTCGGTCATGACACGCGTTCTCCATGTCCTGAGACGGTCAATGCGCGGCGAAGCTTCGCCCTCGAATCGTGCAGCGTCTTGTAGATCGCCCCGCGCGACGCGCCGAGCCGCTCCGCGAGCACGTCGATCGGCACCTCGTCCAGCGTGACGCTCTGGAAGATGAGCCGCTGTCGCGCGGTGAGGTGCTCCTCGACGGCCCGGTGGAGTGCCCCGATCACCTGATCGTTCTCGAGTTGCTGCAGCGCCGCCGGCGCCTGGTCGGGAAGCCGGTCCCACACGGTGTCGTCGATCTCGACCTTGCGCTGTCGCCAGGCGTGGCGCCGCAGGCGACTCGACGTCTCGAAGATCGCGAACTTGCACGCCCAGGTGGTGAACCGGGCGGCGCCGCGGTAGGTATCGAGCTTCGCGAGGACGGCCATGACCGCGTCGTTCGCCGCCTGGACGCAGAGGTCGTCGATCTCCTCGTCGCCTCGCCCGGGAAGCGTCGCGCGGCGCCGGGCGGCGACCCCTCGCGCGACCCGCAGGAGCAGGGCATGCAGGCGCGCGATGGCGTGGTCCTGCGACGCGCCTGTGTGTCGCAGGTCGCGCAGCCAGTCGGCCGATTCCTGGTCGGGGGCGATGGCTTCCATGCGGCCGCAATCTATCCGGTTCCGTGCCTGCCTGCTCCGACAACCTGACGATCGTGTCGTTCTCCCTATTCCGCAGGCGGGAGAATGGCTGGTCTTCTAATTCCGGATCGAACTCGACGGCCGGATCACCGCGTATGATCGGGAGTAAGCGTTCGGGATAGTAGATGGCGCTGCACAAAGCTGCATTTGCGACAAGGATGCCGCTACTTGTGTCGCATTTCCCGCGCTTCGTGGCGCACTTTCCCAGCTGGCGTGCGGTCCAGCCGCTCCCTAATTTTTCTGGCACTCCTTCACAGCGAATCCAACCGACGATCGGGTATGCGCATGTCGTTAGGCAGCGACACGGAGGGTCGTGACTAGCCGGCTCGCTCCACGCGGAGGTCAGGTGCAGAGTGTTCCTGGCAGCGGTTTCGCATGGATGTTCCTCCTAGCAGGAATGCTCAGCCTTTGGCTCGGCTATCGGTCGAATTTCGTGGCTTCTGACGAGGCTCAAGGGAGCCGCTGGTTTGTCGCTGCCTGACCCGCGCATGCAGCCGACGGGCCGGGCGGTCCCGAGCTCCCCTCGGGCGCTGCCCGCCGCTGGCGGCCGGCGGAACGCTGGATTTCGCGGCTGCCTTGAGAGGCCGGAGCCGCTACGCAAGTCGGTAGGCGGACCAACACAGATCTCGGACCTCCGGTGAGGAATTGCCGCAATGCGCGACGAGCCACGTCGATTCCTGCGCGACCTCAGTCTCCTCCTGGGTGTGCCCGCGATAGCGTTCGTAGTCCTGGTCGCCTGGTGGCATCCGTGGCCGCGTCAGTACGACGTGCCGGTTCGTACGGACATCTTCACCGTGGCGACCGGCCGGTGGGACTGGGCCGATGCCGACAGCTTCTGCGTCAAGGACCCGCACACGATCTCCTTCTCACCGGACCATCGCGTGATGACGCTGCGCCACCTCCAGCCGAGCACCGATAGCGCAGGAGTCATGCGTTGGGCGTGGGAGTATGACATTCAGGAAGTGAGTCGCCATCACATCCGTGGGAGAATCCGCGGCGAAGAGCGGAAAACAGCAAGCGGGGAGCCGGTGGTCTGGGATCTGGTATTGCAGTCGCCGGACGCCTACTACTGGCATCGTACCGATTGGCCGTTCATGGGTGTCACGAAGCCTGTGCGCAGGTGTCTGCCAGTGCTGGACGCGCGGCGGCTGGAGAGTGGAACCAGCGGCGGCCTAAGCGCTGATGCAGCCAACAAACGCGGGCCGTAGGTTT
>DASSBK010000199.1:0-4629 GCA_035698825.1 Gemmatimonadota bacterium
ACCGAGGACGGCGGCCGCACGTGGCGGCTCGCCGGACACCCCGAGCGGCCGGGCGCGATCTACGGGGGCGCGTTCGTCCCAGGCGCGCCGACGCCGACGCTGGTGGCGGTAGGGCCGTCGGGCGTGGCGGTGTCGACGGACTTCGCCGCCACGTGGACGACGGTCGACACGCTGGAGCACTGGAGCGTGACGTTCGCCGCTCCCGGTGTCGGCTGGGCGGTGGGGCCAACGGGGCGCATCACCCGGATCGACTTCCCGCGCTGAGCGGCGAGCGGTCTCATCACGAGGATCTCCCTGAAGCGACACTCTGAATCCGATCACGAGGTCCGGCGGCTGTACGATCGCGTGGCGGCCGACTACGATCGCCGCTGGCCGCGATACACGCGCGACACGATGCGCGAGACGCTCGCCCGCCTCGGCCCCGGGATGCCAGGTGCCGTGCTCGACATCGCATGCGGCACGGGGACCCTGCTCGAAGAGATCGCAAGGCGCCGAACCCGCGCGGACGCTCGCATCGCCGGCGTGGATCTCAGTCTGGGCATGCTGACGCAGGCTCGGCGCAAGTTGGATCCACGCGCGATCGTGGTGGCCGGGGACGCCACGCGGCTCCCGTTCCGATCCGGAGCATTCGAGGTCGCCGTGTCCGTGAGCGCTCTGCACCACTGGCGCGATCCAGGCGCGGTGCTCCGGGAGGCCCGACGCGTCCTCCATCCAGGGGGGCGACTGGTGATCACCGACTGGTGCGGGGACCGGTGGGTGGAGCGGATGAGGGCCGCGCTCCACCGCCGCCACGATCACGTCGGTCTCCGCGTCTATCGCTCCTCCGAGCTGGCCGCGCTCATGGCGAGCGTGGGCTTCCGCGACGTGCGCGTCGAACGGTGGCGGAGCGGATGGCAGTGGAGCCTCATGACCGCCACGGCCGTACGCGACGGAGACTGACGCCGCCCGCGCACGGCTCGCTTGCCGGGGGCTCCCTCCGGTAGCCATACTGTTCTCGCGGTAGGGGCCGAGGGTTCGCCCACCTGCTCTCCCGGAGACAATCGTGTCGCTCTCGCATCACCTCGCCGCGGTGTGGTTCGCGGACGTCGTCGGCTATACGCGGCTGTCCGAGGAGAACGAAGGCGAGGCCGTCCGGCTCGTGCACGGCTTCCAGCGCGTCGCGCGGGAGGTCGTGGCCGGACACGGGGGCCGGATCGTCAAATTCCTCGGCGACGGCGCGCTCGCCGAGTTCTCCTCCACCGACATGGCGGTCCGCTCCGCCGAGGCGCTCCTCCGCGCGTTCGCGGTTGCCGCCGAAGCCGAGGGGCTGGCGGCCGATGCGCTCCGGGTCGGCGTCCACGTCGGCGACGTGGTGGCGACCGAGGACGGGGACCTCTACGGAGACGGGGTCAACGTCGCCTCGCGCATCCAGGCCGCCGGCGATCCCGGCGAGGTGTGGGTCAGCGAGGACGTCCGCCGGCAGCTCCGGCAGCGGCCCGAGTTCCGCTTCGAGTCCCGCGGCGAGCGGGAGCTGAAAGGCCTCAAACGCCCGCTCGCCATGCACGCGGTTCAGGTCCTCGATGCCGCGGAATGGACGCCGCCGGAGGCGGGGCCACAGCCGGTTGCGCCCACGGTCGCGGGGAAGCGGAATGGCGCTGCCGCTGCCGGAGCCGAGAAGGCAGGAACTCCCGCACCCTGGCATCGCCGTCCTGCGGTGGCACTCCTCGGGGTGGGCATCCTGATCGCGCTCGTCGCGCTCGGCGCGTCCACTTGGTGGCAGGGGCGCGGCGGCCACGCCGACGCGGCCGAGCCCACGATCGCCGTCCTGCCGTTCGAGAACCTCAGCGGCGACGAATCCACCGAGCCCTTCGTGCTCGGCGTCCACGACGACCTGCTGACCCACCTGTCCGGCATCGCATCCCTCAACGTGATCTCCCGCACGTCGGTCATGGCGTATCGGGGGACGACCAAGAGCATTCCCGAGATCGCGGAGGAGCTGGGCGCCAGCGCGATCCTCGAGGGCGGCATCCAGCGGTCTGGCGACCGCATCCGGATGAACGTCCAGCTCATCGACCCCGAGACCGACGAGCACCTCTGGGCCGATCAGTTCGACCGCACGCTGACGGCCGAGAATGTCTTCGCGATCCAGGCCGAGATCGCAGAGGAGATCGCGGGCGCACTCGCCACCGCGCTCACGCCGGAGCAGAAGGCCGACCTCGCGCGTGCCCCGACCGAGAACCTCGAAGCGCTCGACCTCTACTACCAAGGGCTCGAGTACTATCGCAATCGCTCCGGCTACGGGTTCGAGAGCGCCCGGCGGGCGGAATCAACACTGACAGCGGCCGTCGAGGCGGATCCGCAGTTCGCGGCCGCCTGGGCGGCCCTCGCCGAGGCTCGCGCATGGCAGCTCCGGAATGGCGTCGAGACCGACACGACCGGGGCCCGCGAGGCACTCGACCGCGCGGCCGCGCTCGCCCCCGAGGCGCGGGAGACGATCGTGGCGGAGGGCGTGTACCTCTACTATGCCAAGGCGGATTTCGGAGCGGCCGACGACCGCTTTCGGGAGGCCCTCTCGCGATGGCCGGACGACGCGGAGCTCCTCGGGCTGCGCTCGCTCGTAGTGCGCCGGCTGGGGCGCTGGGAGGAGGCGCTGGAGTTGGGAGAGAGCGCGCGCGCAATCGATCCTCGAAATCCGGACGTCCTCTCCTACCTCGGCGAGACGCTCGGGAACCTGCGGCGCTACGAGGAGGAGGAGCGGATCTGGGACCAGGTGCTGGCCCTGAACCCCAGGGATGGGACCGCTCGATTCTGGAAGACCTTTGTTGTCCTGGAAGGCCGGGGAGACGTCGCGCGCGCGCGCCGGTTCGTCGACGCCTCCGCCGACGTCCTGGGCCCGGAGAGCTACGCGCGTACCGCCGCCGTGGTATCGATCTACGAACGCGACTACGAGGGCGGGATCGCGGCGCTCGCGGGGAAGCCGGTCGAGCCCGACTCCCCGACCGACGCGCCGGCCTATCTCGCACTCCTCTCCCACTGGGCCGGGCGCGAGGCCGAGGCGCGGGTCTGGGCGGATTCGCTCCAGCGGGCCGCGGACCGGGAGATCAATGAGCTCGAAGCAGGTCTCGACCCGTTCGTCCAGCGCGCCGAGGACTATGCGTTTCGGGGCATCGCGCACGCGCTCTCGGGACGGCCGGCCGAGGCCGTGCGGGACGCACGCCACGCGATGGAGATCCTGCCGATCTCGCGAGACGCCGTGGATGCGCCCCGGGCACACGTCCAGATCGCGGCCGCCTTCCTCCTCGCCGGTGATCGCGAGAACGCGTTTCGCGTCCTCGACGCGCTCGCGAGTGTCCCCTCCCCTCTGTCGGCCGCGAGCCTCAGGCTCAATCCGGTCTACGACTCGCTGCGCGACGACTCGCGCTATCCCGAGCTGCTGAAGAAGCTCGAAGCCGCCGAGCGGAGCGGAACCGGGACGCTGTGACCCCGCCGTCGCTCCCGGCGTGATCGGCCTCTCGCTGGCACTACCCTTCGGTCTGCCGGCGGTAGAGGATCTCGGCCCCGTCCTCTTCTTCTTCGCGATCCTCACCGAGGTCATCGTGGCGCCGATTCCCGGCGGCGTGATCGCGTTCGTGGGAGCGGCGCAACTCGGGTTCTGGGTCGCGTGGCCAATCCTCTACGCCGGCAACGTGATCGGGAGCAACGTCCTGTTCCACCTGGCCCGCCGGTTCGGCCGTCCGTTCGTCGAGCGGCACACGAAGGAGAGCCAGCGTGTGAAGTACGAGCGGGCTCTCGAGCGGCACCCGCGGCTTCTCTGGATCCCCTACGCGCTTCCGGTCTTTCCGATCGACGTGATCAGCGCGCTCCTCGGGGTCTCGGGGATGCGCCGCCGTTGGTTCCTGCTGACGACGATCCTGGCACTACCGTCCTACACCGGAATCACGGCGCTCGTGGGCGCGCGCTACGGCCACTACATCCCCTGGCTCAACTGGATCTCGATGGCGATCCTCGCTCTGCTGGCGGCATATCTCCTGTTCTTCGTGCTTCCCGGCCTCCTGAGGCGAGGGCGGCGCCGGAGCGGCGAAGGGTCGTCCGGCCGCTAGCGACGCAAGTTGATCGCTGCGCCATGGCGCGTGGGGAAGTATCATAGGGAAGCGCTCCACATCCCCCGACTCCGATCCGGACGCGCATGTCCAAGGTCCAGGCCGACGCCTTCCTGTCCGACCCGCCCGAGAGGGTGCTCGCCGCGCACGCGATCCTGGTGGCGGGGGACGAGCAGTACCTCGCGGACAAGGTGCTGGCGGCCCTGCTCGACCGCGTGCTGAAGGCGCCGGGCGCCGATCAGTTCGATCTCGAGAAGCGCGACGCGGCCGAGCTCACGCCCGCCGACTTCGACGCGATCGTCTCGACCATGCCGTTCGTCAACGACCGGCGCGTGATCGTCCTCAAGAGCGTTCCCGACCTGCCCGCCGACACCCGTGACGCGGTCAAATCGTTCCTCGAATCGGAGGCCAGGGGCGTCTGCCTGATCGGGACGGGTGGATCCTCTATGCGGGGCAACCTGTATCAGATCTGGGAGAAGCACGGAGAGCGGATCATCTGCGAGCTGCCGAAGAAGTCCCCGAAGTCCAAGCAGCCCGATTTCGACTTCGC
>DASSBK010000200.1:0-30880 GCA_035698825.1 Gemmatimonadota bacterium
TCGAGGAGATCAACGCCCTGGCGGAGGAGCTGGAGTCGCTCTCCGACGACGAGCTGAAGGCGAAGACCGACGAGTTTCGCCGCCGGCTCGCCGAAGGCGAGCCCCTGGACGATCTGCTCCCCGAGGCGTACGCCGTCGTCAAGGAAGCCTGCCGCCGCAACCTGGGCCGGACGTGGAAGGTCACCGACCAGGACTTCACCTGGGACATGGTGCCCTTCGACGTCCAGCTGTTCGGCGGCATCGTCCTGCACGAAGGCAAGATCGCGGAGATGGCGACGGGCGAGGGCAAGACGCTGGTGGCGGTGCTGCCGCTCTACCTCAACGCCCTCGAGGGCAAGGGCGTCCACCTCGTCACCGTCAACGACTACCTGGCGAGACGCGATTCGGAATGGGTCGGCGAGATCCTGCGCTGGCTGGGGCTGACGGTCGGCTGCATCCAGAACCAGATGAGCTCCGAGCAGCGACGCGAAGCATATGCCTGCGACGTCACCTACGGCACGAACAACGAGTTCGGCTTCGATTACCTGCGCGACAACATGGCGGTGGCCCGCGAACAGCGCGTACAGCGCGGTCACAACTTCGCGATCATCGACGAGGTGGACTCGGTCCTCATCGACGAGGCCCGCACGCCGCTCATCATCTCCGGCCCCACGCACCACGACACATCCTCCAGGTTCGGTGAGCTCAAGCCGCTGGTCGAGCGGCTCGTTCGCGAGCAGACGCGCATCGTGAACCAGCTGGTGTCGGAAGCCGAGAAGGCATTCGAGGACGGCGCCGAGGAGGGTCTGGACTACGAGGCCGGGATCAAGCTCTTCCAGGCCCGGCGCGGAATGCCCAAGCACAACCGGCTCATGAAGGTCCTCAACGAGTCGGGCGTGAAGAAGCTCGTGCAGAAGGTGGAAGCCGATTTCATGCGCGAGAAACGCGCTCACGAGCTCGACGAGGCGCTTCTGTTCGCGATGGACGAGAAGGGGCACGACGCGCATCTCACCGATCTCGGCCGCGAAAAGATCGCCCCCAATCAACCCGATCTCTTCATCGTCCCGGACTTCTCCCAGCTCATCCACGAGATCGACGTCGATCCCGATCTCACGGAGCAGGAGAAGAGCGCCAGGCGGGTGGAGCTCGAGCGCGAATACGCAGAGAAGAGCGAGACGATCCACAACATCAGCCAGCTGATCAAGGCGTACGCATTGTACGAGAAGGACGTCGAGTACGTGGTTCAGGACGGCAAGGTCCTGATCGTCGATCAGTTCACGGGCAGGCTCATGCCCGGCCGCCGCTACTCGGAAGGCATGCATCAGGCGATCGAGGCCAAGGAAGGGGTCCAGATCGAAGGCGAGACCCAGACGCTGGCCACGATCACGATCCAGAACTACTACCGCATGTACGACAAGCTGGCGGGTATGACGGGCACCGCCGAGACGGAAGAGGGAGAGTTCTGGCAGATCTACGAGATGGACGTCGTCGTCATTCCGACGAACCGGGACATCCGGCGGCAGGAGTACGACGACATGGTGTACAAGACCCGAAGGGAGAAGTACAACGCCATCATCGACGAGATCGAGCGGGAACACCGCCGCGGCCGCCCGGTGCTGGTGGGAACGGTGTCGGTGGAGGTCTCCGAAACGCTCTCGCGGCTGCTGAAGCGCCGCAATCTGCCCCACAACGTGCTGAACGCGAAACACCACCAGCGCGAGGCCGAGATCGTGGCCCGGGCCGGCCAGGCAGGCGCGATCACGATCGCCACCAACATGGCCGGCCGGGGGACGGACATAAAGCTCGGTCCCGGCGTCGTGCCCCGGGACTGGCCCGAGGTGGCGGACGACGAGCTCCCCCCGGGTGTCACCCGGGACGAGCTGGAGTCCCTGATCAAGGAGGACATGCCCTGGGGCCTCCATATCGTGGGCACCGAACGGCACGAATCTCGCAGGATAGACCGGCAGCTGCGGGGTCGCTCCGGGCGTCAGGGAGACCCGGGCTCCTCGCGCTTCTTCCTGTCCCTGGAAGACGATCTCATGCGCCTGTTCAGCTCGGATCGGATCGCCAGCGTGATGGACAGGCTGGGGGCCGAAGAGGGCGAGGTGATCACCCATCCCCTTGTCACGCGATCCATCGAGCGCGCGCAGAAGAAGGTCGAGCTCAACAACTTCGAGATCCGGAAACGGCTGCTCGAGTACGACGACGTGATGAACAAGCAGCGCGAGGTGATCTATGCCATGCGTCTGCGCGCCTTGGAGGGCGAGAGGGAAGAGGTGTTCGCGGAGGCCAAGGAGATCGTCCGCGACGCGGCGGAAGAGAAGATCGCGCAGTTCATGGCGCCCGACTCGTATGCCCACGACTGGGATCTGGCGGGGTTGCGAGACGACCTCATGCGCACGTACCTGCTCCCCTTCGACTGGCTGGAGCGGCTCGCGCGGGACGGCGAGGCCGGCTCTGAGGAGACCGGGTTGCCGACGACCGCGGACGGAATCGCCGACCGCATCGTCTCGGAGCTGGAGGACGCGTTCGATCGGCGTGTCGAGGAATGGGAGCCCGAGCGCGCGCAGCTGGTCGTCCGCCAGGTCCTGCTTCGCGTGATCGACGAGAAATGGCGCGACCACCTGTATGAGCTCGATCAGCTCAAGGGCGGCATCCAGTATCGCGCATGGGGTCAGAAGGATCCCCTGCTCGAGTACAAGACGGAGGCCTTCCAGATGTTCGTCGAGATGATGGACGATCTGCGATCCAGCGCCTCCCAGCTTCTGTTCCGGGTCCAGATCGTCGACCCGCGTGCGATGTCGGCGGAAGACCGCCGCCGTCGCGAGAAGATCCAGCGCCAGCAGGTGGCGATGCATCGCGCGGCTCCGGCCATGGCCGGAGCGCTCTCCGGCGGCACCTCCACCTCGACGTCCGGGCTGCCGAGCGCGCCGGATCGACAGACGGCTCCGGAGGCATCCAGCACCGGCGCCGTCGCCGCGGCCGACACGTTCGTCAGGGAGGGTGACAAGGTAGGACGCAACGACCCGTGCCCGTGCGGCAGTGGCAAGAAGTACAAGAAGTGTCACGGCGCTTGACGGACGATCGTCCGCGGCGCCTCGAGCCCTAACAGCATGAACTTCTCGATCGGAGGAGATCGAACATGATCGGAGTGCTCGACCGCTTGTCGGGCGGCGCCGGGATCCTGCGGCGCAAGGAGAACGCGTACCTGCCGGGGGACGACGACGTCTACGTCCCTGCACGGCTGATCGACCAGTACGGTCTGCGGAAGGGTGACGCGGTCGAAGGCGAGATCGGCGCGCCTCCCGGCCGCGGCAAGCTGCCGCCTCTCAAATCGGTGACCGCCGTCAACGGCGAGCCGCCGGAAAGTGCCCGCTCGCGGCCCAAGTTCGACCAGCTGCGGGCGACCCACCCCGATGAGCAGCTGACGCTCGAGATCGTCGACGAGAAGGATGCCCGCGGCGTGAACGGGGCGGGGATCACCAACCGGATCCTCGACCTCGTGGTGCCCCTGGGCAAGGGTCAGCGCGCCTTGATCGTGGCCCCGGCCAAGGCCGGGAAGACGATGTTGCTCCAGGCCGTGATGACGGGCGTGGCCGTGAACTATCCGGACGCCGAGCTCATCGTGCTGCTGGTCGACGAGCGCCCGGAAGAAGTCACGGAGATGCAGCGCATGATCGAGAAGATCGGGCGGGGCGAGACGGTCGCCTCGTCGTTCGATTTTCCGCCCGATCGGCACGTGCAGGTTGCCGAGATGGCGCTCGAGCGCGCCCGCCGGCTGGTGGAGAGCGGCAAGGACGTCGTGCTGGTGCTGGACTCGATCACCCGCCTGGCCCGCGCCTACAACTCGATCGAGCGGTCGAGCGGCCGCACGCTGTCGGGTGGCATCGAGGCCGGCGCCCTAGAGGCGCCGAAGCGCTTCTTCGGATCGGCGCGGAAGGTCGTCGGCGATCGCGGGGGCAGCCTGACGATCATCGCCACCGCGCTGATCGACACGGGGAGCCGCGCCGACGAGGTCATCTTCGAGGAGTTCAAGGGAACGGGGAACGCCGAGATCGTGCTGGCGCGCGAGCTCGCCGACCAGCGCATCTGGCCGGCCATCGACGTGACCTCGAGCGGGACGCGCAAGGAGGAGCTGCTGTACCCGGAGGAGTACCTCCACAGGCTGCAGCTCTTACGCCGGTTCCTGTCGGACATGCGAACCACCGACGCGGCGGAGTTCCTGATCGACAAGGTCAAGCACACCCGCTCGAACCAGGAGCTTCTCGACAGCATGAGCAAGTAGACCTGCCCCGAGGCGGGCCGGGCGAACGGGCCACGGCATTCGCCTTGCACCTCGATCCGCCGTGCGCGGATCCGTCCTTTCGATCAAGGAATGGCCCATCGCGGACAGGCCGCGCGAGCGGTTGCTGCGCCTGGGCGCCGGCGCCCTTTCCACCGTCGAGCTCCTGACGATCATCGTGGGAACCGGAAACCGGGCCTTCCCGGCGGACGAGATCGCCCGTCGCCTGACCGCCGCCTATCCGGGTCTGCGCCAGCTGGCCGGAAGGGCAGCCGCCGACCTGCTCGTTCTGGAGGGTATAGGCGAGGCGACGGCGGCGCGGCTGGCCGCCGCGCTGGAGCTGGGGAGGAGGTTGCAGAAGGAGCGGCGCGAGCGACAGCCGACCCTCTCCACGCCGCGCGCGGTCTGGCGGCATCTCGCCCTCGAGCTCCGGGATCGCGAGCGCGAGCGCTTCCTCGCGCTGTGCCTCAACACGCGCAACGAGCTGATCCGCGAGGTCGTGGTCTCGGTAGGGTCGCTCAACGCTTCGATCGTGCATCCGCGCGAGGTCTTCAAGCCGGCGCTCTCCTGCGCGGCGGCCGGGCTCGTCATCGCACACAACCATCCGTCGGGCGATCCTGCCCCGAGCCGCGAAGACCGCGAGGTGACGCGCGCGATCAGCGAAGCCGGTCGCATCCTGGACGTTCCCCTGCACGATCACGTGATCATCGGTGCCGATTCGTATTTCTCGTTCAAGGATTCCGGCCTGTTGTAGAGTATGGATTGGAACATTCATAACTATGGTGGTATATGGGTATGTGTCGCACCCAGAATTCCAGGTGGTTTTCAAGGGAGGTAATCGTTGGCCTTCGAGACCTATGTGCCGCAGCGAGGTCGGTCGGCGGGCAAGTCGACGATCAGAGTGCTCAAGAACGGGAACTTCTCGATAAGCGCCGCCGCGTATCAGAAATGGTTCGACAAGGCGAACTACGTCGAGCTGCTGTTCGACGCGCGGGCGCGCAAGGTGGGCCTCAGGCCCCGGAGCAAGCCCACCAAGGCATCCTACAAGCTGCGGGAATCCCCGCAGGGGGGCGACCGCAGGTATGTCTCGGGGGCGCAGTTCCTCGAGTCGTACGGGGTGAAGCTTCGGAAGGCGCGGAGCTTCGACGCGAAGTGGAACGACAGGCAGAAGCTGGTCGAGTTCTCCTTGAAATAGACGGCAGCGCACCGCCCAACCGGAATGCGCCGGCGCCCCGTGAGGAGCGTCGGCGCTTTTCGTTCCGGGGTCGGTGGAGGTATTCTAGCGTCATGGACAAGAAGCGATTCCTCCGATTCCTCCAACCATTCGAGGATCGACTCGATATCGAGATGATCGCGAAGGCGTATGCCTTCGGCGAAGTGGCGCATGCGGGTCAGAAGCGCCTGTCCGGAGACCCGTTCATGGCTCACTCCGCCGAGATCGCCCGGATCCTGGTCGACATGAATCTCATCGATACGACGACGATCATGGCGGCGCTGCTCCACGACGTGGCGGAGGACACGCACGTCAGCGTCGCGCAGGTCGAAGAGGCCTTCGGACGAGAGGTCGCCGCCCTGGTCGAGGGGCTGACGAAGCTGGGTCACTTGCGGTTCCGCTCCCGCGAGGAGCGCCAGGTCGAGAACTATCGCAAGCTGCTGCTGTCGATGGCGCGCGACATACGCATCATCATGATCAAGCTCGCCGACCGGCTCCACAACATGCGCACGCTGGAGTACCTGCCGGACGACAAGCGCCAGCGCATCGCGAGCGAGACCCGCGACATCTACGCGCCCCTCGCCCATCGCTTCGGTATGGCGACCATCCGGTGGGAGCTCGAGGACCTGTCGTTCAAGTTCCTGGAGGCGGACGCCTACCGGGATCTCGCGAAGAAAGTGCAGGCCAAGCGCAAGGAGCGCGAGCGCATGATCGCGGCCATCGGGCGCCCGCTGGAAGAGGCGCTGAAGGATGCCGGCGTGCCCTCCGAGATCACGGGCCGTCCCAAGCACCTGTGGTCGATCCACAAGAAGATGCAGGCCCGAAACAAGCCCTACGAGGAGATCTACGACCTGCTGGCGATTCGCGTGCTCACCGAGACCGTGCGGGATTGCTACCACGGTCTGGGGATCATCCACACGATGTGGACACCCGTGCACGAGCGGTTCAAGGACTACATCGCCACTCCGAAGTCGAACATGTACCAGTCGCTCCACACGACCGTCTACGGCCCGGGCGGCACGCTCTACGAGATCCAGATCCGGACCTGGGACATGCACCGCACGGCGGAGGTGGGGATCGCGGCGCACTGGAAGTACAAGGAGGGCAGCGCGGGCACGGAGATCGACGAGCAGCTGGCGTGGTTCCGCCAGATCCTGGAATGGCAGCAGGACATGACGGATCCCGAGGAATTCCTCGAGTACCTGAAGATCGATCTCTACAAGGACGAGATCTTCGTGTTCACGCCGAAGGGCGACCTGGTGCAGCTTCCGGCCGGGTCCACTCCCATCGACTTCGCCTTCCAGGTCCACACGCAGGTGGGAATGCACTGCTCGGGCGCGCGCGTGAACGGGCGCATCGTGCCGCTCCACAAGGAGCTGCGGTCGGGGGACATGGTCGAGATCCTGACGCAATCGAATCAACGGCCGTCGCGCGACTGGCTCCACTTCGTGAAGACCTCGAAGGCCCGGCAGCTGGTGCGCCGCACGATCCGCGAGGAGGAGTACGCCAGCTCGCTCGCGCTGGGCAAGGAGCTGCTCGAAAAGGAGTACCGCCGCAACCGGGTCAGGAGACCCGACGACGAGCGGCTCGACGAAACGGCGGGCGCGTTCCACCTGGCGGGGACGGAGGACCTCTACGCCGCGCTCGGCAGGGGGGACCTCACGCTGACGCAGGTCTGGAACGTGCTGTTCCCGGAGGAGAAGGCCGTGGAGCGCAAGCCGGCGACCGCGTTCGAGCGCCTGGTCGAGAAGATCAAGGGCGGCCCGCAGGGCGTGAAGATCCAGGGCGTGGACAACATGATGGTCCGCTTCAGCCAGTGCTGTCAGCCCATTCCCGGCGACGAGATCATGGGGTACATCACCCGCGGAAGGGGGGTCTCGATCCATCGCACCGACTGTCCCAACATCCTCAACCTGACGGACGAGCCGGAGCGGAAGATCGAGGTCCGCTGGGACACCTCCGACGCCCAGACGTTCATCGTGCGCCTGGTCGTGACCGGCACGGACCGGCGCGGCCTGTTCGCGGACGTCGCAGGCGCCGTGTCGCGTACGTCCACTGACATCAAGAGCGCCGACCTCACGGTCAACGAAACGGGAATCGAGGGGACCTTCGTGATCGAGGTGAAGGACCTCGACCATCTCAACCGAGTGGTGGGGGCCATGAAGTCGATCGACGGAATCCTGGAGGTGGAGCGGCGCGAGTACTTCGGGTCCCACGAGCTTGGGGTCGAGACGGGGCGCGTCGTGGGCGGCTAGATCCGGAACATTTCCTGCAAGGCGGGGTTTGTCCCTCTACTCCCATGACCGTGATTCCCGACACGACCCGTCGCCGTTTCGTCTTCGTGGCGCTGCTCGTCCTGGCGATGCCCGCGACCGCGGCGCCGGGGCAGGATCCGGAGGCGATCGCCGAACGCGCCGACCGCGCGCTTGCATCCCTCCGCACGCTGGAGGCGGATTTCGTTCAGCGCGTCGTCAATCCCGTCCTGGAGAAGACCGAGATCGGTCACGGCACGCTCTACTACCGGTCGCCCGGCCGGTACCGAATCGAATACACGTACCCGCGGGGGGATGTCGTCGTCGACGACGGCACATGGGTCTGGATCTACCTGCCCTCGAGCCAGCCCGATCAGGTGATCCGCCAGGCCGCCGACGGGTCCGGTGGCGCGAATCCCCTGACGTACCTGCGGGACCTGCGCTCGATGTACGACGTCGTCCTGGCAGGTAGCGAGGCGATCTCGGGCGAGACCAGCGATCGCCTTTCGATGGAACCGCGCGCTGAAGACGCCCCGTTCACCGAGGTCGACGTGTGGGTCGGCCGTCAGACCGGACTCCTGCGGCGCGTCCGCACGGTCACCGCCGACGGAGTCGAGAAATCATACACGTTCACGTCCCTGACGCCGGGGGCCAGGGTTGCCGACTCCAGGTTCCGGTTCTCTCCTCCACCGGGCGTCGAGGTCTACGACCAGTAGACCGGACGCCCGGACTTCGACCGCCTCCGCCGCTTAACGACTCCGGCAGGCCCGCCGTCCCATCGGTGCAGGCGCGGCGGCGTCACGCCGCCGCGCACAACCTCTCACGGAGGAGATCGATGATGCGCATGCGAACGGCACTGCTGAGCGCTGCCCTCGTCGCCGGCATGGCAACGACCGCGACGGGGCAGGACACGGCTCGCGCGGCTCGCGGTCCGCGCTGGGACCGGATCGAGGATCGCCGCGACCGCCGCGAGGACGTGGCGGATCGGCGCGAAGATCACCGCGATCGTCGCGAGAACCACTGGGACCGCCGCGAGAACCGACGCGACCGCCACGAGGACCTGCGGGATCACCGCGAGGACCTGTGGGACAGCCGTCACGACGGAGGCCGGCGCGATCGGCTCGAGGACCGGCGCGACCGGCGCGAGGACGTTCGCGACCGTGTCGAGGACCGGCACGACCGGTTCGAGGACGTTCGCGACCGGAACGAGAACCGGCGCGATCACCGGGAAGACCTCCGGGATCGGCTCGAGGACCGGCGCGACCGGCGCCATTGATCTTCCGCGGGGGAAGGGCGGTGAGGCCGGCCCGGCGTGGGGTCCGTATCTTGAGCCCATGCCCAGGTTCGAGCTCGTCACCGACCTTTCCCCGCTGGGGGATCAACCCGCCGCAATCCGGGAGCTGACCGAGGGACTCCAGGCGGGGCGCCGGTTCCAGACGCTCCTCGGCGCGACCGGGACGGGCAAGACGTTCACGATCGGCCACGTCATCCGGAACTACGGCCGCCCCACGCTCGTCATGTCCCACAACAAGACGCTCGCGGCCCAGCTCTACGGCGAGCTCAAGCAGCTCTTCCCCAACAACGCCGTCGAGTACTTCATCTCGTACTACGACTACTACCAGCCCGAGGCCTACATCCCGGCCACGGACACCTACATCGAGAAGGACGCGTCGATCAACGAGGACATCGATCGGCTGCGCCTGCGGACGACTTCGTCCCTGATCGAGCGCGAGGACGTGATCGTGGTCGCGTCGGTGTCGGCGATCTATGGCCTGGGCAGCCCGCGGGAGTACCGCGAGCTGATGGTGGTGGTGGAGAAGGGCCAGAACGCCCCGCGGGAGCAGATCCTGGAGGAGCTGGTGCGGATCCAGTATCGGCGGGACGACATCGGTTTCGAGCCCGGCAGGTTCCGCGTGCGCGGCGACGTGATCGAGGTCTTCCCGGCCTACGAGGAGCAGGCGGTTAGGATCGAGTTGTGGGGCGACGAGGTGGAGCGAATCGCCAAGTTCGATCCCATGCGCGGGACGACGATCCAGACGCTCGAGCGGGCGGCGATCTATCCCGCCAAGCACTTCGTCACGACCCGTCCGACGATCGAGGCCGCGATCAAGGACATCAAGGCCGAGCTCGAGGAACGACTGGCGATCCTGCGCGCCGAGGGCCGCATGCTGGAAGCGCACAAGCTGGAGACGCGCACCCGGTTCGACATCGAGATGATGCAGGAGATGGGCTACTGCGCGGGGATCGAGAACTACTCGCGCCACCTCGCGGGCCGCGCGCCCGGCGAGCGGCCGGCCTGCCTGCTGGACTATTTCCCGGAGGACTTCCTCCTGGTGATCGACGAGTCGCACGTATCGATCCCGCAGATCGGCGGGATGTATGCCGGCGACCGCTCGCGGAAGGAGACGCTGGTCGAGCACGGGTACCGGCTGCCGTCGGCGCTGGACAACCGGCCGCTCCATTTCGAGGAGTTCGAGCGCTTCATGCGGCGCGCGATCTTCGTATCGGCGACGCCCGCCGACTACGAGCTCGAACGATCGGGGGGAGTCGTGGTGGAGCAGATCATCCGCCCGACGGGCCTGCTCGACCCGGAGGTCTTCGTGCGGCCCGTGCGCGGCCAGGTCGACGATCTGCTGGAGGAGATCCGCGCCCGCGAGGCGGTGGGCGAGAAGGTGCTCGTCACGACGTTGACCAAGCGCATGGCCGAGGACCTGTCCGACTACCTGAACGACGTCGGCGTGCGAGTCCGGTACATGCACTCGGACATCGATTCGATCCAGCGCATGGAGATCCTGCGCGGACTCCGCACCGACGAGTTCGACGTGCTGGTGGGCATCAACCTGCTGCGTGAGGGCCTGGACCTGCCCGAGGTTTCGCTGGTCGCGGTGCTGGACGCCGACAAGGAGGGCTTCCTGCGTTCGGAGACCTCTCTGATCCAGACGGCCGGGCGCGCCGCTCGGAACGTCAACGGGCGCGTCATCCTGTACGCGGATCGGGTGACCGATTCGATGCGCCGCATGATGGACGAGACCGATCGCAGGCGCGCGATCCAGCGGGCGCACAACGAGACGCACGGCATCGTGCCGCAGTCGGTGCTCAAGACACGCGAGCAGATCCTCATGAGCACCGCGGTGGCCGACTCACGAGGAGGCGGATCGACCAGGGTGCGCGCCGTCCGGGAGCGGGTCGGGGGGCTGACCGGCGAGATCGAGCGCGAGGAGCTGGCTCGTTCCCTGGAGGCCGAGATGAAGGCCGCCGCCGAGCGGCTCGACTTCCACTCGGCCGCGCTGCTGCGCGATCAGCTGTTCGAGCTGCGCGGGGAAGATTCGCGCCGCCGGACCGCCACCACCCTCAGGCAGCGCATCGGGCTCGACGAGGCGTGAGCCGGGCGCCGGCGATCGTCCGCTGGAGCGCGAGGTCGCGCGACGCTCGCGAGACCGCGGCGATCGGCGAGACGATGGGCCGGACGGCCCCCGACGGCGCCCTGATCCTCCTCGAGGGCCCGCTCGGCGCGGGCAAGACGACATTCGCGCAGGGTGTGGGAGCCGGTTGCGGCGTGCAGGAGCCGGTCACGAGTCCGACCTACAATCTGATCCTGCGCTACTCGGGGGAGCGCTCCTTCACCCACGTCGACCTGTATCGTCTCGGCGACGCCTCCGAACTGGAGACGCTCGATCTCGACGCGATCCTGGGGGGTAGCGGCGTGACGTGCGTCGAGTGGCCCGAGATCCTCGGGAGCCGGCACGACCCGCCCTGGGCCCGCGTCCGCATCGAGCCCGAGTCGGGGCACGCGGGCCCGCGGCGCATCCGATGCGAGCTCGCGGGAGAGGGGTGGGAGCCGGCGTTCTCGGCGCTCGCCGGGCACGCGGAGCCGGCGGACGGATGACGCGGAGCGCCGGAGAGTCGGGCCCGCGCGTCGTGCTCGCGATCGACACCGCAACGGTGCCCGGAGCGGTGGCGCTCCGCGTGGGCGAGGAGACCCGGCGCCGGACGCTCGACCCGCGGGCCGCGTTCCGCGAGATGGCTCCCGCGATCGAGAGGCTGCGCGCGGAAGCGGGTCTCGACTGGTCCGATCTGGACGCCATCGCGGTGCCCGCGGGTCCGGGCTCGTTCACCGGGCTTCGCGTGGGGGCGGCGATGGCGATCGCGCTCTCGAGGATCACCCGCCGCCCCCTGTGCGGCGTCCCCACCCTGGTCGCCGTCGCCGAGGCGTTCGCGCCGCGCGAAGCGGAACGCGTCTGCGCGACGATGGACGCGCGACGCGGTCGCACCTACGCGGCGCTCTACGAGCGCGCGGGCGCCGGGCGCTGGACGCTCCTCGCCGGTCCGCTGGACGCGGGACCGGAGGCGGTGAAGGTGCTGGCCGCCGGCGCCCTGGTGGTGGCGCCGGATCCCGGGGAGGCGCCCGGGGTGGCGGTCGCGATCTGCGCGCTCGTCGCGGCAGACCTCGCATCGCATGCGCTGGCCTCGCCGGCAGACCTGGAGCTCGCCTATGCGCGGCCCGCCGTCGATGATCGCTGACGCGCGCCACCCGCCGTCGATGACCGGTGATGCGCGCGAACCGAAGCCGTTGGAGTTCCGCCCCTGGCGTGAGCGCGATCTCGACGCCGTGTGCGAGATCGAGCGCCGCACGTTCCCCCTCCCCTGGACCCGGGAGCAGTTCCGCGACCTGCTGGCGCACCCGGCGGGGCTGGGGTGGATCGCCGCGCCCGCGGACAGCCGCGTCGTCGGGTACGCGGTCGGCTGGGTGGCGGCCGACGAAGCCGAGCTCGCGGACCTCGCGGTGGCGGAGGAGCAGCGGAACGGGGGGATCGGCGCGCTCCTCGTGCGCGCGTTCGCCCGCGAAGCGGGCGTGCGCGGAGCGCGACGGCTCTACCTGGAGGTGCGGGTGTCGAACGAGGGTGCGCAGCGGTTCTACGAGCGGCTGGGGTTCGACGTCGTGGGACGTCGCAGGGCCTACTACCGCAACCCCAACGAGGACGGGCTCGCCATGGCCGCGGACCTTCCGCTGATCGCCTAGAGTCGTCGCAGCGCGCGGACCGGGACCGCGGTTGACCGGTCTCCGAGCGCCGGGTAGCCTTACCCCCCGATGACCTGGTTCAAGCGTGACCGCAAGAAGATCGAGACCACCGAAAAGAAGGAGCTTCCCGGCGACCTGTGGCAGAAATGCCCGGCGTGCGGGGACATCCTGTATCGGAAGGAGCTGGCCCAGCGCGCGTGGATCTGCTCGAAGTGCGGCCACCACTTCCGCGTCGCCGCCGACGACTATCTGGAGATCCTGCTCGACCCGGGAACGTTCGAGGAGTTCGACGCGGATCTCGAGAGCGTGGACGCCCTCGAGTTCGTGGATACGCGGCCCTACCGGGAGCGCCTGGAGCAGTACCGCGAGCGGACCGGCCGGAACGACGCCGTGGTGTGCGGGATCGGTTCCGTCGACGGGGTGGAGGTCTCGATCGCCGTGATGGACTTCAACTTCATGGGCGGAAGCATGGGGTCGGTGGTCGGGGAGAAGGTGGCGCGCGCGATCGAGCGCGCGCTCAGCCGCGAGGTCCCGCTGCTGATCGTTTCGGCCAGCGGAGGGGCCCGCATGCAGGAGGGCGTGCTCTCGCTCATGCAGATGGCCAAGACCAGCACCCTGCTGGCGGCGCTCGACCGCCAGGGCCTGCCGTTCGTGGCCGTGAACACCGATCCCACCACGGGCGGGGTGACCGCCTCTTATGCCATGCTCGGGGACGTGATCTACGCGGAGCCGAGGGCGCAGATCGGCTTCGCCGGCCCGCGGGTCATCAAGCAGACGATCGGCCAGGATCTCCCCGACGAGTTCCAGACGGCGGAGTTCGTCCTGGAGCACGGGTTCGTCGATGCCGTCGTGCCGCGCCTGCGCCTGAAGCGTGTCGTATCGCGCACGCTGCGCTGGATGCTTGGGCGGGAGGCGCTGCCCGAAGAGTCGTGAGCGAGTATCGCACCGCGTTGTCGGCTCTCCACGCGCTGGAGACGTTCGGCATGCGGCTGGGCCTCGAGAACGTGGCCGACTATTGCGCGGCCGCCGGGCATCCCGAGCGCGCGTGGCCCGCCCTGCACGTGGCCGGGACGAACGGCAAGGGCACGACCGCCGCCTGCCTCGCCGCGCTCGCCCGTCATCACGGCTTGCGCGCGGGACTCTACACGTCGCCCCACCTGGTCGATTTCCGCGAACGGATCCGGATCGACGGAGAGCCGATCTCGAAGGAGGGCTTCGTGGCGATGTGGAATCGCGTGGGACCCTTCGCGGAACAGCGCTCGATGACGTTCTTCGAGGCCGGCACCCTGATGGCCATGGAATGGTTCACCGAGCGGCGAGTCGATGCAGCCGTGCTGGAGGTCGGACTGGGCGGAAGGCTCGACGCGACGAACGTCGTGCTGCCGGAGCTGGCGATCGTGACCAACATCGCGCTCGATCACGAGCGCCATCTCGGCGCAGACCTCGCGGCGATCGCCCGCGAGAAGGCGGGGATTTTCAAGGCCGGTGTGCCGGCGCTGGTGGGCGAGGCGGAGGTCCCCGCCGTGCGCCGGGAGCTCGCGGCCGTTGCGCGCGAGCGCGGGGCGCCGATCGGATGGCTGCGCGAGGAGGCCGCCTGGAAGGTCCGTTCGGCGGAAGCGGGATCGACGACCTTCGACTACGAATCCGATCGCGGGCGGCTGGACAGCGTCGCGTTGCCGATGGCAGGGGAGCACTTCGTGGCCGATGCCGCGCTGGCTCTGCGAGCCTGGGAGCGCTGGCGGGGAGCGATCGATCCGGCCGCCGCGCGCGCTGCCCTGGCCGCGACCGCTCCGCCGGGTCGCATGGAGCTGCGCTCGGCGGGAGACGTCCCGTTCCTCTTCGACGTGGCCCACAACCCGGCTGCGCTGGGCCGGCTGATCGAGGCGCTTCCGGCGACGGGCATCGACCGCTGGACCTTCGTCGCGGGCATCCTGGCGGACAAGCGATGGGAGGACATGCTGGACGCCCTGCTGCGGCTCTCGCCACGGGGTTGGCTGTGCGGGCTCGCGACCGCGAACCGGGGCCGCCGCCTGTCGGCGGACAAGGCCGCGCCGGCGCTCGCGGCCAGGCCGGGAGTCGAGTGGTCCGAGAGCGTCGCCGAGGCTCTGGCGTCCGCGCGCGCGGACGTCGAGGCGGGCCTGGCCGCCGCGGTCCTCGTCACGGGCTCGTTCCACACCGTGGGGGAAGCCCTCGTGGCGCTCGGCTTCGCCACCGAGGGTGAGCCGTACGATCGGCCAACCGTGGCACCGCCGGTGGCCGCATGACGCGCGTCAGCGCGCTCCCGGGGATGCGGGACTACTACCCCGAGCAGATGCGGATCCGGCGCTGGATCGAGGACCGGTGGCGCGATACCGCGCTCCGGTTCGGCTTCGAGGAGTACGACGCTCCCGTCATCGAGGCACTGGAGCTCTACACGCGGAAGTCGGGCGAGGAGATCGTCGGCCAACTGTACGCCTTCGAGGACCGGGGCGGCCGGCAGGTCGCGCTGCGGCCGGAGATGACCCCTTCCCTGGCGCGGATGATCGCCGCCCGCAGCCAGGGGCTTCCCAAGCCGATCAAATGGTTCTCGATCCCGCGCCTCTTCCGCTACGAGCGTCCGCAGCGCGGCCGCTTCCGCGAATTCTGGCAGCTCAACCTCGACATCATCGGCGTCGAAGGCGTCGAGGCCGACGCCGAGATCATGGCCGCTGGAGTCGAGGTCCTGCGGGCCTGCGGGCTCGGCCCCGAGGACTTCGTCGTCCGCTACTCGGATCGCCGGCTGCTCGAGGCGGTGATGGACGCGCTCGGTCTCGCCGCGGAGCGGCGACCGGCGGCGTACGCGGGGCTCGACAAGCTCCTCCGCGGGGGGGTGGAGGCAGCCGAAGCCGAGGTCCGGAAGACGGGAGTTCCCGCCGACATCGCGGCGCGGCTCGTCCGCGCCGTCGGGCGTCGCGACCTCGGCGGTCTGCGGGAGGAGCTGGCGGGCGGCGATGTCGACTTGGCGCCGCACGCCGAGCGGCTCGAGCGGCTGGCCGGATACCTCGACGCCTACGGCGTCGGGAGCTTCTGCGAGTTCGACGCGGCGGTCGTCCGTGGGCTGGCCTACTACACGGGCATCGTGTTCGAGATGTACGACCGTGCGGGAGAGCTGCGCGCGCTGTGCGGCGGCGGCAGGTTCGACGACCTCGTGGGAGCGGCGGGGGGCGAGGACCTGCCGGCGGTGGGCTTCGGCCTCGGGGAGGCCGTGCTGCTCGAGCTCCTCGAGGCGCGCGGGCGGCTGCCGGCCGCGGACCCCCGCTGCGACGCCTGGGTGATCCCCGTCTCCCCCGACGATCGCGCGGAAGCCGTCCGCGCCGCGGCGCGGCTGCGCGCGATGGGGTTGAGGGTGGACCTGTCCCTGCGCGACCAGGCGGTCGGGAAGGCGCTCAAGCGCGCCGGCCAGTCCGGGGCGCGGGTGGCGGTCGTGATCGGGGCCAGCGAGCGGGAAGCCGGAGTCGTGACGGTCCGCGATCTCGCCAGCGGGAAAGAGGATCGCACGGACGTCGACACCCTCGCCGGCCGCCTGCTCGAGCGGGGGCGGGCGTGAGGGTCGGTCTGATCGGCGATACCCACGACCACGTCCTCCGCATCCGCGAATCGGTCTCGATCCTGAACCGGGGGGGCGTCGAGATCGTGATCCACGTCGGCGACTACTGCTCGCCCTTCGCGGTGCGCGAGCTCGGCAGGCTCGATGCCCCGCTTCACGGGATCACGGGGAACAACGACGGAGACATCTTCCAGATCCAGCGGGCCTTCGCCGAGATCGGCGCGCGGCTGGAGGCGCAGTGGTGGGAGACGCGCCTCGGCTCCCGCCGCGCGCTCGTCATGCACGAGCCGCGGGGAATCGTGGACGTCGCCGCCGGGAAGGAGTACGACCTGATCGTCTACGGCCACACCCACGAGCGCGACGAGCGGAGGTTCGGCGAGGTCCTGGTCGTCAACCCCGGAGAGGCATGCGGCTGGCTGGGCGGCATCGGGTCGCTCGCGATCTACGACACCGAAGACCACGAGGTGACGTTCCATGAGTTCTGAATCGACGGCGACCGCCCCGCGCACCGCATCCATCGCCGCGCAGCGGGAGCCCGGTCAGTGGATCCTGGTGCTGGACTTCGGAAGCCAGTTCACCCAGCTGATCGCGCGGCGGATCCGGGAGCTGCGCGTCTACTGCGAGATCCATCCCTTCGACCTCGACCCCGCGCTCATCCGCGAATGGCGCCCGGCCGGGATCGTGCTCAGCGGGGGACCGATGAGCGTCCACGAAGCCGGCGCGCCGCATCCACCGCCCGAGCTCTTTGACCGCACCGAGCCGATGCTCGGGATCTGCTACGGCATGCAGCTCATGGCGCATGTCGAGGGCGGCGAGGTCCGGCAGGGCCAGGCGCGCGAATACGGGCGCGCCCCGCTCGTGGTCGAGAACCCGTTCGGCCCACTCGCGGGATTCGAGCCCGGGGAGGAGATCTCGGTCTGGATGAGCCACGGCGACTCGATCCACTCGGTGCCTCACCACTACATGCGGTACGCCGTATCGACCGATGGAACGATCGCCGCGTTCGGCAACCCGGAGACGCGACGCTTCGGGGTCCAGTTCCACCCGGAGGTCGCGCACACCGATCGGGGCGAGGAGATGCTCGCGAACTTCGTATTCGACGTGTGCGGCTGCGAGCCGACGTGGACGATGGCCTCGTTCATCGATCGGGCGGTGGAATCGGTGCGTGAGCGCGTCGGTGAGGGGCGCGCGGTGTGCGCGCTTTCCGGGGGGGTCGATTCCGCGGTCGCGGCGGCGCTCGTCCATCGCGCGCTGGGAGACCGGCTGACCTGCGTATTCGTGGACACCGGTCTGTTGCGGAAGGGAGAGCGCGAACAGGTCGAGCGGACCTTCCGCGAGCATCTGCATTTTCCCCTCGAAGTCGTCGATGCGGGCGACCGCTTCCTGGCGGACCTCGAAGGGGTCGTCGATCCCGAGGAGAAGCGGAGGCGGATCGGACACCGGTTCATCGAGGTGTTCGAGGAAGCGGCGGAGCGTCTCGGCGCGATCGACTTCCTCGTCCAGGGGACGCTCTATCCCGACGTCATCGAATCGCTGTCCGTCAAAGGGCCGTCGGCGACGATCAAGACGCATCACAACGTGGGCGGGCTTCCCGACGTGATGCGGCTGGCGGTCGTCGAGCCCCTTCGCGAGCTGTTCAAGGACGAGGTCCGCCAGGTCGGACGCGAGCTCGGGCTGCCGGAGGAGATGCTCGATCGCCATCCGTTCCCCGGCCCCGGCCTGGCGATCCGCATCCTAGGCGAGGTGACGCGCGAGCGGCTCGATCTCCTGCGGGAGGTGGACGCCATCTACCTGCAGGAGATCCGCGCGGCGGGTCTCTACGACAGCATCTGGCAGGCGTTCGCCGTGCTCCTGCCGGTGCGCGCGGTCGGCGTGATGGGCGATGCCCGGACCTACGAGAGCGTGGTCGCGCTGCGCGCGGTGACCTCGCGGGACGGCATGACCGCCGACTGGTTCCCGTTCCCCTACGACGTCCTGGGACGGATCTCCAACCGGATCATCAATCAGGTCCGCGGCGTCAACCGCGTCACGTACGACGTCTCGAGCAAGCCGCCGGCCACGATCGAGTGGGAGTGAGGGGAAAGCGGAGCGCGCGGCGCCGGATCAGGGAGCCGGGGCGACGGTGTCCGCGGTGACTTCCGCGCCGGGCTCGGCCATCGTGGGGACTTCCGCGCCGGGCTCCACGATCGGAAAGAGCGTGTCGAGGCGCGCCGACACCCGGCCATAGACCCGCGTCATCCGGTCGTCGTTCTGCCCGTGGACTTCGACGTAGGTCCGAAGCTCGTCCTCGGTGACGCCGTGTTCCCGCAAAATCTCTCCGGCGCGCCGCGTATAGGCGGCGGTGTCGGGGAGGAGCTGGATTCTCGCCACGACCAGGTCGGACAGCGCGGCGGTGAAGGTCCGCTCGTCGATCGTGGGGCGATCGGGCTCCGGCGGGGAGAGCTCTTCGCTGCAGGACCCGGCGAAGGCGAGCGCGGCCAGGAGCGCGCACGGCAGGAGGATGCGCCTTCGCATGGCGCACAAGATGCGGGGGAGCCGGCGGTGCTGCCAAGCTTGGCCGCGCAGGTAGGCGATCCTATCTTCCTTGCGTGAAGCGGTTTCTTCCGGCCTTCGCGGCCCTCCTTCCATGGTTTCTCGCGCTGCCGGCGGCGCGTCAGCAGGTCTTCGCCCAGCAGGCCGTGGCGATCTCGCCCGACGTCGACAGCGGGGCGCTGTTCCACCTCGCGCTGGAGGCGCGGCGGCAGGGGGACGAGCGGCTTGCCGGCGTCGTGCTGGAGCGCGTCGTGCGTCTCGACCCCGAGGCGGTTCTGCCTCGCCTGGAGTGGGCCGAGGTCCTGCTCTCCCTCGGGGAGCCGGGGCTCGTCGAGGCCCTGCTCATGCCGGTGGCCGAGCGCATCGAAGCCGAGGCCGGCGAGCGGCCGGACTCCGCCTCGCGGTTCTACCGGCTCCGGGGAAACGCGGCGGCGCGCGCGGGAAGGAAGGCCGCCGCTCTCGAACTCTACGAGCAGGCGATCGCCCTCGCCCCGTACGACCTCGGACTCCGCGGTCTCGTCGTCTCGATGTATCGCGCGGGGGGCGACCAGACCTCCGCCGCCCGGCACCTCATGGCGGCCGCATCGATACGACCCCAGGACTTCGACCTCCGCCTCGAGGCGGGGCGAGCCCTGCTGGCGGTTCACCGCTTCGCGGAAGCCGAGGACGAGTTCCGCACGGCGCTCCGCATCGACCTGTGGTCGGTCCCCGCCTGGCAGGGGCTGGGGGAGTCTCTCGCCGGACAGGAGCAATGGGCGGATGCCGAGGAGGTCTTCCGCAGCGGGGTCCGGTTGGCTCCCGAGTCCGCTCCGCTCCACGAGCTCCTCGGAGACGTGCTGTTGGCGGACGGCCGTCCCAAGGAGGCGATCGTGTGGTACAACCGGGCCGCCGCGCTCGGGGGATCGGTAGCCCCGTCGCTCGCCGACAAGATCGAGCAGGCACAGGCCCAGATTCGGCCGTGAGGGCGGGGGGCCGATGGGCCACCGTCGCGACGCTCGGTGCCTCCACGGCGTGGGGTTGCGTCGCCTCGCTGACGACAGAGGCCGGCCGCGCGCTCGAAGCGGGCGGCGATCCGGCGCCGGTGGTGGCCGAGCTGACGGCGATCCACGACGCCATCGACCGCACCAAGCGGATCTTCGACGTGACCCTGGTCGAGGGGAATCGGCGCTTTCAGGGCGAGGGCGCGCTTTCCTATCGCGCGCGACCGCTGGCGGCCCGCGGGGACGTGTTCGGGCCGCAATCGACGCCGGTCCTGCGGTTCGCCCTCTTCGGAGACACGCTCACGGTGGTCCTCCCTCGCGAGGGGGAGATTCTGCGCGGCCTTCTCGGGGACCCGCGCTTCGCCGAGCTTACGGGCGAGCGGGCGCTCGTCACGCCGGAGGTCCTGGGGGCGCTGCTCGGCGCCTACGACGTCCGGCGACTGATGGAGCGGTCCGACCGCGTGGCGTCGGCAACCCACGATGACCTCCGCACGCTTTACATTTGGGAGACCGGGGCGCTGCATGCGCTCACGGTCCGGGCCGGACGCCTGGTGGAGTATCGGCAGGCGACGGGAGGCGAGCTCGCGTATCGTGTGGAGTTCGAGGAGTTCGCCCCGGTCGACGGCAGGGAGAGCCCGCGGCGGGTCGTGGTGCGCGACTTCGCCCGCGATCGGTGGCTGGTGCTGGAAGTCTCGCGCGAGCACGAGGAGGTCGAGGATGCGGCGTTCCTACCGCTCCCATAGCAAAGCCAGAATCCCGGGGCGACTCCCGACCGCCCTGGCGCTGGCCGGGGTCGTGGCCTGCGGCTACTCGTTCCGCTCCCCCGTGCCCGCGCATCTCAATACCGTCTACGTCCCCACGTTCCAGAACGAAACCCGCGAGTTCCAGCTCACGCAACAACTCACCGAGCGCGTCATCGGGGAGTTCCTCAACGAATCCCGCCTCCAGCTGGTGGGGGACGAGGAGGACGCGGACCTCCTGGTCGTGGGGACGATCAAGAGCTACGAGGAAGAGGCCTTGTCCTACGACCCGGGCCAGGCGGCGAATCCCGACGTGTTCAACCGGCGCGTCCTACTGACCGTCGACGTGCGGCTCGAGGATCAGGTGAAGGACGAGACGCTGTGGGAGAGCGCCTCGCTTCGCGAGTGGGGGGAGTTCAGCGAGGAGCAGGGAGAGACGCGCGAGAACGGCATCCAGCGCGCGATCGACAAGATCTCCGAGGAACTGCTGCGGCACGTCGTGGAGGAGTTTTGATCCGCGCGCTCCTCTGGATGGCCGTGCTGGGAAGCGGTGTCTACATTGCGACGCGTTACGCGGCCCCGCAGATTCGGGCCTGGCGATTCGAGGACGCGATGACGCAGACCGTCCGGCTGTCCGATGCCGCGGGAGAGTCGGAGATGCGCCGCGCGCTGCTCGACACCGCGGCTGATCTCCACGTTCCCCTGACTTCGCCTCGCCTGGAGGTCCATCGCGATCTCAGCGGCGGGATTCTCATCTCCGCGTCCTGGGAGGAGATCGTGGACATCGGGGCGTGGAAGCTCGGGGAGTGGGTGGACACGCTGCACTATACGTACGAGGTGCGGGAAGGATACGGGAGCCAGTGAGCCCGTTGCTCCAGAAAAAAGTGCTGGTCCTGAACCAGAACTACGAGCCGCTGACCGTGTGTCACGCCCAGCGCGCCGTCGTGCTGGTCGTGCTCGGCAAGGCCGAGATCGTGGAGCGCTACGACGTGGTGGTCCGGTCCGTCTCGTGCGCCGTGCCGCTGCCCTCCGTGGTGCGGCTCAGCGTCTACATCCGCGCGCCGCGCCAGCCGGTGGCGCTCACCCGTCGGAACGTGCTCAAGCGCGATGGATATCGGTGCCAGTACTGCGCCACCCGCAGGGGGCCCATGACGACCGACCACGTCGTGCCGCGCTCGCTCGGCGGCAGCGACAGCTGGACGAACCTCGTCTGTGCGTGCATCCGCTGTAACAACCGCAAGGGCAGCCGCACGCCCGACCAGGCGAACATGCCGTTGCTGAGACCTCCGCGGCGACCGCACCGGTATACCCAGATCACATTCTACTCGGCGATTCCCGACAAGCGCTGGAGACCGTACCTGTTCCTGGATTGAGACCCGCGACTCGAAACCGGGAAGCTCATGGAAGGGACCGCCCAGCTCGTCGACGTAGCGCACATCTTCTACATCCTGCTCGTAGTCCTGATTGCGGCGAAGCTTGCTGGTGAGCTGTTCGAGCGCATCGGTCAGCCCGCCGTGCTGGGCGAGTTGGTGGCCGGGATGATCCTGGGCGGCTCGGCGCTGGGCGTCGTGCCCGTGGATCCGAGCGATCCGTACGGTTCGATCGTGCACGTGTTGGCGGAGATCGGCGTCGCGATCCTCTTGTTCGAGATCGGGCTGGAGACCGATCTGCGCGAGATGTTTCGGGTCGGATCGGCCGCTGTCACGGTCGCCGTGGTCGGGGTAGTGCTGCCCTTCGCGTTCGGGTACCTGTTCTGGGTCCTCTATGTCGGCGGCGCGAGCCTGGTCGCGATCTTCGTGGGCGCCACGCTCACGGCGACGTCGGTCGGTATCACGGCCCGGGTGTTGGCGGACATCGGAAAGATCCACACGGCGGAGGCCCGGATCATCATCGGCGCCGCGGTGATCGACGACGTCCTGGGTCTGCTCATTCTCGCCACCGTGGAGGGACTGGCGGAGACGGGCCAGGTTGCGCCGGCTGGAATCGCGAAGCTGTTTGGCCTGGCTTTCGGCTTCCTCGCCGTCGCGATGGCGGTCGGGCTACTGACGGCGCGACCACTGTTCGAGCTCGTGAACAAGATGCGCGTGCGAGGGGTGCTGGTGACGGTGGCCCTGGCGTTCGCTCTGCTCCTGGCCTATCTCGCGGACGGCGTCGGGCTGGCGCCGATCGTAGGCTCGTTCGCTGCCGGGCTCATCCTGTCCCGGACGAATCAGTTCGACGTGATCGTGGAGCGGATCAAGCCCGTGGCGGACGTGTTCACGCCGATCTTCTTCGTCTCCGTGGGGGCCGCCGTCGACATCACGATCCTGGACCCGCGCGATTCGGCGAACCACGGGGTGCTCCTCATCGGAGGAGCTCTGTTCATCATCGCTGTCATGGGCAAGGTCGTTTCCGGCTTCGCCGTGTTCTGGCGCAAGATCAATCGCCTCGCGGTGGGCATGGGAATGGTGCCCCGCGGCGAGGTGGGTTTGATCTTCGCGCAACTCGGTTTGTTGTCCGGGATCCTCTCGCGGGACGTGTTCTCCGCCATACTGATCATGGTAATGGGGACGACTCTGATGACGCCGCCGCTTCTCAAACCACTGTTTCAGAGGTCTGAATGATGGACGCGAGACCTCTCCTGTCGGTGGTGATCCCCGTCTACAACGAGGCGGGAACGATCGAGGCGATCCTCTCGCGGGTCGCTGCCACCGCGCACGACAAGGAGATCATCGTGGTGGACGACGCATCGACGGACGGATCGCGGGAGTATCTGGAGTCCGTCGATCGGGGCGAGGCGATCGTCCGGGATGCCGCCGGCGATCCCGCCCGCGTCCGCATCCTGTTCCAGCCCGAGAACCGCGGCAAGGGCGCCGCGCTGCGACGCGGCTTCGAGGCCGCCACGGGCAGCATCCTGCTGGTGCAGGACGCGGATCTCGAGTACGACCCCAAGGACTACGACGTGCTCCTGCGACCGATCCTCGACGGGCAGGCGGACGTGGTATACGGCTCTCGCTTCCTCGGGGGTCCGCAGCGCGTGCTCCTGTTTTGGCACTACGTGGGGAACCGCACGCTGACGCTGCTGTCGAACATGCTGACGAACCTGAACCTGACGGACATGGAGACCTGCTACAAGGTGTTCCGCCGCGAGGTCCTGGACGGCATCGGAACCCTGCGGTCCGACCGCTTCGGGTTCGAGCCGGAGTTCACCGCCAAGGTGGCGCGGCGCCGTTTCCGCGTGTACGAGACCCCCATCGCCTACCACGGACGGGACTACGCCGAGGGGAAGAAGATCACGTGGCGGGACGGCGCGGCGGCTCTGTGGCACATCGTGCGCTACCGCGTGGCAGACTGATGCAGGCGGCGGACCTCCCGGCGGCGCAACCGTCCTCGGCGGCCGACACCACCGCGGCTCTGGACAGGATCGGCGGCGCGGTCGAACGGGTCACGGAGGTGCGGTCGACCGAGGACGTCTGGCGGCTCGCCGGGGAGTTCCGCGAAGAGCTCATCCGTTTCGCCTTCCAGGCCCTGATCGCGGTAGGGGTCCTGGCGGCGTTCGTGATCGTGTACCTGCTGGTGCGGACCACCCTGCGACCGGTGTTCGAGCGATCGCGTCTGGAGGACGACGCGCGGAACCTGCTCGAGACGCTGGCGAAGTACACGATCCTGGGTTTCGGCACGATCCTGGCGCTGGATCAGCTCGGGTTCAATGTCACCAGCCTGATCGCCGGGCTCGGCGTCGCGGGGCTGGCGCTCGGGTTCGCGGCCAAGGACACGCTGGCGAACTTCATCGCCGGGGTGACGATTCTCTGGGACCGACCGTTCCGGGTCGGCGACCGCGTCGAAGCCGACGGCGAGTTCGGCCAGGTCAAGAAGATCACGCTGCGCTCGACCCGCATTCACACGGGGGACAACAAAGTCGTGATCATCCCCAACCAGAACATCGTGAACAGCAAGATCATCAACCACACGATGCAGGCCTCCCTCCGGATGGTGATCCCGTACGGGATCGCCTACGAGGCCGACATCGCCCAGGCACGGGCGGTCGTCCTCGCGGTCGTCGAGGGGGACGATCGGATCCGCGAGCGTCCGCCGCCCGAAGTCGGGGTGATCGAGCTGGCGGCGTCGTCGGTCAACATGGAGCTGCGCCTCTGGCTCAAGAACCCCCACCACGAGGGTCCGATCCTGTCGGAGTACCTGGAGAAGATCAAGCTGGCCCTGGACGCGGCCGGGATCGCGATCCCCTACCCCCAGCTGGCGGTCCGCATCGAGCAGCCGGCCGCCGAGCGCGTGCCGCCGGCCGGCTCCGGGAAGCGGGAGGAGGAGGCGCCGTGACCGCGCCGGGCGTCTCGACCGCGGCCCGCGGCGAGCGGTTCCACCGGGACGGGCTTCCCCGGGTGGAGTCGGCCTTCGCCCCCGGGCTTGTGGCTGCGGTGACCACGAGCGAGCTCGACTTCGGAAGGCGCACCGAGTCCACGGTCCGGGAAGTCAGCGATGCGCGGCACGCCCTGCTCGAGTGGGCGGCGCCCGACTTCGATCTCGTCGTGGGAGGCTCCCAGGTCCATGGGACGCGGCTCTTCCACGCCGACGGGGTGCGCGTGCCCGAAGCCGACCGGCGATGGCCCGCGACCGTGCGGGTGGCGAGCTACGACGGGTTCCTCGCGTCCCGCCCCGGAATCCTGCTGACGGTCGGGATCGCCGATTGCGTGCCGGCCTTCCTCGCGGCGCCGGGCCGAGGCGCCGTCGCCCTGCTCCACGCCGGCTGGCGGGGTGTGGCCGGGGGGATCGTTCCGCTGGCGATCGCCGCGCTGGAGCGAACGCTCGCCGTGCCCGCCGGCGAGATCCGGGCCTGGTGGGGGCCGGCGATCGGGCCCTGCTGCTATCCGGTGGGGAGCGAGGTGGTCGAAGCGCTCGACGCCACGTCGGCGGGCGCTCGCAGGGAGGCCTGGCTGGAAACGGAAGGCGGCGCCGCGCGCGTCGATCTGCGCGCCGCGCTGACGGTCCAGGCCGAAGCGGCCGGCGTCCCCCCGGAGGCGATCTCGTCCTCGTCCCTCTGCACCGCCTGCGATCGGCGGCTTCACTCCTACCGGCGTGAACGCGGCGGCGGTGGGAGGATGCTCGCCGTCGCGGGATACCCCAGGGTGGGTCCCTAGCGGGGTTTGCCGGCGCGTCGGATAGCGGTATATTCGATTCGAAGTGGGGCGCAATCCCCACTTTTTTTCTTCCGGCCGTCGAGAGCCATGCCTGACCCCAGCCGCCTGATCGCCGTCATCGAGCCGATCGTCGAGCAGGCGGGAGCCGAGCTGGTCGACCTGGAGGTCGCCGGATCGCACGGCCGTCCGGTCGTGCGTGCCTACGTGGACACGGATGAGGGGATCACCCTCGACGAGTGCGCCCGGCTCTCCCGGCTGATCGAGGCGGAGCTCGAGCGCTCGGGCATGGTGCCCGAACGGTACGTGCTCGAAGTATCGAGCCCGGGAATCGAGCGGCCGCTCACGCGACGGAAGCACTTCGAGCGGTTCGTGGGCCACGAGGTCGATGTGCGCCTGTACGCCAAGCGGGAGGGCCGCAAGAAGTACGTGGGAACGCTGGAAGGGGTGGAGGACGCAGAGCGGGGGTTCCGGATCATCGTCCGGGACGGACAGGAGCGCTGGACGTTCGCGGACGACGAGGTCGCGCGTGCCAGGCTCCACGTCAGATGGTAGAAACGATCGAACAGGAGTCACGAGGACATGGCGATGGAGATCCTTGACGCCTTCGGGCAGCTCACCCGCGAAAAGGCGATCGACAAGAGCGAGGTCATCGAGCTGGTCAAGGCCGGCATGCTCGCCGCCGTGCGCAGGAATCACGGCGCGGAAGCGAACGCGGACATCCTCGTCGATCCCGCCTCCGGCGAGATCAGCATCTACCTGCTGAAGGAGATCGTCGAGGACGAGGAGCATCTCGAGGATCCCTCCCGGCAGATGACCGTCGAGCAGGCGAAGGCCCTGCCGTACGTCAACGAGCCTTGGGGCGACGGCGAGCCTCAGCCGGGTCAGATCGCCGAGATCCCGCTCGACTTCCGGCAGTTCGGCCGCAACGCGATCCAGGCCGCCAAGCAGATGATCATCCAGAAGGTCCGAGAGGAGGAGCGCAATCGGATCCGCGACGAGTACGAGGATCGCATCGGCGAGCTCGTCTCCGGGACGGTGCAGCAGGTCGATCGCGGCAACGCGCTCGTGTTCCTCGATCGGCGGACCGAAGCGATCATGCCGGCCCGCGAGCAGGTCCGGCGCGAGTACTTGCGCCAGGGCGAGACCGTGCGCGCGCTGCTGCTGGACATCAAGGAGTCGACCAAGGGACCGCAGCTGATCCTCAGCCGGACTCACCCGGACTTCGTGAAAGCGTTGTTCGCGCTCGAGGTTCCGGAGGTCTATCAGGGCATCGTCGAGATCCGCGCCATCGCGCGCGAGCCGGGCAGCCGCTCGAAGATCGCCGTGTGGTCGCGCGACCCGCACGTGGATCCCGTCGGGGCCTGCGTGGGACTGAAGGGGAGCCGCGTGCAGGCGGTGGTCAGCGAGCTGGGCGGGGAGCGGATCGACATCGTCCCCTGGACGGACGATTCGCGTCAGTTCATCGCGCAGGCGCTCTCTCCCGCCGACGTGTACAAGATCATCCTGCACGAGCGGGGGGAAGTCGACGACGGCGGGCTGTTCTCCGAGCTGCGGGGCTCGCCGTTCCAGACCAAGCCCCGGTTCCGCGGGCCGACGGCCGCGCCGGCGCCCTTCCAGCCGGCCAGCCCCGAGGAGACCGCTGCCGCCCTGGAGGCATCGAAGGCGGCGCGCGCCCGCCGCGAGGCCATCAAGGAGAGCGGGGCGCTGGAAGCCGAAGAGCAGCCGATCGAGGCCGAGGCGGCCGACGGCAAGCCCGAGAACGAGGCCGCCGAAGCGGCACAGCCCGAGGAGGCCGCCGAGCGTTCCGCCGAGCGGCGCGCGACCGTCGTCTGCGCCGAGGATCAGCTGTCGCTGGCGATCGGACGGTCGGGGCAGAACGTGCGGCTCGCGTCCAAGCTGACCGGATACAAGATCGACCTCGTCAGCAAGCAGGAGTATCTCGCCAAGGAGGAGGAGATCCTGTTCGGCCGCAAGCCGGAGCCCGCGGAAGCGGCCGGCAAGGAGGCGATGGCCGATGCCGCCGCCGGCGGCGAGGACTTCCCCCTGAACCAGGTCCCCGGCGTGACCCCCGAAGCCGTGGTCGCCCTCGCGGCGTCCGGGTATCGCACGTTCGAGGACATCATCAACCTGGAGCGCGAGGACCTGGTGGGCATCGCGGGGATCGACGACACGACGGCCGACGTGCTGATGCGCATGATCGACGAGCTGACCGTCGAGGTCGACGAGGAATGGGACGAGGAGACCGGAAAGTACGTGGAGAGCTCCTCGGAGGGAGAGCCGGCCGCCGAGGGCGAACCGGAAGGGAACCCCGCCGGCGAGGCCGCGCGGCAGGAAGGCGACGAGGACGAGCAGAGCGCGGGCTGAGCGGGTCCCGGAAGCGCTCAAGCCTCGCGTCGCGGGCCTTCTCAGGCAGGCGCGCAGAGCGGGGCGGATCGTCGTCGGGATCGCATTGACGAAACAATGCGTGCGTGACGGCCGCGCCAAGGCGATCTGGATCGCGGACGATCTCTCGGAGCGCCGCGAAGAGACGCTGCTCGAACGCTGGGGGGCCGCCGGCGTGAGTATCTATGCGGGTTGGACGAAGGACGAGCTGGGGGATCTGGCCGGCAAGCCCGCCGTGGCGGTGCTGTCGGTGACGGATCTGAACATCGCGGCCGGCGTATCGCAGATCCTCGCGGCGGCGGTGTCCAACGAAAAAGAACGACGAGGAGGGGAACGAGGCTAGTGGCGAAGATCCGCGTTTACGAGGTGGCACGTCAGTTCAACGTGTCGAGCGAGGCGATGGTCAATCTCCTGCGGGAGATGGACGTCCCGGTGAAGAACCACATGTCCTCGATCGACGAGGAGACCGTCCAGCGCATCCGCGGCAAGTTCGACCAGGAAAAGGAAGCGGTCAAACACGCCGAGGAGGAGAAGAAGAAGAAGCTGGAGGAAGCCAAGCGGGCGCGTCGCGTCGAGAAGGCGAAGGCGAAGCCCCCCGAAGTCGAGCCGGAGATCGTCGCGGAACCGACTGTCGTGGTGGAGGAGCCCGCGGAGGTGGACGGGGACGAGCATCCCGGACGCCGGCGTCGACGCCGTCGCCGGCGGCGCGTGGATCAGGCTGCCGTCGAAGCGAACATCAAGAAGACGCTGGCCAAGATGGAGGGGAAGTCTCCGCGCCGGCGCAAGCGTGTCCGCAAGGAGGATACCGACGAGCAGGTCGAGGTCGCCGAGCCCGAAAACCTGATCCGCGTGACGGAGTTCGTGTCGGTGGGCGAGCTGGCGGACCTGATCGAGGTCCCGGCCACGAAGATCATCCAGGCCTGTATGGAGCTCGGCTTGATGGTCACCGTGAACCAGCGCCTGGACTTCGACACCATCAGCCTCATCTGCGAGGAGTTCGGTTACACGGCGCAGCGGCAGGACGCGTTCGTGCTCGACGAGCCCGAGGAGGAGGAGGTCGCCGAGGAGAACCTGGTTCCCCGGCCCCCGGTCGTGACCGTCATGGGCCACGTCGACCACGGCAAGACGTCACTCCTCGACTTCATCCGCCAGACCAACGTGATCGCCGGCGAATCGGGCGGCATCACGCAGCACATCGGCGCCTACGAGGTCGAGCTGGACGACGAGCGCTCGGTGACGTTCCTGGACACGCCGGGCCATCAGGCATTCACCGCCATGCGCGCTCGCGGGGCGCAGGCCACCGACATCGTGATCCTCGTCGTGGCGGCCGACGACGGCGTGATGCCTCAGACGATCGAGGCGATCGATCACGCGCGGGCGGCGGGTGTGCCGGTGGTGGTTGCGGTCAACAAGATCGACCTGCCCGATGCGCGCCCCGAGCGCGTGAAGCAGGAGCTCATGCAGCACAAGGTCGTCATCGAGGAGTTCGGCGGGGACGTCCTGTTCGCGGAGGTGAGCGCCAAGACGGGCGCCGGTATCGACGACCTCCTCGAGAAGGTGATGCTCCAGGCCGACGTGCTGGACGTGCGCGCGAACCCGGATCGCAGCGCGCGCGGCGTCGTGATCGAGTCCGAGCTCGACAAGGGCAAGGGGCCGGTCGCCACCGTGCTGGTCACCGCGGGAACGCTCAAGATCGGCGACGCGTTCATCTGCGGCCTGTTCGACGGGCGCGTGCGCGCGCTCCTCGACGAGCGCGGGAACAACGTGCAGGAGGCGGGCCCGTCCCAGCCCGTGCGCGTGCTCGGCTTCAGCGGGGTGCCGGAGGCGGGCGACGGCTTCGCGGTGTTGGGGGGCGACGGGGAGGTGCGGGACATCGCGCAGCGCAGGCAGCGTCTCCAGCGGGAGCAGGGGTTCCGGCGCACCAAGGAGCCGACCACGCTCGAGGAGCTCTACGCCCAGGTCCAGGCCGGCGAGATATCGCGGCTCAACGTGATCCTCAAGGGCGACGTCGGCGGCTCGGTGGAGGCCCTCGCCGACGAGCTCACCAAGCTCTCCACCGAGGAAGTCAAGGTCGCCGTCATCCATCGCGGCGTGGGGGCGATCACCGAGAACGACGTGCTGCTGGCCGCCGCGTCCGACGCCATCATCATCGGCTTCCACGTGCGACCGGACGCGCGGGCGCGTGCCGCCGCGGAGCGCGAGGGCGTGGACATTCGCGTCTATCGTGTCATCTACGAGGTCGTCGACGACGTGCGGCTGGCGATGGAGGGTCTGCTGGCCCCCGAGAAGCGCGAGGTCGTCCTGGGCTCCGCCGAGGTGCGCGAGACGTTCAAGATCCCCAAGGTCGGCACGATCGCGGGCTGCTTCGTCTCCGACGGCACGATTCCGCGCACGGCGCGCGTGCGGGTGGTGCGCGACGGTGTCGAGGTGTACGAGGGCGTGATCGGATCGCTGAAGCGGTTCAAGGACGATGTTCGTGAGGTGCGCGAGGGATACGAGTGCGGGATCAACGTGGAGGGGTTCAACGACGTGAAGGTGGGGGACGTGATCGAAGCATATAAGATCGAAGAAGTCCAACGCACTCTGGCGTGACGCGTGACGCGTGAGGGCGGCCCATCTGCGGCGTTGGGCTCCTCGTTCTTCCTGCGGCGTACAGTCGTACGCCTCGGAATCCCCTCGTCGCCCGCCTTGCATCTGGGCCACCCTGACGCGTCACTTGGCTGATCCCAAGATCAACTCGGGCGCGTGAACGGAGAGGGTGATGGCGTTCGTGGGATATTCCATCTTCGACATCCACGTCCCG
>DASSBK010000201.1:0-9650 GCA_035698825.1 Gemmatimonadota bacterium
GCATGCGGGTCGCGGGACCGATCGCGGCTGAAACCTCCGCGGAATCGCGCGTGTCGACGTAGCGGAATTTCAGGCCGAAGCGCGAAAGCACCTGGTCGAACAGCCGGTGCGTCCCGCCGTACAGGTTCTCTCCCGCCACGACCTCGTCGCCCGCCTGCAGCAACGTGAGGATCGCGTGGATCGCGGCCGTTCCGGAGGCGAACGCGATGCCGTGCTCGACGCCTTCGAGCGACGCGACGCAGGCTTCGAGCGCGGCGCGCGTCCGGTTGTGGGTGCGCGCGTACTCGTACCCCTTGTGCTGCCCCACCGCCTGCTGCACGTAGGTCGAAGTCTGGTAGATCGGCGGCATGACGGCGCCGGTGACCGGGTCGGGCTCCTGGCCGGCGTGGATCGCGCGGGTGGCGAACCCGTGCTGCTTCTCAGCCACGCGGCCTCGCCGCCACCTGCCGCGCGCGCTGGTACATCTCACGCGCCCGGTCCACGTCGCCCTTCCTGTCCCAGACGATCCCCAGCTGGTACCACGCGCGGTCGAAGAGCGGATCGGCGGCGACCGCTTGATGGAACGCACGCTCGGCGTCCTCGATCCGGTCGAGTTGATTGAGGCAGATCCCGAGGTAATAGCTGCCGCGCACGGGATCGCACTCGAGGACCAGGGCCTCCTCGAGCTCGCGAACGGCATTCGAGTACAGCCCCTTCTTGCTATGGAGGATCCCCATCTCGAGGTGGGCGTCGGCGCTCTCGGGGTCGAGGCGGACGGCCTGCTGCAGAGCGTCCTCCGCCTCGGCGAAGGCGCCGGCGTGCGAATGGATGCGGCCGAGCTCGACAGCCACGACGGACGATCGCGCGCGACCCGCGAGCGCCCGTCCGAGGAGCGCGACCGCCTGCGCCGAACGTCCCTTCGTGATGAGCGCGCGCGCGGCGGAAACGACGGCGTCGGGATCGTCGGGATCGGGCTCGAGCGACGGGGCCGGCTGGGCCTCGTCCTCCCACGGCGGCTCCCACGCACGCTCGACCGGAGCCGCGGCGGGCACTTCGACCGGCGCCTCGGTCGGCGGATCTATCGGCGCCTCGGCCGGCCGCGCGACTTGCGGCTCCATAGCGGGCCCCGGCGCGGCGGAAGGCCCCTCCGTCGCCGTCTCATTCGCGGCGGCCTTGGCCAGTTTCGGATCGTAGCGCTTCGGCCGCAGCGAATGGGAAGCCGCCTCCGGCTTCGAGGCCGCCCGCGCCGGACGCGCGGCCCTTGCCACCTTGGGCTCCGGCCGGGGAGGCGCCTCGAACTCCAGCTGAAGCTCCTCCGCCTTGCGCGCGGCCGCCTCGCGCCGCGTCCGGGTCCGGCGCAACGCGCGCGGCCCTTCGGGCGGTGGCGAGGCCCCGTTCGGGCGCTCGGCGCGCTGGCCGAGCAGGCCGGCCAGACGCTCGCCGTCCAGTGCGTCCAGCGGGTCGGCGCCGACCGCGCTCAGCTCCTTCCTGCGGGCCTTCCGCTTCGGCTCAGACACTTGCGAACCGCCTGACCAGCCGCCGGTAGTCCTGCGCCCCACGCGAGTGTGGCGAGTACTCGAACACCGTCTGGCCGTGGCTCGGCGCCTCCGAGAGGCGCACGTTGACGCGGATCGGGTCCGCGAGCGCGCGTCCGAAATGCCGCTCGAGCGCGAGCAGGATCTCGCGGCTCTTCCTGAGGTTGTTCTGGTAGAACGTCGGAACGACAGCGGTGATCTGCACCGCCTTCCCGTTCTTCGACGTCATGCGCAGGATGTTCTCGACGAGCTGCTTGACGCCGATCAATGCGAGGTACTCCATCGAGATCGGGATCACGACCTCCTCGGCGAACGCGAGCCCGCTCGTCGTCAGGATGCTCATCGACGGCGCGCAGTCGACGATCGCGAACTCGTATCCCTTGAGACTCTTGAGACGGTTGGAGAGCCACTTCTCGCGCTCGCGGCTCGTCACGAGGAGCTCTTCCGCTTCGGCGAGTCGCCAGTCGCTGGCGATCACGTCGAGGTTCTCGCGCACTTCGATCAGGGCCTCGGCGGCGGTGATCCGCCCCTGGGCCATCTCCGCCATGCTGCACTCGTCGGGATCGAGGCCGAACCAGGCGCCCACGTTGCCCTGAGGATCGAGATCGGCGAGCAGCACGGATCGTCCTGCCGTGGCGAGGCCGGCGGCAAGATGCACGGCGGTCGTGGTCTTCCCGGTCCCGCCCTTGTGGTTGACGACCGCGATCCTGCGCATGGGGGAGTTTCCGTTTCCTGGATGGAAGCCGACCGGAAGGTACGCCGACCCCCGCCTATCCTCAACCGCCGTCGGCGCGGAGCCACTCGAGGTAGGGGCCGAGCCCGTGGGCAACCGGCAGCGCCAGGAGCTCCGGCACCTCGTAGGGATGGAGCTCGACGACGCGCGCCGCGACCGCGTCCAGCCGGTCGGCCCGCGCCTTGACCACCAGGAGCCGCTCGCGCGCCTCCTCGAGGCCGCCGCGCCAGCGGTAGACCGAGCGGACGTCCGCGGTGGCGCTCACGCAGGCCGCCAGCCGCTCCTCGACGAGGGCGCGAGCGATCGACAGCGCCGTTTCCTCGTCCGGACAGGCGACGAGGACGACGACGACGTCCCGGGCCTCTTCGACCCGCGTCACGCCGGCGCCTGCGGCCGGCCGGGCCCGTCCGGCGCCGAGGGCCAGCGCCCCTCCGCTGCGAGCCGCTCGCGGGCGCTGAGGAGTCCCACGATCGACTTGGCGTCGACGATCCTGCCCGACTCGATCCAGTCGAGCGCCTCGGTCAGCGGGATCCGGACCGTCTCCAGATGCTCGTCGGGTTCGGTGCCCCCGCTTCCCTCCGACAGGTCCTCGGCCAGGAACACGCGCAGCTCCTCGTCGCAGAAGCCCGGCGAGGCGTAGAAGGCGGCGAGCTCGGTCCAACGCGCCGCGCGATACCCGGTCTCCTCCTCCAGCTCGCGGTGCGCGCAGGCGAGGAACGGCTCGCCCTCCTCGATCGTCCCCGCGGGGATCTCCCAGATCTCGCGACCGAGCGCGTAGCGGAACTGGTGGAGGAGGATCACCGTTCCGTCCTCGTGGAGGGGAACGACGGCGGCGGCTCCCGGATGGTGCACCAGGTCGTACACGGCCTCGCGCTCGACCCCGTCCCGGCGCGTCCGGACCGTGTCCCGGAAGACGTCGACGACGCGTCCCTCGAAGACGACCTCGCGCCGGATTCGCTCCCAGTCGACCTTCACGGGACGCGCGGCGCGGCCTTGAGGACGACCGGCTGTCCGGGCGCGAGGCCGAGTCGCGAGGCGGCGGAGTCGTCGCGGCAGGCGACCTCCAGCCATCCGGCGGATCCGACTACCGCGCAGAGCTCGCCGACGGCCACGTCGCTGTACGTCCGTACCACGGGCATCGACTTGCCGCCCGCCTCGACCACCGCGGTCCCCCCAGCGTGCGCCACCCAGCGCTCCGGGAGGTTCGTGACGGCGTTGCCGAAGTGGTCGACGTGGAGGACCTCGCCACGGTATCCGCCGTCCCGCTCCTCGACCGGCGTCGGGAAGTCGAAGCATCGGAGATCGCGGGCGGGGGGGCCGAATGCCGACAGGTCCGCCGAGCCCTCCTGGAGCATGCGCGCGAGATGGGCCGCCACGGGCGCGAAGATGTCGCGTCCGTGGAAGGTCGAGCTCGTGGCCGCCGGGTCGCGCCACCACCGCGTGTCGGTCAGCTCGACGGCCTCGGGCTCGCTGTCGCTGAAAGGCGGGCAGAAGAGCGTGAAGACCCCACTGTCCGGGCCGACCAGGTACTGGTCGCGCTCGGCGCGCGCGGCGATCGCCCGGCGCGGCGATCCGACCCCGGGATCGATCACCACGCAGTGGACGGTGCCCGGAGGCCAGTAGGGAACCGCCCGGTAGAGGGCGTACGCCGCGGCGGTCACTTCCTGCGCGGGGATCTGGTGGGTCAGGTCGTGGATCGTCGCCCCCGGCTCGATCGCGGCGATGACTCCCTTCATCGAGCCGACGTATCCGTCCGCGGTTCCGAAGTCGGTGGTCAGCGTGATCGCCGTCATTCGGGGCGCCTCGCGCCATCGTCAGGCGAGTCCGGGGGCTGCAGCCGGATTCTGCCGTCGACCGCGACGCAGCGATCCCGCTCGGGAAACGCGAGGAACGGGTTGATGTCCATCTCCGCGATCTCCGGGAACTCGAGCACGAGCTGGCTCACCCTCAGGATCGCCTCCTCCAGCGCGTCGAACGCCACGGCACGCTCGCCGCGCACGCCGGCCAGCAGCGCGTGTCCGCGAAGCGAGCGCACCATCTCGGAGGCGTCGACCGCCGAGACGGGCGCGATCCGGAACGCGACGTCACCCAGCACCTCGACGTGGATGCCTCCCAGCCCGAACATGACGAGCGGCCCGAACAGGCGGTCGTTCGTCATGCCGATCACGGTCTCGCGCCCGCCCTCGACCATGCGCTGCACGCGGACGCCTTCCATGCGCCCGGCTCCCACCGCCGATTCGATTGCCGCGAACGCGGCGCGCAGCTCGTCCGGATCCTCGATGCCGAGCCGGACGCCACCCACGTCGGTCTTGTGGACGATCGCCGCCGACTCGACCTTGAGCGCCACCGGCCAGCCGAGCTCCTCGGCGGCGGCGACCGCGGCATCGGCTGTGGCCGCGAACCGGCTGCCGGCCAGCGGGATCCCGTAAGCGCCCAGCACTTGCTCGACTTCGGCCAGCGACAGCTGCTCGCGGTCGTCCTGGCGCGCCGAGGCGATGGCTTCCGCCGCGCGCTCGGAATCGACCTCGAACCGCACCGGCTCCCCCAGCGGCCGCTCGCGCCAGCGACGGTAGCGGCACATGGCCGCCAGCGCTCGCGCCGCGGACTCGGGGAACATGAACGCCGGTATGCTGTGACGCTTGAGCTCCGTCACCCCGACCTGCACGCCCTTCTTCCCCATCAGACAGCCGAGCACGGTCTTGTCGTGCCGCCCCACTGTCTCGGCGATCCCGGCCGCCACCTCCCCGGCGTCCACCTGGACGGGCGGCACGAAAATGGCGATCGCCGCGTCGATGTTGGGGTCCTGGAGGACGATGTCGAGCGCGACGCGGTAGGTCGCGGCGTCCGCGCTCGCGATCAGATCGACGGGGTTCTGGACGCTGGCCTCCTCGGGGACCTCGGCCCGCAGCCGGTCGCGCGTATCGTCGGTCAGGGGGGCGATCTCGAGCCCCAGCGACTCGCACGCGTCGGCGGTCAGGATGCCGGGGCCGCCCGCGTTGGTGATGATGGCGACCCGGTCGCCGCGCGGCACCGGCTGGTTGGAGAACGCCATGGCGAAGTCGAAGAGCTCTTCCAGCGTGGTGGCGCGGATGACCCCGCACTGCTCGAACAGGGCGTCGACCGCCACGTCCATGCCCGCCAGCGCGCCGGTGTGGCTGGAGGCCGCCTTCGCCCCCGTTCGCGTGCGGCCCGCTTTGACCGCGAGGATCGGCTTCTCCTTGGTCACGCGCCGCGCCAGGCGCGTGAAGCGCCGGGGATCCCCGAACGATTCGTTGTACATGACGATCAGGCGCGTCCGTGCGTCCCGGCTCCAGTAGTCAATCATCTTGTTCCCCGAAACGTCGGCCTTGTTGCCCACCGACACAAACATCGACACGCCCAGCCCGAGCTCGCGCGCGTGGTCGAGGATCGTCACACCCAGCGCCCCGGATTGCGACATGAACCCGATCGGCCCCGGCGGCGGAAACGTGGGGGCGAAGGTCGCGTTCATCGAGACGTCGGGCTCGGTGTTGATCACGCCCATGCAGTTGGGGCCCACGAGCTGCATGCCGTAACGGCGAACGATCTCCAGCAGCGCCTCCTCGCGCGCGATCCCCTCGCCCCCCACCTCGCGGAAACCGGCCGTGATCACGACCAGGCCGCGCACCCCCTTCCGCCCGCACTCCTCGGCGACCTGCAGCACGTGGCGATAGGGAACGACCACGACGGCCAGGTCGACGGGGTCGGGGATCTCCAGGACCGAGGGGTACGCTTTGATCGAGTGGATGACCTCCGCCGTCGGATGGACGGGGAAGACGACGCCCTGGAAGTCGTGCTCGACGATGTTGTGCAGAATCTCGTGACCGATCGAGCCCCGGCGCCGGGACGCCCCGATCACCGCGATCGAGCGGGGGCGGAAGACGGCGTCGAGCGGCTCCGGGGCCTCGGCCTGGACGTCAGTCCCGGTCCCGGCGGCGGCTGGCTTCATCGAGGATCCGCTCTTCGTCCGGAGTGAGGCTCTCGAGACCGTGCTCGGAGATCTTGTCGAGGATTCGATCGATCTCCGATTCGCGGACCCGCGGCGCGCGAGTCGCGCCACCCTGCACGACTTCCAGATGCCGGCGCCGCCAGCGTGTCATCACCCGGCCCGCTGGATCGCTCTCGCGCCACCACTTCAGATACGCGAAGCCGACCACCATGCCGCCGATGTGCGCCAGGTGTGCGACTCCGTCGCGGCCGCCCGAGATGCCGGTCAGGATCTCGATCCCCGCCAGCGCCCCGATCAGGTACTTCGCCTTGATGGGGATCAGGAACCACAGAAAGATGTACCGGTCCGGGAACAGCATCGCGAAGGCGATCAGGATTCCGAACACGGCGCCCGAGGCGCCGATCACCGTGCTGTTGTAGAACCCCACGAACGACAAGGCGGCCGCGCCGAGCCCGCACAGGACGTAGTACCTGAGGAACTCTCCTGAGCCCCACAGCCGCTCGATCTCGCCGCCGAACATCCACAGGACGAACATGTTGAAGAGCAGATGGAAGAACCCGCCGTGCACAAACATGTAGGTTAGGGGCTGCCAGACCCAGCCCCTCTCGATCACAGCGGAGGGCGTGAGCCCCAGCACCCCCACCAGCGTCACGCCGAGGCCGCTGCGCAAGAGCATGTCGAGGATGAACACACCGGCGTTGACGAGCATGAGCCACTTGATCGTCGGCGGGAAGACGCCCGTGGGGTCGTAGCTGACCCCGCGCCCCATGCGGCTCACCGGGATCTCTTCCCCGGCTCGCCGAGGACGAAGGACTCGCCCATCTCGTCGGGCATGTCATGGGGCCAGCGGGCGTGCAGCACGCGCTCGAAGCGCGGCCGGTAGATCAATTCGAACGCGGTTTCCTTGCCCGGGAACAGCGCCAGCGCCGCATCCCGGCAGCGCTCGGTGAGCTGGAGCGCCTCGAGCAGCGAGAGGTCGGGATCCTGATACAGGCGCGCGAGCGTGAGATCGACGACGAGGCGCAGCCTGCGCAGCCGCCGGTTCTCCTCCCGCAGGGCCTCGCTGAGCTCCACGTCGCTCTCCTCCCGATTTCAGGATCGGCACCGGCCCCGCGCGACGCCGTACGCCATCTGACGCTTCAGCGGCCGGCCAGGTACTCGGTGACCACCCGCACTCCCGCGCCCGTCGCGCCGACCGGATGGTAGGGCTGTGTCTTTGTCGTCCACGCGGTGCCCGCGATGTCCAGATGCGCCCACGCGACGCCCTTCTTCACGAAGAACTTGAGGAACGCCGCCGCCGTCGAGGCGCCGCCCCATCGGCCGCCCGAGTTCTTGATATCGGCCACCTCCGACTTCATGTCGTCACCGTACTCGTCGTACAGGGGCAGCGGCCACACCCGGTCCCCCGTCAACGCGCCCACGTGCTTGAGCCGCTCGACGATCCGCTCGTCGCCGAACGCGCCGGAGGCGTAGTGTCCGAGCGCCACGACGCACGCTCCGGTCAGTGTCGCGAGGTCGATGATCTCCTTGGGAGCTTGCTCGCAGGCGTACGAGAGCGCATCGGCCAGGACCAGTCTCCCTTCGGCGTCGGTGTTGATGATCTCGATCGTCTTCCCCGAATAGGAGGTCAGGATGTCGCCCGGTCGATACGACGTGCCGCTCGGCATGTTCTCGGCGGACGGGACGATCCCGATGAGGTTGATCTTGAGCTTGAGGAGCGCGACCGCGCGCATGATTCCCAGCACCGCGCAGCCACCCATCTTGTCGAACTTCATCTCCTCCATGTTGGCCGACGGCTTGATCGAGATGCCGCCGGTGTCGAACGTGATCGCCTTCCCCACGATGACGCTGGGCGCCGACTTCCCGCCGCGGCGATAGCGAAGGACGATCAGCCGCGGCTCGTGCGCCGAACCCTGGCCTACGCCGAGGATCCCGCCCATGCGGCGCTTCTCGAGCTCCCGGCGCGTCAGGATCTCGATCTCCAGCTTGTGCTCCTCGGCCAGCCGCCGGGCGCGCTCGGCCAGCGCGGCAGGGTAGATCTCGTTGGGAGGCCCGTTCCCGAGGTCGCGCGTCCAGTTCACCGCGTCCGCGAGGAGGCCTCCCCGGCCGAGGCCGGCCCGGATGGAGGGCAGCTTCCTGCCGTCGGACTCGACGATCGTGATCGACTGCAGCTCCTCCTTCTCGCGGTCGCGCGGCTCGCCGGGCTCTTCCTCGGGCTCGACCGTCTTCCAGCGATCGTAGCGGTAGCCTGCCAGGAGCGCGGCCTCCGCGATCGCCTGCGCGAGGTCGCGCGTGGCGACCCCCGTCGATTCGAGATCGCCGCCGCCGTGGAGGATCGTGTGAAAGCGCGTGATCCGGTGCCGCAGGAGACGCTGGGTGACGCTTCCCATCGCCTTGCGCACCGTCTCCAGCGTGCATTCCTGCTTCTTGCCGAGACCCACCACGACGATGCGTCGGGCAGGCAGCCGGCCGTTCGTGTGGACGATCGTGATCTCGCCCGGCTTCCCGGTGATCTCGCCGTCGGCGATCAGCTCCGAGATCTGTCCCTCCAGCGCCGCATCCAACGCCCCGGTCGCTCCGCCCGGCTTCTGAACGCCGTGATACAGGTTCACGATCAGTGCGGCGGTCTCGATCCGGGTTACGTCGGCCTTGATTGCCGAAAACTGCATGCGCGAGTCCTCCTGTTCGGTTTCCGAATCGGGGCTACGACGTCGTCGCCGGCCCTCTGTCGATCGAGCGACGGAAGGCGTCCAGCAGATCGATGGGGATCGGGAACAGCGTGGTCGAGTTGTTCTCGGTGGCGATCTCCACCAGCGTCTGGAGGTAGCGCAGCTGGAGGGCCTGCGGATGGCGCGCGATGATCTCCGCGGCCTGAGTGATCTTCTCGGCCGCCTGGAACTCGCCCTCCGCGGTGATGACCTTCGCGCGGCGCTCGCGCTCGGCCTCCGCCTGGCGGGCGATCGCGCGCTGCATCTCCTGCGGCAGATCTACGTGTTTGACTTCGACGCGCGAGACCTTGATCCCCCACGGGTCCGTGGCCTCGTCGAGGATGACCTGGATGCGCTCGTTGATCCGGTCGCGCTCGGCCAGGAGCTCGTCCAGCTCGGCCTCGCCGATCACAGACCGCAGCGTCGTCTGCGCGAGCTGGCTCGTCGCATTGAAATAATCCACGACCTCGACGATCGCCCTGTTGGGATCGAACACCTTGAAGTACACTACCGCGTTGACCTTCACCGACACGTTGTCCCGCGTGATCACGTCCTGCGGTGGAACGTCGTGCGTGATCACGCGCAGGTCGACCTTCTGCATCTTGTCGATGATCGGGACGAGCAGGATGAGGCCCGGCCCCTTGGACGCCACGAGGCGCCCGAGACGGAAGATCACCCCGCGCTCGTATTCCTTGAGGATCCGGACGGCGCTCAGCAGCACGAACACG
>DASSBK010000202.1:0-7298 GCA_035698825.1 Gemmatimonadota bacterium
AGTCGCAAGATCGACGACCGCGCCGAGCGCAACCGCCTGCGGCAGATCCTGCGTGAAGTGAAGCCGCCGGAGGGCGGGGTGATCGTCCGGACAGCCGGCGAAGAAACCTCCCGCGAGGAGTTCCAGCGCGAGGTGCGAGGGCTCACCGAGACCTGGAAGCGGGTTCGCAGCAAGGCCGAGCGCTCCACCGCACCCGCGCTCCTCCATCAGGAGGAAGAGCTCACCTCCGGGCTCATTCGCGACATCTTCTCGGAGAAGGTCGACCGCCTGGTCATCGACGATCGGCAGCTCTACCAGCAGATCCGCAAGTATCTCAAGAACGTGTCACCGGAGCTCCTGGACCGTGTCAAGCTCTACACGGACCGGATCCCGCTGTTCGACGCCATGGGGATCGAGCCCGAGATCGAGCTCGCCATGCAGCGCGAGGTGCGCCTGTCGTCGGGGGGCTCGATCGTCATCGAGCCGACCGAGGCGCTCGTCTCCATCGACGTGAACACGGGCCGCTATACGGGGCGCAAGGATCCCGAGGCGACGATCCTCAGGACCAATCTCGAGGCGGCGAGAGAGATCGCGCGGCAGCTGCGCCTCAGGGACATCGGCGGGATCATCGTGTGCGACTTCATCGACATGGAGCTTCCCGCCAACCGCAAGAAGGTCCTACACGAGCTGAAGTCGTGGCTCGGCAGGGACCGCGCCAAGACGAAGGCCTTCGAGGTAAGCGATCTCGGCTTGATCGAGATGACCCGCCAGCGCCGTCGGCCGAGCCTGTACCAGACGGTCACGGAGCCCTGCGAGGAATGCGCCGCCAGCGGGCGGGTGTTGCAGTTCAATGCCCTGTCGCGCAAGATCGAGCGCCAGGTCCGCAGGGTCGGCCTGTCGGGCAAGGAAAAGAAGGTGCAGATCCGGGCCCATCCCGCGGTGGCTCTCCACCTGCTCGAGGAGGAGCGGGCCACGTTCGACCGGTTGCGGAAGGAATACGGCGTGGAGGTCGAGGTCCGCGACGACCCGCTGCTGCATCGCGACGAGTTCAACCTCGTCTCGCTTCCCAGCCAGCGTCCCCTGAAGCTGGATCTCAGCGCATGAGGCTCGGCGGACTTCGCATGCCGACGTTCGCCGGGCGATGGACGCGCCGCGCGGCCGGGATCGCCGCGGTCCTCACCCTCGCGGGCTGCGGAGATCTCCTGCAGGAGCCCGACACCGGGATCGGGAAAGTCGTCGTCCGCCTCGAGGAGGTGTCGGGCGATGCGCAGGTCGGCGCCCCCGGCGCCGCGCTCGCGCAGCCGCTGCGCGTCCGGGTGCTGGACTTCGACGAAGAGCCGGCGCCGCGAATATGGGTCCAGTGGGCGGTGCTTTCGGGCTCGGGAAAGGTCGAGCCCAGGAACAGCTTCAGCGACGCGGACGGGATCGCCGAAGCGACGTGGACCCTCGGGGCCTCGACGGGTCCCCAGCAGGTCCATGCGTTTATCCGGAACAACCAGCCCGTGATCTTCGAGGCGACCGCCGAGTGACGGGTTCACGCCTCGGCGCCCTGGTTCCCGTGGTCGCGGTTTCCTGGCTGATCGCGCTCGTGTCGGGATGCGGCGATCTGCTGCAGGAGCCGGATACCGGAACGGTCCCCGTGGAAGTCGAGCTCGAGAGGGTGTCGGGAAACGCGCAGGAGGGTGTCCCCGGCGAACCGCTCGCCCAGCCCCTGCGGGTCCGGGTGTTGGACGAGGGCCTGCCCGCTTCGAGGCTGTGGGTGGAATGGTCGGTGCTCGCCGGCGGCGGCGAGGTGGAGCCGCGCGACACCTTCAGCGACGAGAACGGGGTGGCCGAAGCGAGATGGATCCTGGGGTCATCGGGCACCCAGCAGGTCCAGGCGGTCGCGCGGAAGGGGCCTCCGGTGATCTTCGAGGCGATGGCGGAGGACGAGTGAGAGCGCGCCCCCGGTTCCCATCGATCGCGCTGGCCATCGGCCTGCTCCTCGCGGCGGGGATCTGGGCCTGCGGGGATCTCCTGCAGGAGCCCGACACGGGGATCGCCACGCGGTTCACGATCGCCGTCCTGTCCGGAGACCACCAGACCGGTCCTGCGGGAGCCGCACTGCCCCAGCCGCTCAGGGCACGGATCGCGTCCCTGAACGCGGAAGGGATCGAGCGGCTGTGGGTCGAGTGGGTAGTGCTCGAAGGCGACGGCAGGGTCGATCCGCGCAACAGCTTCACGGACCAGGACGGGATCGCGGAGACGACCTGGACCCTGGGTGCCTCGCCGGGCAAGCAGCGCGTGATGGCCCGCTTCCAGGGGGATTCCGTCCTGTTCGAGGCCCAGCTCTGCGAGGTCTGCCCTCAGGTCCAGTGACGCGGCGGCCGGTTGACAGTCCGCCCGCTGGAACGGTATTTTCCATCCTTTCGTTCACTTCGATCCATCCGTAATCCATTCGAGAGCAGAGAGATGCGAGCCATCATCGAAACGGGCGGCAAGCAGTTCGCCGTCGCGCCGAACCAGACGATCCGCGTCCCGTCCATGAAGGGCGAGCCCGGCGACAAGGTGACGTTCGACCGGGTCCTCTATGCGGCGGGAGGCGATGCCGTCCACGTCGGCGCCCCGCACCTCGCGGGAGCATCGGTGTCGGCCGAGATCGTCAAGCAGGGGCGCGGACCCAAGATCACGGTCTTCAAATACAAGCGCCGCAAGCGATACAGCCGCAAGAAGGGCCATCGTCAGGGCTTCACCGAGCTCAAGGTGACGGGCGTCGACTTCGACGCATCGAGGAAGTCGGAGAAGAAGGCCGCCGCGACCGCCGGGAAGGCGGATGCGGAGCTCTTCGTCTGCCCCGATTGCGGCAAGGAATACAAGACCGAGCGCGGGCTTCAGCAGCACGTGTCCCGGGAGCACGCCTAGCCGGCCTCGGCCGGCGGCGGCACACAGCGAGGAGCAGCGAGATGGCACACAAGAAGGGACAGGGCGCGTCGCGCAACGGCCGCGATTCTCCGGGCCAGCGGCTGGGGGTCAAGAAGTTCGGCGGCGAGCGCGTCCGCGCCGGGCACATTCTCGTCCGGCAGCGGGGAACGCGTTTCCATCCCGGCGTCAACGTCGGCCGGGGGAAGGACGACACGCTGTTCGCCAAGATCGACGGCGTGGTGCAGTTCGTTCGCGGCCGGGGCGACCGGCAGAAAATCTCCGTTCTGGAAGCGGAGTAGTGTCGGCGAAGATCACGGTAGTCGGCGCCGGCCACGTCGGCGCCACCACCGCCCAGCGTCTGGCCGAGCTCGGGATCGCCAACGAGGTGGTCCTGATCGACATCCTGGAGGGAGTGCCGAAGGGCAAGGCCCTGGACCTCTGGGAAGCCGCACCCGTGCTGGGCTACGACACCCGCCTCTCCGGCGGGACCGACTACGGCCTGACCGACGGCTCCGACATCGTCATCGTCACGGCGGGCCTGGCCCGGAAGCCGGGCATGAGCCGGGACGACCTCCTCAAGAAGAACGCCGAGATCGTACAGGGCGTGGCCCGGGAGATCGCATCGCGCTGTCCCGAGGCGATCGTCCTAGTGGTATCGAATCCCCTCGACGTCATGTCGTACGTTACCTTGAAGACCACGGGCTTCGACAGGAAGCGCGTGATCGGCATGGCGGGCGTGCTGGACACGGCGCGATTCCGATCCTTCATCGCGCTCGAGCTGGACGTCTCGGTCCGCGACGTCAGCGCCTTCGTCCTGGGGGGGCACGGTGACTCGATGGTCCCCCTGCCCCGGTATTCGACGGTGGCCGGGATCCCGCTCCCGCACCTGTTGTCCGAGGACCGGATCGAAGCGCTGGTCGATCGCACCCGAAAGGGGGGTGGAGAGATCGTCGAGCTGCTGGGAAGCGGGAGCGCGTACTACGCTCCGTCGGCGGCGGTGGTCGAGATGGCCGAGGCGATCCTGCGCGACCGCAACCGGATCCTCCCGTGTGCCGCCTGGCTTCAGGGAGAGTACGGACTGTCGGACGTCTATGTGGGCGTGCCGGTCAAGCTCGGCGCCGGCGGCATCAAGGAGATCGTGGAGATCGAGCTGACGGGCGAGGAGAAAAAGGCGCTCCACGCCTCGGCGGCGGACGTCAAGGAGACGATGTCCAAGCTCGACCTCTGAGCCCCGTGGCTGGACCGGGGTGGAACCGGAGCTGAGCAGGAGGCGCGGTTTGACCATCGCCGATACGCACTCCGCCGAGGCCGCATCATCCCGCCGGCAGTTCGCCCTCCGCCGGCTTCATTCGCTCAGCGGCATCGTCCCCATCGGCCTGTATGTGCTCTTCCATCTGGGCGTCAACGCGTTCGCCGCTTCCGGGCCCGAGACCTACGACCAGGTCGCCGAGTTCCTCGAGAGCCTGCCGTACCTGCTGGCGATCGAGATCCCCTTCATCTGGCTTCCCATCCTGTACCACGCCGGGTACGGCATCTACATCCACGCCACCGGCCGGCCCAATCCCTTCCAGTACGCGTACCGGAACAACTGGCTCTACTGGCTCCAGCGCTGGTCGGGGATCGTAACGCTGGTATTCATCGGCTGGCACTTCTGGCAGACGCGGCTGGCCAACTACATCTACGGCCGCCCGATCGAGTTCCGGATGATGGCCGACATCCTGAGCGACCCGGGGTGGCTGGCGTTCTACGTCGTGGGCCTGGTCGCCGTGTCGTACCACCTCGCCAACGGCCTGCGAGGCTTCCTGCTCACCTGGGGCGCCGTCGTGGGCGACCGTGCGCGCCGGCGCGCCACTCTCGTCTGCGCGGTGTTCGGAGTCCTGGTCCTGGTCCTTTCCCTGGCCACCCTCGGGGCGTTCCTTCGATGAGCTCGCGTCCGCGGCACATCGTCGTCGGGGGCGGGCTCGCGGGCCTCATGACGACGATCCGGATCGCCGAACAGGGACACGCGGTGGATCTCTTCAGCCTCGTGCGGGTGAGCCGCAGCCATTCCGTCTGCGCGCAGGGGGGGATCAACGGGGCGGTCAACACCAAGGGGGAGGGCGATTCCCCGGCCATCCACCTGGACGACACCGTGTACGGCGGCGACTTCCTGGCGAACCAGCCGCCGGTCAAGGAGATGACCGAAGCCGCGCCGGCGATCATCTATCTCTACGATCGCATGGGCGTGATGTTCAACAGGACGCCCGAAGGGCTGCTGGACTTCCGCCGGTTCGGAGGCACCAAGGTCCACCGCACCGCGTACGCCGGAGCGACGACCGGCCAGCAGCTCCTCTACGCCCTCGACCAGCAGGTCCGGCGTTACGAGGACGCGGGCCTGGTGAAGAAGCACGAGGGCTGGGAGTTCCTGCGCGCCGTGCGGGACGGGACCGGCGTGGCGCGCGGGATCGTGGCCATGGATCTCGCGTCGATGCAGATCCGCGCCTTCCGGGGCGACGCCGTGATGATCGCCACCGGCGGCCCGGGCGTGGTCTTCGGCAAGAGCACCAACTCGATCCTCAATACGGGGTCGGCGTGCTCGAACCTCTACCAGCAGGGCGCGAAGTACGCCAACGGGGAGTTCGTCCAGATCCATCCCACCGCGATCCCCGGCCGCGACAAGCGCCGGTTGATCTCCGAGAGCGTGCGCGGCGAGGGGGGCAGGGTGTGGGTCCCGCGCAACGGCGACCGGTGGTACTTCCTGGAGGAGTGGTATCCGGCGTACGGGAACCTCGTCCCGCGCGACATCGCGGCCCAGGCGATCTACAAGGTCGTGTACGACATGGAGCTCGGCGTCGACGGCCAGGAGGCCGTGTACCTGGACGTCACCCACAAGGACCCGCACGAGCTGGACGTAAAGCTCGGGGGCGTGCTCGAGATCTACGAGAAGTTCATGGGCGAGGATCCCCGCAAGGTTCCCATGAAGGTCTTCCCGGCGGTTCACTACTCCATGGGCGGCATGTGGGTCGACTACGATCTGATGACCTCGATCCCGGGTGTGTTCTCGGGAGGCGAGGCGAACTACGAGTATCACGGCGCGAACCGCCTGGGAGCCAACGCGCTGGTCTCGTGCACGTTCGACGGCATGAAGGGCGGTCCGAAGATGATGGCCTACGCGGAGGGACTCGACACCCTCGCCGAGGACGCGCCGGAGTCGATGTTCGAATCCGCGGTCGCGGAGCAGGAGGCGCGTCTGGGCGCCGTGTACGCGATGACCGCCGGACGCGAGAACCCGTACGCGCTCCACGCGGAGCTCGGCGACTGGATGACCCGCTACTGCACCGTGATCCGCGACGAGGAAAAGTTGCGGCAGACGGACGCGAAAATCGGAGAACTCATGGAGCGGTGGAAGGACGTCGCGCTGCCGGATACGGGCGAGTGGCTGAACCAGTCGGTGGTCTTCACGCGCCAGCTGTGGGACATGCTGGAACTGGCCAGGGTGATGGTGCGTGGGGCGATCGAGAGGAAGGAAAGCCGGGGCGTACATCTGCGCCCGGACTACCCCGATCGCGACGACCAGAACTGGCTCAAGACGACGATCGCTGAATGGACGCCGGACGGGCCGCGGCTGTCGTACGAGCCGGTGGACGTGTCGCTGGTGAAACCGAGACCCAGACAGTACAAGAAGGACATTCGCTAGGAGGCATCTTGGCCGAAGCGGCCCGCACCGACATGGACATCGAGATACCCGCGCCGGGCACGCGCAGCCGGCGGGAGGTCGCCGAGGGCACCGTGCGCCTCATGATCCGGCGCCAGGATGCCCCCGACTCGGACGGCTACTGGCAGGCCTTCGAGGTCCCGCGCTATCCGAACATGAACGTCGTCGAGTGCCTGATGGAGATCCGCAAGAACCCGGTGGACGCCGAGGGGCGGAAGACGACGCCCGTGGCATGGTCGGCGAACTGCCTCGAGGAGGTGTGCGGGATCTGCACCATGCGGGTGAACGGCAGGGTGCGGCAGTCGTGCGCCGCGCTGATCCGGGACCTCGACGAGCCGATCCGGCTCGAGCCCATGGAGAAGTTTCCGGTCAAGCGCGACCTGGTCATCAACCGCGACCGACTCTTCGCCGCCTACCGGCGGGTCCACGCCTGGATCCCGATCGACGGTACCTACGCCCTCGGCCCCGGCCCGCGCATGGCGGAGGATGATCGCGAGGAGGGGTACTGGCTCTCGCGCTGCATCTCGTGCGGCTGTTGCGTGGACGCCTGCCCGCAGGTCGTCTCCGACCAGGACGACGTCTTCATCGGCGCCGCGCCGATCACGTGGGCCCGGCTCATGAACATCCACCCCACGGGCGCCATGAACGCAGCGGAACGCTACGACGGGCTCATCGGACCCGGCGGGATCGCCGACTGCGCCAAGGCCGGCAACTGCACGGTCGT
>DASSBK010000203.1:0-3174 GCA_035698825.1 Gemmatimonadota bacterium
AGTCCCGACGCAGAAGGAACGCCACGACGTTCCCGATTGCGGCGATACCACGAAAATAGGGTGATCCGTCCCGCCGGGTATTGAAGGAAAGGAGGATGGGCGACCCTGCCGTCAGTCTGCTCCTCAACCCGCGCAGGAACAGGACCCTTCGGTCCCTACCGCGGATGTGCATGTACGCTCCCCATCCGACGATGGCTCCGTCACGATTTCCCTCACCGTCCGGGGTGCCGTCCCAGGGAACCAGGTGGATGTCGGGAGTCATTCCCTCTCTCTCCAGCAGCTGATTGGCAAAGCGAACCAGCTCCGGATCGGATTCGAACCCCTCGACCTCGATTCCCCGTCGCCTCAATGCGATTACCTCGCGACCTCCGCCCGCGGCCGCGAGGAGAACGTGCCTGCATCCGACGAAGTCTCGGTCGAGCACGTCCTTCTCCCAGGCCCACAGACCCGTTTTGTTGTACTCGTCGGACCGATACCGTTGATCGCGGCTGTATCTCCTCTCACCGATTGCGTGCAGCTGCGTCCGCGTCAGGAGTCCCAGCCAGGAGCCGATGTACACCATGCGCACGAGTCGCGTGATCACGCCGATGAGATGGAGCCCTGCGAAGTAGAGCCTGACGATCGCGGCTAGCGTCCCGGCTCGGATTCCTCGGCGGATTCCGGCGGTCGAGGGGTGGGCGTCCCGGGATGACCCTGGCTGTACTTGGCTACCACGGTGTCCCGGATCGCCGGGAGCGGAATGCCTGCGTCGAACTGCTTCTTCGCCTCCCGGGCGACGTCGATGCAGATTCCTCAGGAGAAGCCCATCGCGTCCGGGGAGACGCGAGGGACCTCGCCGCTGTCGTCGATGCCGTCGATGAAGCAGTCGTAGTTGGATTCGTGGTGGAACTCCGGTCTCTCGCAGCCGCAATAGCACGGTATGTAGTGGAGCACTTCGGGGTGCTTGGCCGCGAAGACGTAGGCCTCGATGATCCGCGGATCCACCTTCTCGACTTCCTCGGGAAGCTCCACGCCGTCGTAGTTGACCCACGTCGTGTCCGCCGAGGCGGTGATCACGGGTGGCGGGACCTGGGCTTCCTCTCCGCGGTTCCCGCAGGCGACGAACGCGACGAGCGCCAGCGACGGCGCCAGGCGGCCGATCCTCTGCATCATGCGCCAGTCCCTTCCATGGAAGAAACATACCCTCTCGCCAGTTCGTCGGCTAAGGCCGCCGCCTCCGCCAGCCGGCCCGGGATTCCCGGCCGGCGGCGCCAGTTCGCGGCCACCCGGATCCCTTGCGGTGGCTGGAACCCCTCGAGCGCGCGCCACGAGACGTCCCAGGCGGGCATGACCGTCCGGGCGACCGCGAGGACCTCGGCATCGTGGCCGGTCACGCGCCGGAACTCGCTGACCGCGGTCTCCCCCACGCGGTCGTCGGGCTCGTCGAGCGCCGCTCGCTGCGTGGCCCCACCCAGGAAGGCCGTGAACACGCCTTCCCGGCCCCCGAAGAGACTGTCGTTCCACGTCACCCCGCGCGTGGCCAGATTCTCGCCGAGCGCGACCTGGTAGCCCAGTCCCCGAAGCCGCGCGTCCGGGGCAAAGAGGGGAACGACGGCAAGGTCGTTGCAGGCGAGCCGGCGGAGCCGCGCCGCCGATTCCGGATCGATGCGTTCCAGGAGGAGCGCGGCGGCCCCCGAATCGCAGGTCAGAACGACGGTTTCAGCGTCCAGCGTGCCCTTCTCCATCTCCAGGACCCATCCCCCGGAGCGTCGCATGAGTCCCAGGACGCGGCTCCCCAGCCGGACGTTCTCCCTGCAACGGGCATGGAGCGCCTCGGGGAGGCGCTGCATGCCCTCCCCGAACGAGAACGCGGCGGCAGGCGCGGCGGAGGCCCGGCGCCGAGCGAGGGAGAGAAGGAAGCTTCGCCCCACTCCCAGCTCCCGCAGGAGGGGGGCCAACGACAGGCCGACGAGCATGTCGGCGGGATCGGAGCCGTACAGCCCCCCGTACAGCGGCCCCGCCAGCCGCTCGTACGCCTCGCGGCCCAGCTTGCGACGGAAGAGCGTCGCCACGTCCTCCTCCGTTCGCGGCGAAGCGGTCAGCGGCTCGGCGAGGAGCCGCAGCTTTCCTCTCCAGGACAGGAGCCCCCCGCGGAGCAGCCCCTCCACGGAGAAGGCCGCTTCGCGGAGCGCCCCGTCCGCATAGACGAACAGGGGAAGGCCGTCCGAGGCGTAGACCACCTCCCGCTCGATCCGCAGGGCGGCGATCAGGTCCGCGACCCGCGGCGTCATGCGCCCCCGCTGCGGTCCGAAATCCAGGACGCGCCCCTCGATCCGCGCGCTCCGGATCACGCCCCCGGGCCTGTCCGCCGCCTCCAGGACCGTGTGATCGATTCCCCGCTTTCCGAGCTCGTACGCCAGGGTGAGGCCCGTCAGGCCCCCTCCCACGATGCCGATCATGCGACCGCCTTCCGGCTGGAATCCGGGCGAAAAACTAAGAGCCTATCCGGTGGCCCGCCCCGCGGAACCTGCGACTCGCTTCCGAGTATCACCGGCATGTTCCGACTCGGCGTGGCCCTCGCCCTCCTCTGCGTACCCACCGTGGCGCTCGCCCAGCCCGAGGGACCCAACCAGGCCTCGGCGGCGCTCGTCATCTCCACCCCACGCGGGGAGTTCGACGACAATACGGACACGGGCTTCGGGTTCACCGGCACCTACGTTCGATCGATCACGGCGAATCGCGTGGTGGGTATCGGCCTCTCGGGCTCGTTCCTCGGCTACGGCAGCACCTCCCGCCGCGCGCCGCTTTCGAACACGATCCCGGACATAACCGTCGACGTCGAGACGAGCAACAACACGGCGTTCGTGCTGGGCCTCTTCGAGGTGCGCGTACCGGGCCGCTTCCAACCCTACCTCCAGGCGACCACCGGCGGCGGGTTCTTCTACACCACGACATCGCTCCAGGACACGCGCACCGATGAGGTCATCCTGAGCGACACGAACCAGAGCGACGGAACCTGGGTGTGGGGCGGCGGCGGCGGCCTTCGCTTCCGCGTGTGGGAGAGCACGCCCGATCCCGAGCAGGCCGCCCGTGATCCCGAGGGCAGGCTCACGCGCTCGCGTCTCTACGTCGACACCGGCGTCCGCTACCTAAAGGGAAGCGAGGTCGAGTATCTCAAGGAGGGCTCGCTCGTCA
>DASSBK010000204.1:0-10813 GCA_035698825.1 Gemmatimonadota bacterium
GGATTCTTCGAGGACGGTCCGGTCGAGCCGTGGCAGCCGCCGAGCACGTTGCAGCAGACGACGAACCAGCGGTCGGTGTCGATCGGCTTGCCGGGGCCCAGCATCTCTTCCCACCAGCCCGGCTCGTCCCCGGGGTCGTGCCGCGCAGCGTGGGCGCTTGGGGACAGGCCCGTGGTGAGGAGCACCGCGTTGTCGCCGCGCGGCGCACCCCAGCTCTCGTACGCGGTCACCGGATGCTCGATGGTTCGACCGGACTCGAGCGTGAACGTGTCGGGCAGCGTCCAGGACTGACGATGCGGCTCGTGCATGGCCGAGCAACCTAGTGTGGTCGGTGCTGCGAGCCACTTCACGCCTAACCGGGGCCGATCAGATCCTCCAGCGCGCGAAGATGCGCGTCGAGCGCCCGGCGGCCGGTGGGCGCGAGCGCGTACCACGTGACCGGCTTGCGGTCGCGGAATTCCTTGTCGACCGATACGTAGCCCACCTCTTCCATGCGCCGCATGTGCGCGCCGAGGCTGCCGTCGGTCTCTCCGGTCAGCTCCCGGAGGCGCGAGAACGACAGCCGATCCCAGCGCGAGAGGAGCACCGCGATCGCCAGGCGCACGCGGTGCTCGAGAAGACGATCGATCCGGGAGAGGGGCTCCCGGACTTCGGCGGCTCGCGGTCGACTACCTCTCGGCACCGGCCGTCCCGCCGGCGAAGCTCGCGACCACGAGTCCGGCGGCGATGGCGATCGCTGCCGCGGTCCACGGGTAGGGGAAACCCTCCAGAAAGGCGAGCGCCACGTATGTCGCCGCGGCGAGCACGCCCATCCACTTGAGCGCGGGGACGAGGTGAACGCCCGCCAGCCAGTACCCGAGCGCCACCATGAGCAGGATGGTGCGGGCCGTGGGCTGTGCAGAGGAGCCGTCGGCACTGAATGCGAGCAGGAAGATCGCCACCCCCATCCCGGCCCAGTGGAGCTGGTGCCGCCGGCCGGTCTCGCGCGACTCCTGGCCGGTCGCGTGCGCGCGACGCGACCCGAGCCAGGCGCTGAGCACGAAGCCCCCGACCCCGGCGACCAGCCAGTAGAGTCCCACGCGCTCCGGCTCGAAGTCGATGAGGGCGAATCCCACCAGCGAGATCGCGGCCCACAGCCAGAGGATCTCCCGCGGCATGGCCTGCCGCTCCGAGCGCTGGACGACCTCGCGCACATAGCCCAGATCGCTGTTCGCGTCGGGGCTCATCGGGCGCTCCCGGCGGGCTCACGATGGAGCCTCATCTCGAAGAAGGGCCGCGGGGTTTCCTCGCCTGGTGCCAGGAAGGTGCCCTCTTCGTGCCAGACATCCGGCTCGGGCCTCTGCATGACGTACCGGATCCGGCCGCCGTCCGGCGTCTCGAATCCCCACGCGAGCCCTCCGTCCTCGGCCAGCTCCGCGCGGGCGTCGACGAACCGGCCGCCCTGCCAAGCGGCGAAGCGGTATGTGCCCGGCTCGTCGCCGGCGGAGAAGACCCCGAATGCGCGGAAGACGACCACTCCCGGCTCTCCGCCGCGGGACGGTTCCCGGCCGGTGCCTTCCACGACCAGGAGAGCGCCCTCGAGCGCCACGCGGATCTCCTCGGTCTGCTCGATCTTGCGGGTCCCCTCGGGGCCGACGTAGGTGCCTTCGCCGGACCAGCGACCGGCGAGCCATGCCAGGGGCTCCATGGCGGATTTCGCCGCTTCCGGCACGGGCTCCTGCGCGGAGACCGCGGGGGCGGAGACGATGGAAAGGACGGCAGCGACCAGGACGCGGACGAGCATGCGAGCGGACACGGCTACCTCCTGAAGGAAAACGCATCGACTGCGGGACGGTGAGTCTCTGTGCAATCCAGAGTACTCTGGAGTATAGAGTAAACGACGATCTTCGTCAAGCGCCGGTTGCCCGCGGACCCGAGCTAGCCCTATGGTGACGACCGACCGATGGCGACACCGCCCATTCCCTTCCGTCTCGCCCTCGCACAGATCGACGTCGTCGTCGGGGACGTGACCGGCAACCTCGAGCGGATCCGCGCCACGCTCGCAAGGGCCGAGGAGAGCGTCCCCGACCTCGTCGTGTTCCCGGAGCTCGCGATCTCCGGCTACCCGCCCGAGGACCTGCTGCTCCGGCCTTCGTTCCTGGACGCGGCGCGGGAGGCCCTCGACGCGCTGGCCCGGGACGTCGGCGACGCGGTCGTCGTGGTCGGCTTTCCGGAGCAGGGCGCGGACGTGTACAACGCCGCCGCGATCCTGCGGCAGGGGCGCGTGCGCCACGTCTACCGGAAGCGGCACCTGCCGAACTACGGGGTGTTCGACGAGAACCGCTACTTCCGGCGCGGGGAGTCGATCCCCGTCTACCGGCTCGGGGACGTGACGCTCGCGGTCAACATCTGCGAGGACATCTGGTATCCCGGCGAGCCGCTGGCGGTGCAGGCGCTCGCCGGCGACGCGCGCCTGGCGATCAACCTGTCCGCCTCGCCCTATCACGCGGGCAAGGGACACGACCGCGAGCGGATGATCGCCACGCGCGCAGAGGACAACGCGATCGTCGTCGCCTACTGCAATCTCGTCGGGGGTCAGGACGAGCTCGTATTCGACGGCCAGTCCCTCATCATCGACGAAGACGGCGAGCTCCTCGCGCGCGGGGCCGCGTTCGAGGAGGATCTCCTGCTCGTAGATCTACCGCTCCAGCGCGTGTTGGAGGAGCGCCTCCACGATCCCCGGCGCCGCAAGTCCGAGATCGGCGGCGACGACGCGCAGCGGGTCGAGCGCGTCGACCTCGGCGAGCGCCGGCGCAGCGAGCGCGCGTCCCTGCCGGCGCGCGCCGCGGTCGATCCCGCGCCGGCCTCGCGCCCGGCCGAGATCCTGAGCGCCCTGACGCTGGGGCTGGGGGACTATTTCCGGAAGAACGGCTTCCGCGAGGCGTGCCTCGGCGTTTCCGGGGGGATCGACTCCGCGGTGACGGCGGCGATCGCGGTCCGCGCGCTCGGTCCCGAGCGCGTGCACGGCTTCTACCTGCCGTCGCGCTACTCCTCCGAGACGAGCCGCCGCGGGGCGCGCGACCTCTGCGCGAACCTCGGAATCGCCTACCGCGAGTTCCCGATCGACGGGATTCTCGATGCGTTCCTCGGAACCCTGGAGCCGGAATTCGGAGACCTGCCCGCCGACACCACAGAGGAGAACCTGCAGGCCCGCATCCGGGGGAACCTCCTGATGGCGTTCTCCAACAAGTTCGGATGGCTGGTGCTCGCGCCGGGAAACAAGAGCGAGATGTCGGTCGGATACTCGACGCTCTACGGCGACATGGTCGGCGGCTTCGCGATCCTCAAGGATCTGTTGAAGACCCATGTGTACGACGTCGCGGGGGAGATCAACCGGCAGAGCGGGCGCGATCTGATCCCGCGCGAGACCATCGAGCGGGCTCCCACCGCGGAGCTCAAGCTCGGACAGAGGGACGTCGACACGCTTCCGCCGTACGGCGTCCTCGATCCCATCCTCGAGGCCTACGTCGAGCGGGACCTCGCGCGGCGCGACATCGTCGCGCTCGGCTACGACGCGGAGGTCGTGCGCTGGGTCGTGGACGCCGTGGACCGGAGCGAGTACAAGCGCCGTCAGGCGCCGCCGGGCCTGAAGATCACGACGCGCGCTTTCGGCAAGGACCGCCGGATGCCGATCACGAACCGCTTCCGCGGCTAGGCCTTGCCGCGCGGCCGGCGGCCGCCCGGAAGCAGAGCCAGCAGGTGGTGCCGGTAGCGGATGCCCAGCAGGACCGTCATGGCGAGGTATGCGTAGGCGACCGGCATGCGCCAGTGAGGCACCATGAGCTGGAGGGCGAAGGGAGCGAAGAGCAGCCCGCCCTGCCACCAGGAGAGCTGGCGATCGGAGAGCAGGACGACGGCGAACAGCGATTGCGCCGCGGTCAGGAAGATCTCGTGCCGCTGCTGCACGTCGAGGACCAGCGGGGCGATCCGGCCGGCGGAGATGGAATACACGAGCGAGATCGTCCCGATGAGAAGCGTCCACTGGTTGACGATGGACGAGATCAGGGCCGACATCGCCATCGTGGCGTGCCGGCGCATCGTCCACATGGCCGCGATGATGAACTCCGGCGCCTCGGAGGCGAGCGGCGCGACCCACTGGACCAGCAGGAACTCGTCGATGCCGAAATGCTCGCCGGTGTCGATCAGGGACTCGGCGAACGGCTCGGCAGCCAGGAAGATCACGAGGCCGGCGAACAGGAACAGGAAGACGTTGACGACGATCCGCGGTCGACGCGGGAGTCGGCTGACCAGCAGAGCTGGGCCGACCAGCTCGGGCTCCTCGGAGGCCAGACTTCCCGTGCGGATCAGATACCACACGAAGATCGACACCAGCACCACGGTATCGAGCCACCAGAAGCGGCCCATGGCGACGATGACGAAGCCGTAGAGCGGAGCGATGGCGAGGAACTGGACGGCGATCATGTCTCCGTCGCCGAGCAGGACCGCCCGTCCGCGCCACCGTGCCCAGTACAACCACACGATCGCCGGCCAGCCGAGGCCGACCAGCAGGCGATTGGCGCCCGTCATGTTGGCCGCCGCGTAGTAGCCGTAGATGGGGTCCTCGGCGGCACGCCAGGCGAAGTAGAGATCCACGGCGTATTCCGGCATGATCGCGATGAGCGCCAGCAGTGCGAGGGCGAGCGCCTGGCTCATCTCCATCTGCGCGACTTCCGCCGCCCACGACAGCAGGAAGGAAGCCCCCAGGATCCCGCATCCGAAGATGAGGGCCTCGGTGGGCGGGCTGGCTTCGAGTCCGGCGAGCTTGAAGACGAGACCCGGAGCCGTCATCGCGAAGGCCCCGACGAGCCATACGACCCGCCCGACGCTCCTCATCGCCGCCCGCCCTTCGCGGGCGGCTGCACGGCTGCCACTCCCTCGCCGCCCCACCACTCCCGGATCCTCTCCGCCACGGCATCCGGCGCGTCGAGGTGGGGCCAGCGCCCCGTTCCGGGAACGACGTGCTGGGGCATGTCGGGGCGGACGGCGCCGTAGGCCTCGGGGGCGGCCGCGTTGGCCCGCGCCTCGGCGCCCCAGAGGACGAGCGCGGGCGCGCCGAGCCGGGACAGGGCGGGGCGCGGGTCCCATGCCAGGTCTCCCGCCCAGAGCGACCACACGGGCCAGCCAGAATCGGGCTGGCGCGCGAACCGCCGCAGGTCATCCGCGCGCTCTTCGATGTCGGGCGGCGTGACCGCGAGCGAGCGTTCGAGGAGGCGGCGGCGGCCGGCGGCGCTCGATCGCCAGAGCCGGATCGCGTCTCCGATGGGCGAGCGCAGGGCCTGGTACGCGAGCGGGCGCCACGCGGGAATCTCGATCCCGGCCACACCCGACGGCTCCGGCGGAGCGATCAGCACGACGCCGAGCGCGAGCCGGCCCAGACGACCGGCCGCTTCGACGGCATACGCGGCCGAGAGCCCGCTCCCGATCAGGAGCGCTGGCGCGTCGATCTCGTGGCGGACGAACTCCACGATCGCGTCGAAGAACAGGTCGGGTCCGAAGCGAAGCCGCGGTCGCCCCGAGCGCCCGAATCCGGGAAGGTCGAGGAGCGTCGTCTCGAGGCCTTCCGAAAGCCGCGCGGCGAGCGGCGCCATCTCCGCGCCCGAGGCACCGTCGTAGACGTCGTGCAGCAGGAGTGCGGCGGGCCCGGCGCCTGCCCGCGTGAAGAACAGATCGGCGTGTCGCCAGGGGAAGGATCCGGGGATACCCGCGCCGGGCGGTGGAAGCTCGGGCGGCGACGATCGGCGGGCGGACACGCGCGCCGCGGCGATCGCGGCCGTCGCGATCACCGCGCCGCCGAAAATCTTCCTGGACAGGGGCATCGGGCCCTAAGCCTAGAGAGGGCCCGCGCCCGGGGCAACTGGTCAGGAGCTTCGGAAAGCGTGGATGTCGACGGAGCGCGTGCGCCGGCCGTCGAGGAATACTTCGAAGGCGTAGGTCCCGGGTCGCGGAAGCTGGAGATTGTTGATGTCCATGATCGTCTGCGCCGTCATCGGGCGGCCGGGTTCCGCGCCCTGCAGAGAGAGCTGGCCGTTGATGTGGAAGAGCTGCTGCCCGTCCTCGTCCACGAGCCGGATCTCGAGCGGGTAGGTTCCCTCCTCGCCGAGCCGCGCCTCGACGCGGAGCACGAGGGCGAGGTGGGGATGCGTGCAGGGAAACTCCGCCGCGTGGATCGAGTTGAAGATCCCCAGCAGGTTGAGCTTCCCCTCGCGGCTGACGTTCGCCGCGTCGCAACAGACTGCCAGGGTGATCTCCATGGCGGCAAGCCTACGCCGGCCTCCGGGAGGCGTCCACAAGGACACGTCGCCCCGGACGGTGTGCCCTGCGTTCGGGATCGGCAGGAGCTGCCGGCGGATCAGCCGGCGAGGATGTCCAGGTAGCGGGTGCCGGGTGCGTTCGCGATCGGGGGGTTGTAGCGACGGACGAAGAGCCGCTCGGCGATCCGCGCCTGCTCGATCGTCATGTCCGCCACCCAGTGGATGAACCGGGCGCCGATGCGCTGCATCTCGTCGGTCTCGAGGAGCTCGAGGAGCCGCGCCCTGAGATCGCTGGCGCTTCCGACCATGAGGACACGGTCGGGCATGCGGCCGGTTCCCGCCCCGACCAGGAACACGCCGGTCGAGCGGGGGACATTGAGCCGGACGGAGATCCGGCTCCAGCGGGTGAGATGCAGATCTTCCTTCATACGACGGTTCGCTCCCTGTCCGTCCTCCGTGTTCGGGGGATGGAAAAACCTGTCCACGCACACACGCGTTGCATCGCGCGGTGCTTTGCGCCACGTCCCTCGCGGGCCGCATCCGAGACGGCGTGCGCCGGGACGTCGAGATTCGAGCGAGGCCGAACCGATCGACTGACTTGCGCTCGACCCCGCTCTGGCGAGACGTGCCCCATCCGCGCGCCCCGCCGTGTTCGCGGATTCAGCCTTCGGGCTCACCTGTAGCAAGAATCGCGCCCAAAAGCTGGAGAATCGCTTCGTCCTGCTTGAGCTCCCGGATCAGGGCCGCCGGGCTGCGCGGTCCGTCGTAGACGCCCGGGACCCGATACCACTTCTCGTCCGCCGCATCGCGGTGCCGCTCGCAGAGGGCGACGAGGTTGCCCGTGTCGTCCCGCCCGCCGCAGTAGAGCGGCACGACGTGGCGCACGTCGATCTCGTCGCTCGGCGAGCGTTTCCCGCAGACCTCGCACGCCAGTTCGCCGGCGATCGACAGGACCGTCCGGTACAGCGCGATATCGAGCGTCATGTTCCGTGACCTCCTAACACTTGGACCACCCGCAGTGGCGGCAGAGCAGGCACCCGTTCTCGCTCGCCACCGGGCTGCCGCAATCGGGGCACGAGGACATGGGGCGCGCCGGCATCGCTCCGGGTCCCTGGAACTCCTCGCTCTTGATGGCGGCCCGGACGACGACGTCCGCGCTCGCGGCTCCCCGGGTAGAGGTGCCGTTGGCTTCGGGGCCTCCATGCTCCAGGTCGCCGCGCCGCTCGAGATACCGCTCCACCGCCCGGCCGATGGCATCGGGCGCCGACAGGATGAGCTCGCCGTTGTCCCACACCGGATTGGGCCCCGAGATCCCCTTGAGCTGGTCGACGATCGCGCGCGGATCGAGGCCGGACCGCAGCGCCAGCGAGATCAGCCGGCACATCGCCTCCGACTGGGCGGCCGCGGCGCCGCCCGCCTTGCCGAGCGAGGCGAACACCTCGCACATGCCGGCCTCGTCCTCGTTGATCGTGATGAACAGGCTGCCGTCGCCCGTCCGGATCCGTTCGGTGACGCCACGCGTGATGGCAGGGCGCGGCCTCGGCTTGAGGCGCCGCGGCCGCGTCCCGTTCGACGCCGCAGAGCCGTTCGCCGACGCGGACCCGTTGGAGGTGACCGAACCATTCGCCGAGGCCGGGGTGGGCGCACCGTCCAGGGCAGCGCCCGCCGGCTCGGCTGTGGATTCCGCAGCGTTCGGCGCTTCCTCCTTGTCGGTGACGAGGATCCCCTCGCGGCTCCCCTCGCGGTACACCGTGATCCCCTTGAGACCCGCCTGGTAGGCCGTGACGTAGATGTCGGCCACGGTCTCGACGGAGACGTCGTTGGGAAGGTTGACCGTCGACGAGATCGAAGAGTCGATCCAGCGTTGGATGACGCCCTGCATCCGCACCCGGAAGTACGGGTCGATGTCGTGCGCGGTGACGACGTAGTCGGGCAGCTCCTCGTCGTCGCCCCACAGCTCCTGGATCAGCGGGTGGTAGACCTTGTACTCGGTGAACGACTCGCCGTCGTCCTGTTTGACCCGCCGCCTGTAGCTCGTGCAGAAGATCGGCTCGACTCCGCTCGAGCTCTGGGCGACGATCGACCCGGTGCCGACGGGCGGTACAGTGAGCACGGTCGAGTTCCGCATCCCGAACTGCTTGATCTGCTCGCGGAGATCGTCGGGCAGGGCCTGGATGAACTTCGACTGCGACATGCCGTCCCACGAAAAGAGCGGGTAGGAGCCCTTCTCGCGTGCGAGATCGATCGACGTCTGGTACGCCGCGCGAGTGATCGTCTCCATCATGCGGTCGACGGTGGCGAGCGCTTCGTCGGTGTCGTACTTGATCCCCATCCGCACCAGCGCATCGGCGAGGCCCGTGATGCCGAGGCCGATCCGGCGGTCGGACGCCACCGCATCCTTGATCTTCTCGAGCGCGTGCGCGTCCATGTTGTAATCGATGACGTCGTCGAGGAAGCGCGTCGCCGTCCGCGCGACCTCGGCCAGCTCCTCGTAATCGAAGGCACCGTCGTCTGCGACGAACTTCGATAAGTTGATGCTGCCCAGGTTACACGCGGTGTAGGCGGCTAAAGGTTGCTCCCCACACGGGTTGGTCGACACCAGCGGGTTCGCATACTCCACGTTGTGGTATTCCCGCATCGTGTCCCAGAAGATGATGCCGGGCTCCGCGGAGGCGTGGGCGTTCTCGATGATCTTCCGCCACAGCTCGCGCGCACGGACGGTTTTGAACGTGCGTCCGCCCCAGCGCAGGTCGAAGTCCGTGTCGTCCATCACCGCACGCATGAACTCGTGGGTGATGAGGCAGGAGATGTTGGCGTGCTGCACCTTCCGGCGGCTCTGATCGTTCTTGATCGTGATGAAGTCCTCGATGTCGGGATGATCGACCCGCATCGTCAGCATCAGGGCGCCCCGCCGGCCGGCCTGGCTCACCGTGTTGGTGGACTCCGACAAGAGGTTCATGAACGAGGTGGAGCCGGGCGATCCGGCCACGGTCGCATTCACGGCCGCGCCTCTCGGTCGCAGGATCGAGAGGTCGGTGCCCACGCCGCCGCCGGTCCGGTACACCATCGCGCTCTCCGTCAGGCAGCCGTAGATGCCCTCCAGGCTGTCCTCGGTGATCGGGATGACGTAGCAGTTCGCCAGCGTCGGCTTGCGGCGCGCGTCGGCGCGGCCGGCGCCGTGCATCACGCGCCCGCCGGGGACGAACTTGAAGTCGAACAGGATGCCGAAGAACTCCTCGTACCAGTAGTCCGAGTCATCCTCCACGCTCGCCAGGGCCCGCGCGACCCGCTCCCAGAGGTCGAGCGGCCCCTCCTCGCCCGGGGCGAGGTACTTGTTGCGCAAGACGTCGGCGGCCAGCGCGTCCGGGTAATAGTCTTCCGTCCGGCGAGCCCGTTCGAGGATCTCGGAGGCGTCGGGCTCGGCGAGGAACGTCAGATAGCGGTCGCGCGGGGTGTCGGACATGAGGGACCCGTTCCTTCCTGGCTTGGCTGCGGCCTGGCGGCCTGGAGACTGTGGATCGGTCGCGACGACGAAGGGCGAGACGCCCGCGGACGGGGCCGGCGCGAACGGGGAACACGTGCTGTCGACCTGCTTGACGGGGCGAAACCGAGTGTATCAGAGGCCCGAATCCATGTCAAGAAAAATGCACGATATGCTGTATTCCCGGTCCCATTGCCCACTAGATATCGTGGATAGAGGGTGGAGAACTCGGGGGGTTTTCACCTCGGAATGGGGGACCGGCTGGGGACTCGGTGGGGATAACCGCGCAGCCCGCAATCGGTTGACGGAAAGGGTGCTCCGAGGTACCCTTATAGGCAGACGGGAATCTTCCCGCCAAAGGGTCTTTTCTACCGGTTCTGTGGAGGAAGTATGGCGGAAGTCGCCGAGATCAAGGATCAGGATACGATCATCGAGGCCACGCCCGCGGCGACATCGAAGATTCGCGAGCTCAGAGACAGAGAAGGCCTCGAAGACAAGGGCCTCCGCGTACGGGTCGTCGGCGGCGGATGCCACGGCTTCTCGTACGCCCTCGGGTTCGACGAGCGCAAGGAGGGCGATACGGTCCAGCAGATCGACGGCGTCGACTTCCTCGTCGACAAGTTCAGTGCGCCGTACCTGATGGGCGCTCACGTCGATTTCGTCGACGGCCTCAACGGCGCGGGCTTCAAGATCGGGAATCCGAACGCCAAGTCGACCTGCGGCTGCGGCGAGTCGTTCACGGCATAACCCGAAACGCAGCGCCCCGAAGGGCGCACACCGCTGCACTGGGAATCCGGACGCTCCCCTCGATTTCGGGGGGAGCGTTCCTTTTTCCGCTTGTGGGCGACCGGGCCCGGGTACACCTTGAACGTTGCCCGGCGAAGTCCCCGGCCCCGGGGGCCGCTCGCGCCCGCTCATGACCGTCCATCGCCGCCTCGCCGCCCTGTTCTTCGCCGACATCGTCGACTTCAGCGGGCTCAGCGCCCGCGACGAAGCCGAAGCGCTGCGCCTCGGTCCGCTGTTCCAGGCCGCGACCCGCGAG
>DASSBK010000205.1:0-15322 GCA_035698825.1 Gemmatimonadota bacterium
CTCGTCCACATCGGCCTCTACGCGTACCGGCGCGAGGCGATCGAGCGCTTCGTGGCCGCCGCCCCGACGCCGAGCGAGAAGGCGGAACGGCTGGAGCAGCTGCGGGCGCTGGAGCACGGCCTCGCGATCGCGGTCGTGCCCTTCGACTCGGCCTCCATCGGCGTCGACACGCCCGAGGACGTGGCCCGCGTCGAGAGGGCGCTGGCGGAGGCTTCGTCGCGGTAGACGCGGACCGCGGGCGGGCGTAGATTTCCCCCCGTCATGCCCCGCCCTTCGGCCACCCGCTACGTCTTCGTGACCGGCGGAGTGGTGTCCTCGCTCGGCAAGGGGATCTCGGCCGCCTCGCTCGGCATGCTCCTAAAGGAGCGAGGGCTGTCGGTCACGATCCAGAAATTCGACCCCTACATCAACGTCGATCCCGGGACGATGAGCCCGTTCCAGCACGGCGAGGTGTTCGTCACCGACGACGGCGCCGAGACCGACCTGGACCTGGGCCACTACGAGCGGTTCATCGACCGCTCGCTTTCCCAGGACAACAACGTGACGACCGGGCGGATCTACCAGTCGGTGATCGCGAAGGAGCGCCGCGGAGACTACCTGGGCGCGACGGTCCAGGTGATCCCGCACATCACCGACGAGATCAAGAGCGCGATCACGCGGCTTCCCCAGAAGGAGCCCGATCTCGACGTCGTGATCACCGAGATCGGCGGCACGGTGGGCGACATCGAGAGCCTGCCGTTCCTGGAGGCGATCCGGCAGTTCCGCCTCGAGCACGGGCCTCGCAACACGTGCTTCATCCACGTGACGCTGGTCCCGTTCATCAAAGCCGCGGAGGAGCTGAAGACGAAGCCCACGCAGCACTCGGTGCGGGAGCTGCGGGCGATCGGTATCCAGCCCGACATCCTGCTCGCGCGCTGCGAGTACCCGCTGACCGAGGAGATGCGCCGGAAGATGGCGCTGTTCTGCAACGTTCCGGTCGAGGCGGTGATCCCGGCGCGCGACGTCTCGTCGATCTATCAGGTTCCGCTGGCGCTCCACGAGCAGGGACTCGACCGTTTCGTGGTCGAGCACCTCGGCCTCGAGACCGAGGAGCCGGATCTGGCCGTCTGGCGGCGCATGGTCGGCCGCATCTATCACGCCGCTTCGCAGGTCGACATCGCGATCTGCGGGAAGTACGTCGATCTGCGCGACTCCTACAAGTCGATCGAGGAGGCCCTCATCCACGGGGGCGTGGAGAACGACGTCGATGTCCGGATCTCGTGGGTCAATTCGGAGACCGTGACCCGCGAGAACGTGGCCGCGAAGATCGATGGCTGCGACGGGCTGCTGGTGCCGCCGGGCTTCGGAGAGCGGGCCACCGAGGGGATGATCGAGGCGATCCGCTACGCGCGCGAAACGGGAATGCCGTTCTTCGGGATCTGCCTCGGCATGCAGATGGCGACGATCGAGTTCGCCCGCCACGCCGCCGGGATCGAGGACGCGACCTCGTCGGAGTTCGACCCCGACGGGGCGAATGCCGTGATCGCGCTCATGCCCGATCAGGTGGGCGTCCTGGCGAAGGGCGGCACGATGCGACTCGGCGCCTACCCGTGCGTGCTCCACGAGGGCACGCTGGCGCGCCGCATCTACGATGCCGAGGTGGTGTCCGAGCGCCACCGTCATCGCTACGAAGTCAATAACGCGTATCGCGACGTCCTGGCCGAGCACGGCATGGTGTTCAGTGGAACGTCGCCGGACGAGCGACTGGTCGAGCTGATCGAGCTCCCCGACCACCCATGGTTCATCGGGTGCCAGTTCCATCCCGACGTGAAGTCGCGCCCCATCCGCCCCCATCCGCTGTTCCGCGACTTCGTGCGCGCCGCCGTCGAGCACCGGGAGCGTCGCGGGGCCGAGGAATCGTCCCGTCAGGAATCGGCCGCCCGGGAAGAAGAAGAAGTCGCGACTTGACCCGTGCTGCGCAGAAGGCGCGGCACCCCGTCCCCTGCGGTTCGCACGTGCTGGGCGATGGCTCGCTCTTCGCGATCGCCGGCCCGGACGTGCTGGAGAGCCGCGAGCTGGCGCTCGCCACGGCGCGCGAGCTGAGGGTGTCCGCCAATCGGCTCGGCGTGTCGCTGATCTTCAAGTCCTCGTATCTGAAGGCGAATCGCACGGCGGGGAGCTCGTACGTCGGCCCGGGCCTCGAGGCGGGCCTGGAGATCCTCGCCGACGTTCGGCGCGAGACCGGCCTTCCGATCCTCACCGACGTGCACTCGATCGAGGAGGTCGGGCCGGCCGCGGAGGTGGCCGACGTGCTGCAGATCCCGGCCTTCCTGTCGCGGCAGACGTTCCTGATCCGCGCCGCCGCGGAGACGGGCCGCGTCGTGAACCTGAAGAAGGGCCAGTTCCTGGCGCCGGACGACGTGGCGCAGGCGATCGAGAAGGTCGCGGCGGCCGGCAACGAGCGCGTCATCGTCACCGAGCGCGGCACGACGTTCGGCTACCACAATCTGGTGGTGGACATGCGCTCGCTGGGACGGCTGAGGGACCTCGGGTATCCGGTGGTATTCGACGCCACGCACTCGGTGCAGCTGCCGTCCGCCGCGGGAGGCGTGTCGGGTGGCGAGCGTCGCTTCGTGGCGCTGCTCGCGCGGGCGGCGGTCGCCGCCGGGATCGACGGGATCTTCCTGGAGATACACCCCTCGCCCGAGAACGCGCTCTGCGACGCGGCGAGCCAGTGGCCGCTGGCCGACTTCGAGGGGCTGATGCGGGAGCTCTGCGAGCTCCACGCCGTGCGCTCCAGCCGGTCGAGCGGAACATGAGCGCGCGGGCCAGGATCCGCGGCATCGCGCTCGACGTCGACGGCGTCCTGACAGACGGGACGGTGGCGATCTCGTCGTCCGGCGAGGAGAGCAAGCGGTTCTCGATCATCGACGGCACGGCGATCCTCTGGTGCCGGATGCTCGGCTACCACCTGGCGCTCGTCAGCGGGCGGGAATCGAAGGCCACGGCGTTCCGCGCCCAGGAACTCGGCATCCGCGAAGTGTATCAGGGGGTTCGCGACAAGGCGGCCCGGGTCGCCGCATGGGCGGACTCGAAGGGGCTGGCGCTCGAAGAGGTCCTCTATATGGGAGACGATCACATCGACCTGCCGGTCTTCGAGGCTGTCGGCCTCTCGGTGGCGCCGGCCGGCGCAGATCCCCACGTGCGGGAGCAGGCCTCGCACGTCACGGTCGCGCGCGGAGGCGAGGGGGCCGTGCGCGAGGCGATCGAGTGGCTCCTCGAGGGTGCGGGGCGCTTCGACGAGGCGCTCGCCGCGTATCGCGAGCGCGTGACCGCCGCATCGCGCGAGGAGGGGGAGTGAGCGTCGAGCCCGCCGAGTGGCTGGCGCGCGCGCGAGAGACCCTGGCCGTCGAGGCCGATTCGATACGGGCGCTCGAGTCGCGGATCGGCCCCGCGTTCGTCGATGCCGTGGACCGGCTCTTCCACTGCCGCGGGCGGACGATCGTCACCGGGATGGGCAAGAGCGGGCTCGTGGGGCGGAAGATCGCCGCCACGCTGACGTCCACCGGAACGCCTGCCGTCTATCTCCATCCGGCGGAAGGAGTGCACGGCGACGCCGGTCTCGCGCTCAAGGGGGACGTGGTGATCGCGCTGTCCAAGAGCGGCGAGACCGGCGAGCTCCTCCAGCTCATGAGCGTGTTCAAGCGGTTCGACCTTCCCGTCATCGCGCTGGTGGGAGCGCCGGGATCGACGTTGGCGCGCCGCGCGGACGTCGTGCTCGACTGCTCGATCGCCGAGGAAGCCTGTCCGCACGATCTGACGCCCACCGCCTCCTCGACGGCGATGCTCGCGATGGGCGACGCGCTGGCCATGGCGCTTCTGACGCGGCGGGACTTCCGGCCCGAGGACTTCGCCGTCTTCCATCCGGCCGGGAGTCTCGGCAAGCGGCTCCTCCTGACGGTCGCGGACGTGATGGTGACGGGAGACGGCGTGCCCAGCGTGCCGCGGGACGCCACGATGCGGGAGGCGATCGTCGAGATGGCGCACAAGCGGGGCACGGTGCCGGTCGTGGACGACGGGGGGCGGGTGGTGGGGGTCGTGACGAACGGCGACCTGATGCGCCTCATGGAGGAAACCGACAGCGTCTTCTCGATCCCCGTCGAGCGGGTCATGTCGCGATCGCCGAAGACGATCCTCGCCGACGCGCTCGCCGCCACCGCCGTCAACCAGATGGAGAATCACGGCATCGTGGCCATGCCCGTCGTGGATGGCGAAGGGCACCTCGAGGGGATCGTTCACCTCCACGACTGCATGCGCGCGGGGGTCGTATGAGGATGCGGCTGATCGCCGGCATCGCCGCGCTGGCCTCTTGCCTCCTGGCGTGCGGCGGCGACGAGCCGACCAGGACCGGGACGGCCGAGCTGCCCGCCGGCCGGCCGGGCCTCGGTGCTCCCGACCAGGTGGTCGAGAACGGCGAGCACGTCATCACGGCGCAGGGCGTCAAGAAGGCCGTGCTCGTCGCCGAGCAGCTCTACTTCTACAACGACCAGGGAAAGGTCTACGGGGACACGATCCAGGTCTCGTTCTTCGACGAAGCCGGCGCGTTCCAGTCCATGCTCACGGCCGAAGAAGGCGAGATGAGCCAGCACAGCAACGACATGATCGCGCGCGGGAACGTCGTCGTGAGGGGATCCAGCTCGCGGATCACGACCGAGGAGCTCCACTACGACCCGCAGCGGAACCTGGTCACGAGCGACAAGCCGACGGAGATCTTCCAGGCGGGGAACGTGATCCGGGGGAGCGGGGTCGAGAGCGATCCGGCGCTGACCAACATCCGGATCCGCGGCGGCTCGGCGGTGATCCGGTCGGAGCCGGAGCTCGGGCGAGAGCCGCGGCAGCAGGAGCCGGAGCCGCGCCAGCAGCAGCCGGAGCCAGGGCCGGAGTCGCGCCGGCAGGAGGCGGACACGACCGGTGCGGCGACCCCATAGGATCCTGCCGATCGCGCTGGCCGCGGCCGGGCTGTGCGGCGTCACGGCCGGTGCGCTGCGGGCCCAGGGAGGCGACGATCCCGTCGTGATCGACCACGCCAACGTCCTTCGCAGGGTCGTGGAAGGGGACTCGCTGACGTACTTCCTCGAGGGCGCCGTTCGAGCGCATCGGGGGCCGATCCAGATGCGCAGCGACCAGGCCTCGATCTTCCGCCTCAGCCAGGTGGCCGACTTCCAGGGCAACGTGCACTTCTGGGACGCGACGACGGAGATCTATGCGGACCGCCTGCTGTACTACGAGGTCACCGACCAGGCGGTCGCAACCGGCAGCGTCCAGGTGATCGATCGGCGGAGCGGGTCGCAGGTGGCGGCCGACACGGTGCTGTACGACCGGGTCCGGGACGTGATCACCGCGCACCCCCGGCCGCACGGCATCGTCCTTCCCCAGGACACAACCGCTCAGGAGGATCCGTTCCACGTCTGGGCGGACCTGATGGTGTTCCACAGCGACTCGACGGGAACGGAGATGGATGGACTGGGGCACGTGCTCATCGAGCGCACGGACATCACGGCCGTGGGGGACAGCCTCCATTACGACGAGCGCGTGAGCAGGGTGGCGCTGCGGAAGGAGCCCAGGGTCGAGACGAGCGAGACCTATCTCACCGCCGACAGGATCGACGTCCTGCTGGAGGACAACCGGCTGGACGCGCTGGTGGCTCTCGATCAGGCGCGCGCCGTCGACAAGACGGACTCCCTGCCCCCCGCGGTCCCGGCGGCCTTCAACCACGTGAGCGAGCACTCGTTCCTGGAAGGCGACAGCCTCATCATCGAGTTCGCGGACGGGGAGATCGAGTGGCTGGTAGCCCAGGGCCGGGCGCGGAGCCTCAACTACGCGCTGGAATCGCCGCCCGGCCCCATCGAGACCTGGAGCGTCAACTATTTGCTGGGGGAGAGGCTCGAGCTGAGCTTCCGCGGCGACACGCTCAGCCGCGTGGTGGCGAGCGGCGGCCATCGCGGGGTGTACCGCAGCGAGGAGATCCGCAAGGGAGGTCCCGAGCGGCGGCCGAGCGAGCCCATCCCGCTACCCGAGATGGCGCTCCTGGCGGCGGGCGCGCCGGGGCGGATCAGGAAGGCGCCGAACCGCGCGGCGCGTGGAGCGCGATGAGCGACGCGATCGAAACGACTCCCGCATCGACCCCGGCCGAGCACGGCTCGGAGGTCCTGCTTCCCGACATCCGGATCCGGCCCGATTCGATCCTGCGGGCGGAGCACCTCGTCAAGCGGTACGGCAAGCGGCGCGTCGTCGACGACGTCTCGCTGGAGGTCCATCCCGGCGAGGTCGTGGGCCTGCTGGGACCCAACGGGGCCGGCAAGACGACGACCTTCTACATGATCGTCGGTCTCATCAAGCACTCTCAGGGCAGGATCTTCCTCGACGGGGAGGAGATCACCCACAAGGCCATGTACAAGCGCGCGCGGATGGGGATCGGCTACCTGTCCCAGGAGCCGTCCGTGTTCCGCAAGCTGACCGTCGAGGACAACATCATGGCGATCCTCGAGACGTGTCCGATGTCGCGGCAGGAGCGAAAGGACCGCCTGGAGACACTGCTCGACGAGCTGGGACTCAGACGGGTGCGAAAGACGAAGGCGTACGCGCTCTCGGGCGGCGAGCGGCGGCGGCTCGAGATCACGCGCGCGCTGGTCACCCAGCCCCGCTACATGCTCCTCGACGAACCCTTCGCGGGCGTCGACCCGATCGCGGTCGACGACCTGCAATCGATCGTCTCGGCGCTGCGCGATCGCGGGCTGGGGATCCTCATCACCGACCACAACGTGCGCGAGACGCTTTCCATCACCGATCGCGCGTACCTGCTCTACGACGGACGGATCCTCAAGTCCGGACCGGCGGCCGCTCTGATCGCGGACCCGGAGGCCCGGCGGCTTTACCTGGGCGAAGACTTCCGGTTGTAACGGCGGCTGAAAACGGCCCATCTTCGGCGTTCCGCTCCTCGTGTCTTCCTGCGGCGTACAGTCGTACGCCTCGGAATCCCCTCGTCGCGCGCCGCCGAATCTGGACCGTTTTGAGCCGCCGTTGTGGTCGTTCGGGCGACTGCTCCGACCTGCCATCCGCGGGGCTCGCAGGACCTTTTCGCGTGGCGGGGGACCGACGGTTTTCGGCCGGCCGGGCCCGGTGGAGTTGAATCCGGGGTCCCGTTGTCGTATCGTAGGATCAACTCTGGCACGATTCGTGCGGCGGAGAGACCCGCCCACGCGGACTAGGCCCCACCCTTCGGACGGGTCCCTGGATGGCGCTTCGACAGCAGCTACACCTCGCCCAGCGACAGGAAATGCGGATGAATCCGCGCCTCTATCAGGCGATGGATCTCCTCTACCTGCCCCTCCTCGAGCTCGAACAGCACCTCAAACAGGAACTCGTGCAGAATCCCTTCCTCGAGATGACCGAGCCAGAGGAGGAGTTCGCCGAGCAGGCCGAATCGGAGGAGCAGGCGGAGAAGGAGGAGGAGGAGGTCGACTGGGAGGAGATCCTGCTCGACGGGTTCGACCCCGGGTACCGCACCGGGCCCACCCGGGAGCGCCCCGAGGAGGTCGCCGAGAAGATCGGGGAGACGACGATCGACCTCTGGGACCACCTGCTGGCGCAGCTCTACCAGAACGACGGCTACGGCAACGGGGACATGCGGATCGGGGAAGAGATCATCGGCAACATCGACGAGGACGGGTATCTGACCTGCTCGGTGGAGGAGGTCGCCTCGACGATCGACGCGACGGTGGCGGACGTGGAGCGCGTGCTGCGGACGATCCAGCGTTTCGATCCCGCGGGGGTGGGCGCGCGAGACCTTCGCGAGTGCTTGCTGTTGCAGGTGGAAGACCGGCTCGGCGAGGACTCGCTCGCGTACCGGATCGTGGACCAGCATTTCAACGAGCTGTCGACCCACAAGTATCACGAGATCGCGCGCGCCCTGGGGATCAGTCCACAGGAAGCGCAGGACGCCGCCGACGAGATCGCGCAGTTCGACCCCAAGCCGGGCCGCAAGTACGACCAGGACGAAGGGGATTACGTCACCCCCGACATCATCGTCGAGGAGATCGACGGCCAGTACATCGTGACCCTCAACGACGGGGATCTCCCCCGTCTCCGGATCAGCCGGACCTATCAGCAGCTGGCGCAGAACGGCGAGTTCAAGGGGAAGGCGAAGGAGTTCGTGCAGGCCAAGCTGAACGGCGCCAACTGGATCATCCAGGCGATCGAGCAACGCCGCCAGACGATGCTCCGGACCATGCACGTCATCCTCGATCGCCAGCGCGAGTTCTTCGAGAAAGGCATTCACTACCTCCGCCCGCTGACCCTCAAGGAAGTGGCCGACGAGATCGGAATGCACGAGTCGACGGTGAGCCGGGTGACCAACGAGAAGTTCGTGCAGACTCCCCGCGGCGTGTTCCGGCTGAAGTTCTTCTTCTCGAGCGGGCTCAGCACTGAAGAGGGCGAGGACGTATCGGCGCGCGGAGTGAAGGCCCGGATCCAGGAGCTCATCGACCGCGAAGACCCCCAAGACCCCCTTACCGACCAGCAGATCGTCGAGCAACTGAAGTCCGAGGGCATCCAGATCGCCCGGCGGACGGTCCAGAAGTATCGCGACCAGCTGGGAATCCTGTCATCCCGCTATCGCAAGCGCGTCAAGTAATCGCCCATCCCTCCCTCCCGAGGAGATCCATGGAGATCACGTTCAGCAGTCGCCACGGTGACCTGCCCGACGCTCTCAAGGAATACGCACGCCAGGAGGTGGAAGGCCTTTCCCGCTACTTCGAACGACTCGTCGAAGCCGACATCACGCTGGACCAGGAGGGGCACCGCAACATCGCCGAAGTCCGGATCCATTCCTCGAATGACACCCATTTCGCTAGCTCGGAGGCCGAGGACATGCGCTCGGCGATCGACGGCACGGTGGCGAAGCTCAAGCGGCAGCTCCAGCGTCACAAGGACAAGCTGAATCGGCGTCAGCTGACGAAGGGGGAGCGCGAGCTGATGGCCGCCCGGCTGCAGCCCGCGGCGGAGACGCAGGACGTGTCGTCGGCGCCCGTGGAATGGGACCGAATCACCAGCGGCGAGGCGATCGAGCGGCTGGGTGCGAGCGGCGAGGAGGTGCTGGTGTTCGTGGACATTGCGGACGGAGCCGTGAAGATTGCGCGTCTCGACGGGGAGGGATCCGTCAGCGTCGTCGAGGCAGAGGCGTTCGAAATGGAGGATCGCTAGAGTGACCCAACCGCTCGCGCAACCCGCACGCTGATCCTCCGATCATGGCGCTGACGGTCGCCAAGCTGCTGGCCCTGAAGGCTGACGTCCTCGGGCTCAGGCTGCTGACGGACGAGACTACCGCCGAGCGCGAGATCCCCACCGACGAAGTCATCTCCCCGGGGCTGGTCCTGGCCGGGTTCAGCCAGCGCTTCACCCACATGCGCTCGCAGGTCATCGGGGAAACCGAGATCACCTACCTGGAGTCGCTCACGCCCGAGCAGCGGCGCGAGGCGATCGTCCGCTTCCTGTCGTACGACCTCCCCGTCGTCTTCGTGACGAAGGCCCTCGATCCACCCGCCGGCATGATCGAGATGGCCAACGAGCGTGGCATCCCGATCGTGTCCACGCGACTGAAGACCGGCGAGTTCTACGGCGCCATCAAGTCGTTCCTGGAGTCCCGGTTCGCGCCCTCCACGTTCCTGCACGGGTCGCTGGTGGACGTCTACGGCGTGGGACTGCTGTTCATGGGACGCAGCGGGATCGGCAAGTCGGAATGCGTCCTCGACCTGGTCGAGCGCGGTCACCGGCTGGTGGCCGACGACCAGGTGCGCGTCACGCGGCGCTCCGGCGGGATCCTGATCGGGCGCGGCAACTCCGTCCTCGGGTTCCACATGGAGATCCGGGGCGTGGGGATCATCGACATCCGCTCGCTCTTCGGCATCCGCTCCGTCCGCCTGCAGAAGCGGATCGAGGTCATCGTGCGTCTCGAAGACTGGGACGAGAGGACTCCCGTCGAGCGCGTGGGTCTGGACGAGGAGCGGACGGGGATCCTGGACGTGGAGATTCCGCTCGTGCGCGTGCCGCTGAACCCGGGGAAGAACATCACGGTGATCGCCGAGGTCGTGGCGATGAACCATCTCCAGAAGTTCGCCGGGGGCCACACGGCCGAGCAGTTCAACGAGCGCCTGATCGAGCGCATGCGCACGCGCGCGGAGACCGAGACGTACCTCGAAGAGGACTACGAGTGACGGGTCGCTGCGGAGTGGTGGTCGCGCATGGACGGCTCGCGGACGGCCTGATCTCGGCGCTGTCGCGGGTGGCGGGGGAGCAGGATTCCGTGTGGGCGCTCTCCAACGAAGGCCTCAGCGGCGCCGACCTGGAGGCGAAGATCACGGCGCTGATCGAAGATCGATGCGCGGGGCGCGACGCGTACCTGCTGAGCGACATGGAGGGCGGCTCCTGCGGCCAGGCCTGTGGCAGACTCCTCGCCAAGGGAACCGTCAAGGCGGTCCTCTACGGGGTCAACCTGCCGCTTCTCGTCGAGTTCGTCTTCCTGCGGGAGGAGTCCTTCGACCGCTTCGTGACGGCGGCCGTCGAGAAGGGGCGCCGCGCCCTGGGGGTGCAGGTGTGAGCGTCGTCCTCTTCCGGGTCGACGAGCGGCTGATCCACGGTCAGGTGGTGGTCGGCTGGGCCCGGCAGCTCCGACCCCGGCGGATCATCGTGGTGGACGACGCGCTCGCGGAGGACGCGCTCGAGCAGTCCATTTACCGGACCGGCATGCCCGAGGGAATCGACGCCGATTTCTGGAGCGAGGCCCAGGCCGTCCGCGAGTTGCCGGCGGTGCTGCAGTCGACCGAGCGGGCCTTCGTGCTCACCGCGGATCTGGCCACCATGGCTCACCTCACGCTCCGCGTGGAAGGGATCGAGGAGGTCAACGTGGGCTGCATCCATCACGGCGGCCGCCGCGTGCTGCATTACGTGCGCCTCGACGAGGGCGACGAGCAACTGATCGACGAGATGTCGGACCGGGGCGTGCGGGTCGTCGCGCGGGACGTGCCGAGCTCGACGCCGATGCGGCTCGGAGCTCAGGCCCGCGGATGACGGAATGGCAGGCTGCGAGCCTCGTGGCTCTCGGCGCGGTCGTGTTCCTCGACCAGTGGCCCGCCGTCCAGTCGATGGTCTCCCGGCCGATCGTCGTGGGGCCGGCGGTGGGATGGATCCTGGGCGCACCCGCCGACGGTGTCCTGTGGGGGGCGTCGTTCGAGACGATGGTCCTGGCGATCCAGCCCGTCGGGGCCGCCCGCTATCCCGACGCGGCGCTGGCGGGCCTCCTGGGAACGACGGCGGCGATCGTGGGAATGGATTCGGAAATCTATCCCGCCGCGTGGGCGGTGGCGGTGGCGGGGGGCGCCGGATGGGCGGGAGAAGTCCTCGGTCGTCTCCAGCGCCGGTGGAACGCGCGGACGGCGGCGGCGGTTCGCGCCCGTGTAGCCGGAGGTTCGCTGGCCGCTCCGGCGCGCGGCATCGCAGTGGCCCTGTCGCGCGGAGCCGCGCTCGGCGCCCTGCAGGCGGCGGGAGGGCTCGTGATCGTGATCGCCGGCACGCGGCTTCTTGCGGGTTCGCCGTGGACGGGACGGCTGGACGCGCACGGCCTCCGGATCGCCGCGGCGGCGATGGCGGGTGTGGCGGGCGCGCGCGCCCTGGGAATCGGCCGCAAGCGACTGGCTTCGCTGGCACTGGGCGCGGCGACCGGCGTCGCGCTGGTCGCGCTGGGAGTGGCGCAATGAAGCACGAAAGGGGGCTGTCGGGACGTCTACGGCGCGAGCGGCGCGCGGTCGCGCTACGGTCTACGCTCATCCAGGCCGTTTGGAACTACGACTCCCTCCAGGGGATCGGGTTCGGGTGGGCGCTCCTTCCGGGTCTCGAGCGGATCCGCCCCGACCGAGGCGAGCGCGCGGAACGCCTCCTCGCCCACCTCGGCACCTTCAACGCCAATCCGTACCTGGCTCCGATCGCCATGGGAGTCGCGCTCCGCGTGGAGGAGGAGATCGCGCGCGGCGCGGCGGGCGCGGAGCGGCGCCTCGCCCGGCTTCTCCACGCGCTCCGAGGAAGCCTGGGGGCGATCGGCGACGAGCTGTTCTGGAGCGCCTGCCGTCCGGCGCTCGGCCTCGCCGCCGCGGTCGCCGCGCTCGCGACCGGCAGCATCTGGCCGGCGATCGCCTACGTCGTCGGCTGGAACGCGATCGCGCAGGGAGTCCGTCTCGCCGGGGTGCGTGCGGGATTCGCCTCCGGGGCCGCGGTCGTGCGCGTGCTCCAGGACCCGTTCTGGGCGAAGGCGGCGCGGCTCGCGCGCGCGGCCGGAATGTTCGCGGCGGGCGCGGGGCTCGGCATGGGGGCGGGACTCGCCGTGCTCGGTGGCGGCGGTCTCGCGGGAGGCGCGATATTCCTCGGGCTCATCGGCCTGCTCTGGCTGGCCGGCACGCAGATCGGTGCGCGGGGTCCCGCGCTCTCTCCGGCGCTCGCATTTCTCGCAGTCGCGGCCATTCTGGGCGCGATCTTCCATCTCTCCCGGGGAGCCTTGCCGTGATGTCCGCGAGCTGCCGTGCCACGGTGCGGATCGCCAACCGGCTGGGACTCCACGCCCGCCCGGCCGCGCATTTCGTGCGGCTGGCGGCGCGATTCGTATCCGACATCTACGTGGCGCGGGACTCCATGGAAGTCAACGGCAAGAGCATCATGGGGGTGATGATGCTCGCCGCGGAACAGGGAGCCGAGATCGAGATCCGGGCCGAGGGGGAGGACGCGGAAAAGGCCGTCGAGGAGCTCGTGGCGCTCGTCGAGCGCGGGTTCGACGAAGACGACGAGGGGCGGCCAGTGCGTGCCGGAGAAGAACAGGATGGATGAGCTGGTCGCGCAGGAGATCTACCATCACGGCCAGGGCGTATCCCCCGGTGTGGCGTACGGGTCCGTCTACCTGATCACCCCCGACACGTTGCGGGTGCCCCGCCGCGAGATCTCCGTCGACGAGGTGGAGCTCGAGCTGGTGCGGCTCGACAACGCGCTGGCGGCCACGCGCACCGATATCGAGCGCGTGCGGGCCGCCCTCCAGCGCGCCGACAAGAGCGACGAGGCGGCGATCTTCGACTCCCATCTCCTGATTCTGGAGGACGAATCCCTCCTGGAGTCGGTTCGCGCGCGGATTCGTGAGGCTCGCGCGAACGTCGAACACGCCTTCTCGTCTCTGGTGCTGGAAGCGGTCGACAGGATCGAGAAGAGCCAGAACTCCTACCTTCGCGAACGGGTGCGGGACATCCGCGACGTGGAGCACCGCGTGATCCGCTTTCTGCTGGGCCGGCGGGAGCCCGCGGTGGGCGACCTTCTCCAGAACGCCATCCTCGTGGCGCACGACCTTCCCGCGACGCTGACGGCCGAACTCGATCGCGATCGCATCCTGGGGTTCGCCACCGAGCTGGGGTCCGCCAACAGCCACACGGCGATCCTGGCGCGCGCGCTCGAGATCCCGGCGGTGGTGGACCTGGGGCCCGTGCTCCAGCGCGTGTCGCACGGGGAGTCGGTGGTCCTGGACGGCCGCGAAGGCCTTCTGATCCAGAACCCTTCGCCCGACACGCTGGCCGAATACGAGCGGATCCAGGCCAAGGTCGAGCGCAAGCGCGCCGAGTGGGTCTCGCTGGCGGGCGTGCCCGGCATGACGTCAGACGGGGAGCCCCTGACCCTCCTCGCCAACATCGAGTTCAACCGCGAGGTCGACGCCGCGCTCGCCTTCGGATGTGACGGCATCGGGCTCTACCGCACCGAATACCTGTTCCTGCAGGGCGGTGGCGACGTCTCCGAGGAGGAGCAGCTCGAGGTGTACGGGGGGATCGTGCGCCGGATGGAAGGGCGGCCGGTCACGATCCGGACACTGGATCTGGGCGGCGACAAGCTGCTGGCGGGAATGGAGCCCGAGGACAACCCCTTCCTCGGATGGCGCGCGGTCCGGTATTGTCTCGACCGCCCGGAGGTGTTCCTGGGCCAGATGCGGGCCATCCTGAGGGCGGGTGCGGAAGGAAACGTGGCGATGATGATCCCCATGATCACGGCGATGGAGGAGGTCGACGCGGTGTTCGACGTGGTGGAGTCCGCGCGCCAGTCGCTGCGCTCGGAAGGCCTGCCCCATACGCAGAGCTGTCCCGTTGGGGTCCTCGTCGAGACGCCCGGCGCGGCCCTTCTGGCCGCGAGGCTCGCCGAGCGCTTCGACTTCCTCTCGCTGGGCACCAACGATCTCATCCAGTACACGCTCGCGGTCGACCGCGGCAACCGGCGGATCGCGCACCTCTACCAACCGTTCCATCCGGCGGTCCTGAAGCTCGTGCGGGAAGTCGTCGACGCCGCCGACGCAGCGGGGAGGCAGGTGACGGTCTGCGGCGAGATGGGCTCGAACTCCCTCGCCGCCACGCTCCTATTGGGTCTCGGTGTGCGGAGCTTCAGCATGGTGGCGGCCCGGGTCCCTCGGATCAAGCAGGTGCTGGGACGGGTGAGCGTCGCCGAGGCGCAGGAGACGGCCGCCGAGGCGCTCGAGCAAGCGGACTCCGATTCCGTCAAGGCGATCCTGGAGAACCGGTTCGGCGAACGATTCCACCGCACGCCGTCCGGTTGAAGGCCCGGCCATGACCGCCAGGTCACCCGCCCTGCCCACCGCGACCGAGGTCGCGCTCTGGCGTCAGCGCGAGGGAGAGCTCGATCGCTCCGGCATGCGCGCCCTGATCGCGGGATTCGGGACCCGGCTGCAGGCCGCCCTGGCCCCGGCCCGGGACTTCGCCCGCGGTCTGGAGCCCGATCCCGTGCCGTCGGCCATCGCGGTGCTGGGGATGGGAGGCTCGGCGGTGGCCGGCGACCTGGTGTCCGCGGCCGTGAGGTCACGCGGAAAGCTCCCGATCGCGACGATCCGCTCGCCGGAACCGCCTGCCTGGGTGGACGACCGCGCGTTCGTGATCGCCTCCTCCTACTCGGGAGAGACCGAGGAGACGATCGCCGCGTACGGCGCCGCCCGCGACCGGGGGGCTCGTGGCGCCGTGATCACGACGGGCGGCCGGCTCGCCGATCTCGCCGCCGAGCGAGGCGATGGGGTCCTCGAGCTGCCCGTGGGGCTGCCGCCTCGCGCTTCGCTGCCGGAATCGCTCGCCGCCTGCGCCCTCGCCGTGGCGGCGCTCGATCCGGGTCTCGAAGCGGAGGCGCTCGCCGACGAGCTCCACGCGGCCGCCGGCACCCTGGGAGCCGATCTGGATGCATGGCTCAGCTGGGAGAGCAGGAATCCTGCCCT
>DASSBK010000206.1:0-4881 GCA_035698825.1 Gemmatimonadota bacterium
CGAGCACGTACAGGACATCCGAATCCGGGAGCGCCGCGACTCCCGCCGGACCGCCGACTACATCCAGGAGCGGGGTGCCGAAGCGGTAGCGAAGCTCATCGCTGTCCGTGTCGACGACCAGAACCGAGCTCGATTGCTCGAAAGCGACATAGCGGCCACCGCCGAACTCGGCGACAGGGTTCGCCACGCAGTAGCCCCCGCAGGCAACGGGGCCCACCGGAGTCGCAGCGAGCCGCGTCCCCGTCATCGGGTCCAATACCAGGAGCCACCCCTGCCCGCCGGCGTCTCTGGTGAGGGCATAGACCTTGTCCTCGTGAGGGTGGAGTGCCACGTGCGTAGGGTGGAGCCCATCGAGCGGGATCGATCGGATCCCTGCGAGGGAGGGAAATCCCAGGATGTCGATGGTGCCGTCTGAAAGATTCGACGCGATCACGCGGCCACGGGAGCGATCGATGACGAAATGGCCAGGCTGAAATACCGTGCTTTCCTGTTCGATTGTTCGCTGATCGAGGTTCACGATGGCGAGGGGGACTCCACCGACCAGGGCATGGCTCTCGTCGATAACCCTGACGAAGGAACCCTCGAGCCCAGACAGTTCCCACGAGAGGACCGGATCGGGGAGCCAGGCGACCGAGAGCCGATCGTGCTTGTGAATGCCGAGAAGGCGCATCGACGAAGGAGTGAGGGCGAGTCCTTCGACGCCGGGACCCAATTGGAAGCGACCCTCAACGGAAGGCTCGAGATTCCCCGCGTCCACTCGGACCACTTCGCCGGTGTGGTAATTGGCCACGTAGAGGTATATGCCGTAGGGATCGAGGACGATTCCCTCGGGAGACAGCGAGGCCGCGTCCGGCCAGATCTCCTCGACCGGCACCAGATCCAGAACCTCGAAATCGGAGGCCGGGTCGGTCACGATCAACCGCTTCTCGAAGACCACGGGCTCGCCCGGTCCGATCAACTCGACCCGGAACCGATGGGAGCCCACCGCTTCCAGGTTGTACGGTATCGTCACAGCGCTCTCGATGGGCCCCTCTCGCACGATCGCGCCAGGAAACTCCACACGGTAACGCCACCGCTGCGTCGTCGAGAGGGGGCTGATCTGAATGTTGCCGGTCAGGGGCGGCTCGCCGAACGGGGCGCTGAATTCGACGGAGGGCGCCGGACCCGACGGGATGGGACTCGCCGGAGATTCACCCGAGTCACACGCTGGCAGAACTGCTGGAACCACAAAGAGCGTTAGGATGAGGCTGGAGCGCCGACGAACGTTGAACATGGAGCCGTCCTACCCGAAGGGACAATACCAACCCGTCGATTCCCTACCTAAAGAGCCGTAGGACAGTCTAGGTTTAGTGCTACGCCTCATCGAGCGCGCCGGCCGGTCGGGATCTCCTCGAGCGCCGACCCGGATTCCCGAACGCGCGCGAAGTAGACGAGCAGGAGCCCGCCCAGGATCGTCACGCCGCCGAGCAGCAACCGCGCGGTCACGGCCTCGTCCAGGAAAGCCCAGCCGAGCAGTACGGCCACGACCGGGTTGACGTAGGCGTAGGTGCCGACCTTCGAGCTCGACATGTGCGTGGCGAGGAAGGCGAAGGCGGTGAATCCGACGAGCGATCCCATGACGGCCAGATACCCGACGGCGAGCCACGCCTGACCGCCCCACTCGACCGGCTGGCCGCGCTCGACGAGGAAATGGATGCCCAGCATGAGCGGGCCGGCCACGGCCGTCTCGATCGCGCTGGCCGCGATCGGATCGACCCCCCGGAGTCTTCTGCGCGCGTACACCGTCCCGCACGACCACGCCAGCGACGACAGGAGCACGGCGCCCACGCCGATCCAGGACGACTGCACGCCCGACTCGAACGGCTTGACGAGGATCGCCACACCGGCCAGCGCGACGATGGTTCCGATCCAACCGGCCGGGGCCAGCCGCTCTCCCTTCGCGCCCGTCATGCCGAGGAGCGTGTTCCAGAGGGGGACGGTCGTGATGAGGAGCGCGGCGAGTCCCGAGGAGAGATGGACCTCGCTGAAGTTCAGGAGTCCGTTCCCCACCACGAGGAAGAGGATGCCGACGAAGGAGAGACGCAGGAACGTGGGGAGGTCGTGCGGCATCCGACGTCTGGCGATCAGGCACGCGGCGACGAGGACGGGGCCGGCGATGGAGAATCGCACGCCGCCCAGCAAGTACGGCGGCATGACCTCGACCCCCAGCTTGATGAACAGGTACGTCGATCCCCACACCACGCAGACGAGCGCGTAGGCGACGGCGAGCGCGACGGGACTGGCCTGTGCAGGGCGATCCACGCGCCGGAGGCTAGAGGGAGCGCCGCGCGCGGGCTACCGAAGATCGAACATCGAATCCGCACGGGGGTACCCGATGACGTGACCATACCGAAGCGACAGTGCGGTTTCTCCCTGCTCGTCGCCGCGCTCTGCCTGGGTTGCGGCGGGGGTGCCGAGCGCCGCCACGATTCGCGCGAGGCCGCGCAGCCTGAGGGTTGGCACCGGGCGGAGACGGGTGCGAACGCGGTCCCGCTCTCGCGTTCGGGAGATACGGGTTCTCAGGTCATCGGCGGGTCGTCCACCACGAGCCGGTCGTCGTCGACCACCGGCCGGGCGTCGTCGAACACGAGCGATCGGGATGGGCACACCCCCTCGATCGGATTCGCGACTGGCGTGCCCAGCGACTCGACGGGCGTGCTCCTGCCGCGCGAGTTCGACGCCGGCGGCGATCGGTCGCTCGTTCACGGGTACCTCCTCTACCTGCCCGCCGGGATCGAGAGCCGGAGCTGGCCGCTCATCGTCTACCTGCACGGCCGCTCGCTCCGCGGCGACAACCTGTCGCTCCTGACTCGCTACGGTCTTCCCGACCGGCTCCAGGACGACGAGTCCTTCCCGTTCATCGTCGTCGCGCCACAGCTTCCCGGCGACCAGAGCTGGACCGACACGGACCGTCTAACGGACCTCGTGCGCCACATCGCCGCGCGCTATCCGGTCGACCCCTCACGGATCTACCTGATCGGCTACAGCATGGGGGCGGGGGGCGTGTGGCGGGAGGCGGTCGCGCATCCGGAGCTCTTCGCCGCCGCCTCGCCGGCCGCGGCCTGGACGCCGGAGCCCAGCGAGGCGATCGCATCCGCGCTGGCCGACCTGCCGATCCGGATCTACCACGGGACCGCCGACGAGGTGGCGCCCTTCGCGCGCGCGGAGGCGATGGCCGAGGCGCTCGAGCGCGCGGGCGTCGACGTGACGTTCTCGGTGTTCGAGGGCGCGGACCACGGCGACCTGACCCACATCTACAAGGACGACGAGCTCTACGGCTGGCTGCTCGAGCACGAGCGCTGAGCTAGCTTACCGGTGGACCCGCCCACATCGAGGAGGCCGCCGGTGACCGAACCCGAACGCGACGAGCCCCGCAGCGAAGACCTGATCCACGACTGGAACCGCGAGGCCGGGGATCTCGTCAAGCCCACGCAGCACGTGGAGTTCGACGACGAGACGCTCCGCGACGGGCTCCAGTCGCCATCGGTCACCGATCCCTCCATCGACCAGAAGATCGAGATCCTCCACCTCATGGACGGTCTCGGGATCCACACGGCGGACATCGGCCTGCCCGGCGCCGGCCCCCGCGCGGCGGCGGACGTGACCCGGCTGGCGCAGGAGATCGCCGCCTCCCGCCTCACGATCGCCGCCAACTGCGCGGCGCGGACGCTGAAAGCGGACATCGACCCGATCGTGGAGATCAGCCAGAAGACCGGCATCGCGGTCGAGTGCTGCACGTTCATCGGCTCCTCGCCGATCCGGCAGTACGCGGAGGGCTGGGACATCGACTGGATCCGCAGGACGAGCGAGGAGGCGGTCTCGTACGCGGTGGGCCAGGGCGCGAAGGTCATGTACGTCACCGAAGACACGACCCGCGCGCGGCCAGAGGCACTCGAGAAGCTGTACACCACCGCGATCGAGGCCGGCGCGAGCCGGATCTGCCTGGCCGACACGGTCGGACATGCGACCCCCGACGGCGCGCGAAACCTGGTGCGCTGGGCGAAGCGCCTCGTCGGGAAGACGGGCGCCGACGTCAGAGTCGACTGGCACGGCCACCGGGACCGAGGCTTCGGCCTCGCCAACGCGCTGGCCGCGATGGTGGCCGGCGCGGACCGGGTGCACGCCACGGCGCTCGGGATCGGCGAGCGGGTGGGGAACACGGAGATGGACCTCCTCCTCCTCAACCTCGTTCTATTAGGCTGGCTCGACCGCGACCTCTCGTCCCTCCCGCGCTACTGCCGGCTGGTCGCGGAGTCGACCGGTGTGCCGCTTCCGCCCAACTATCCGGTCGTCGGCGAGGACGCGTTCCGGACCGGCACCGGTGTCCACGCGGCGGCGGTGATCAAGGCGGCGAAGAAGGGCGACAGCTGGCTCGCGGACCGGGTCTATTCGGGGGTCCCGGCGGGTCTCGTGGGACGCGAGCAGCGGATCGAAATCGGCCACATGTCGGGGAAGTCCAACGTCGTCTGGTGGCTGGAGTCGCGGGGATACTCCGCCGAGCCGGCGCTCGTCGACCGGATCTTCGACCATGCCAAGCGTACCGACCATATCCTCACCGATGAGGAAATCTCCGGGTTGATCGGGGCCGACCCGATCGCCAGTCGCTGACCGCGTCCGGGCGCGGTCCCCGCCGCACCAGAGAACAATCGGCACGTCTCATGCGTACAAGAGATCGAAATGCGCACGCGCAGATCCATTCTCCGCACCCTGCTGCTCGCGACGGCCGTGCCGCTCCTCGCCACCACCTTGCCCGGCGAGGTGCCCTGCTGCGAGCTGTCCTACAGCGTCAGGCCGGATCCGGACGGTCGCGTCGTGGACGTCGAGCTCGACGTCCGCGGCTTC
>DASSBK010000207.1:0-4174 GCA_035698825.1 Gemmatimonadota bacterium
TGCTCGCCGGTCAGCCGGAGATCACCTTCTACACGCTCGTGGCCGGCGGGCTGTATGGGATCGCGCGCCGGGTGATGTGCTCGGCGCCATCGGGCACGCATCGGACGGCGACCGCGTGGGGCACCGTCGCCGTCGTGGGCGGCTTCGCGATCGCCGCGGTGCAACTCCTGCCGTTCGCCGCGCATCTGCCGAACGCTCTGCATCTCCACCGGGTGGGCGGCGACATGGGAGTACGGGACCCCGCTCCCGGCTTCCTCGCGATCCAGATCTTCGTGCCGTCGTTCTACGAGTTGCCCACCGCCCTGCGGGTCATGCCCGACAACGGACGATGGGATCTGCTGGGTAGCTACGCTGGCATCCTGGCCGTGTTCCTCACGGTGGGCGGTCTCGTCGTGCCGCCCTGGCGTGAGCGGTCCGGCATTCGAGCTCCTCTCGTCTTCTTCGGAGCGGTCGCCGCCTGGCTCCTCCTGAAGAACTTCGGCGTTTCCCCCTTCGACTGGATCGGGCTCCTCCCGCTCTTCGACCAGGTGTGGACACCCCGATGGGGTGGCCCGACCTGGAGCTTCGCGCTCAGCGTCGCCGCGGCGTTGGGGCTGCACCGGCTGCAGGAGACGGACGCGTCACCACAGGCCAGGGCACGGCTAGCCCTGACCGCCGGGGCGACGGTGCTGCTGGTGGGCGTGCTCGCAGGGATCGGAGTGGCGGTGCTGACCCCGGTCATGAAGGGCTACTGGCTCGTCTGGCCCGGAGCTATCAGCGGCTCGCTGCTGGCGCTGTGCCTGGTGGTGCTCGCGGTGCTCGGCTTCCGGCGATGCCAGGGTGCCATGCTCGGATGCGTGCTCCTCGCGCTGCTGCTCATCGAGCGGTGGCTGCCGATTCCCCGGGGCTTCGCGCCTCCGTTCCTCGCTCTTCGAATCGTGCCGATCGCGGTGGCGCTGGCCGCGGTCGCCTGTGTCATTCACCGGCGACCGAGGCTCGCAACCGGGTTATCCGTGCTCGCGGTCGTCCTGGCGCTCGCGCTTGATCCCCTGTCGCCGCTCGGTTTCCCCGACCGCGTCGATCCTGCTGCGCCACCCCCGGTCGTCCAGTTCCTCCGCGAGCGAGCCGGCTACAGTCGGATCATGGGAGATCGACAGGTGCTCGCGCCAAACTATGCCAGCGTGTTCGGGCTCTACGACGTCCGGCACATCGACGCCCTGTCGGTCGAGTGGTTCCACGGATATGTCGTGGACGGCCTCGAGACTCGACCACGGCGCTGGTGGCACGTGCTGTGGTTCGTGGGAAACCCGGAGCGCGAGACCGCGCCCGGTGCCGTCAGCCCGCTGGAGGAGGATCTTCGCGCCCGGCTTCGCGGCTACTCGCTGGCGGGCGTGCGGTATCTGGTGGTGCCACGGGGAATGGATCTGAACCGTGCGATCACGACGGCGGCCGATCGGTTCCCGCTCGTCTACGACCGCGAAGTCTTCGTCTACGAGAATCCGGCTGCCTTCCCCCGGGCATTTGTCGTGCCGCGCTGGGAATCGGCGCCGGATGCCACCACCGCGCGCCAACGCGCACTGTCACCCGCCTTCGATCCTCGCACCACTGCCGCGATCGAGGATGGGGCCGCCGGAGCCGGAGGCGACGGCACCGTAACGATCGTCGAGTACCGCGCCACGCAGGTGCGGTTGAGCGTCGACATGGCCGGCCCGGGACTCGTGGTGCTGACCGACACCTACTATCCCGGATGGAGTGCTCGAGTCGACGGACGCGGGTCCCGGATTCACCGGGTCGACGGTCTGTTCCGCGGCGTCTTCGTTGACAAGGGCAAGCACGAAATCACGATGCGATTCCTGCCCGCGATCCAGGTGTGGGGACTCGCGATCAGCGGGGTCTCGATCCTCGCGGCGGCGCTCGGCTTGGTCTGGCCGTGGCGGCGCCGCTGAGCGATCATCAGAGCCTCCTCGCGCCCAGCGCTCCTACTACAATGCCGTCGATGCCTGGTGACGGTCGGGGCGCGCTCGTCGGGATCATCATGGGCTCCAAGTCGCGGGCTACCGGTCGGACCCCACCCACGTGCAGTTCATGAACGTCGACGCCCTGAGGCGAATGGCCGGCGCGGCCGGGCTGACCCCTCTGCGGGATTACTCCTTTCCGCTCGCGCGTCCGGCGGGGCGCTACTTCCGGCACAACGAGTTCGTGTCGATCAGCCGGAAGGTCGCGGCGTAGAAGTCCGCGGTCGCGCGCCGTCTCGCGTCGGCTCCAGGTCAGCGGACGTACGACGAGACGAACGTCCGGGTGGCCGCGCGCCCGGCGAAGCGGTCGAGCCGGAACGGAGCGAGGCTCACCGGAGAATCACTGCGCGTGATCAGCGCGGCCATCATGGCGCCGATCATGGGTGCCAGCTTGAAGCCGTGCCCGGACATACCGGCGGCGACGTAGAAGCCGGGCCGCGGAGTTTCGTCCAGGATCGGCATCCAGTCCGGTGTGATGTCGAAGGCGCCCGCGTAACCCTGGACGAACCGGGCGTCCGAGAGGCCGGGAAGGGCACGGGCGGTGTGCTGCAAGGTCTGGTTCGCCTCCTCGAAGTCCGTCGGGTTCCCCAGGAGATCGGGATCCATTGGATGCTGCGCTTCATCGTCGATGAGTGAGCCGGTGAGGGTGAGGCTGCCCGTCTCGGGCCGGACGTAGGAGCCGCCCGCGAGGTCCAGATACACCATGTGCGCGGGGCCGAAGGCCTCCTGGCGCCTGACGATGAACACCGGATGCCGGCCGACCACGATGGGCAGCTCGACCCCGGCCAGCTGCGCCACCCGACAGGACCAGAGCCCGGCCGCGTTCACCACGATCGGCGCGGCGATCTGCTCGGTCCGGGTGGTGACACCGCTGACCCGCCCGCCTTCGCTCAGGATCGCCACGACCTCGGCCCCCTGCTGGACGGACACGCCACGGCGGCGCGAGGCTTCCGCATAGCCCGCGGTCACGGCGGCCGGATCTCCGTAGCCGGACTCCGGCTCGTAGAGCACCGCTCCGAGCCCGCTCGCGTCGATGCGGGGCTCGATCCGGCCAAGGTCGGCCGGTTCCAGGACCTGCGCCTTCACGCCGAGAGCGCGCTGCTCTTCGACCTGGGCCAGCAGGCCGGCGCGCATGGACGACGACACCCCGATCAGGGCTCCGCAGGGCACGTAGCCCGACTGGCCACCCACCGCGTCCCCGAAGTTCTGGAATACGTCGAGTGATGCGCGCACCATCCGCGTCGTCTCGGGAGTGGGATAGAGTTGGCGTACGATGCCCACCGACCGCCCGGTGCCCCCGGCTCCAAGGAACTTCCGCTCGAGCACTTCGATCCGACGAACTCCGAGCCCCGCCAGATGGAAGGCGATCGAGACACCGGTCACACCGCCACCGATGATGATCGCGTCGGCCGTCTTCGTGGGCATGGGGTCAGGCTTCTCCGCGCCCGAGGTCGATCCTGGCGCGGCCTGAGTATCCCCTATCTCGCGCGTCTGTGGACAGAGTCGGCTATCGGGTCGTCTGGGATCGTGCGGGCTCGGCGTCCCAGCCCGATATGGCTCCCGATCGCTCGGGCGACCGCGCGGCCGACAGGCTGGCAGCGGCCGCCGCGTCCAGCGATTCGAGCACGCCGATCTGCGCCTTGGCGTCGTGGGGCCGGTCCGCGAGGAGATAGGCGCGCGCCAGCCAGAAGCGCTCGTTGGCGCCCCGGGGGTGCAGCGCCACCGCGCGCTCCAGCGGCGCGATGGCCTCCGCGGCCTTTCCATCCTCGACCAGGGCTTGACCGAGGTCTCGCCAGAGGGAGGACTCGCCCGGCTGCAGCGCGGTCGCCTCCTTGAAGAGAGCCACCGCTTCGGGCAGTTGGCCCGCCCGGGCGAGGTCGATGCCGGCGCTGTTTAGGGCGAAGGCGAGGTTGCGTCGCGCGTTCTCGTGCTGCGGGGACATGGCGAGGGCCCGGCGTAGCTCGACGATGGCCTCGGCATACTTCCGTTGCCGGGCGTGGAGCGCGCCCAAGTTTGCGACCGCATCCGGGTAGGTGGGCATCAAGCGGATCGCCTCCCGGAACTCGGACTCCGCGTCGCCAAGGCGGTCGCGGCTCACGAAGAACGCGCCCAGGCTGTTGTGGGCCGTCGGCCGATCGGGCCGCAGCGCGACAGCGCGGGTCAGCTCGGCTTCCGCCTCT
>DASSBK010000208.1:0-10497 GCA_035698825.1 Gemmatimonadota bacterium
TCGACACCTATCGCGCGAGCGGCGCGGGTGGGCAGCACGTCAACAAGACCGACTCGGCCGTGCGAATCACCCACCTCCCGACGGGCATCGTCGTCCAGAGCCAGGCCGAGCGCAGCCAGCACCGCAACCGTGAGACGGCCATGCGACTGCTCAAGGCGCGGCTCTACCAGTTCCTCAAGGCCGAGCGCGAGAAGTCCCGCGAGGAGCTGGAAGCGGAGAAGAAGGAGATCGCGTTCGGGAGCCAGATTCGCTCCTACGTCCTCCATCCCTACACGATGGTCAAGGACCACCGCACGGGATGGGAAACCTCCGACGTGGAAGGGGTCCTGGAGGGGGAGCTCCGGCCGTTCATGGAGGAATACCTGCGCCAGACCGCCGGAGCCGCGGGGCGTTGAAAATGGCCCATCTGCGGCGTTGCGCTCCTCGCGTCTTCCTGCGGCGTACAGAACAGTACGCCTCGGAATCCACTCGTCGCGCGCCTTGCATCTGGATCATTTTGAACGCCCTGCCGGGATTTCGAACACCCGAGCGGCTCGGGCGATGAGCGTCGAGACGAATCCGCAGGTGGTGCGGCGCGAGAAGCTGGCCGCCCTCGAGGAGCGTGGGATCGATCCGTATCCGGCGCGGTGGCGGGTGGACGACCAGGCGGCCGCCCTGCTCGAGGCGTTCCGCGACGACGGCGAGCCGATCGGCGCGCGGATCGCCGGCCGGGTCGTCTCGATCCGCTCGCACGGCAAGACAGCGTTCCTCCACGTAGCCGACTCGACCGGCCGGATCCAGGTGTATCTGCGGCAGGACGAGCTGGGTGAACAAGCGTTCGGGCTTCTCGACTGCCTCGACCTCGGCGACTTCGTCGGCGTGGCCGGACGGCTCTTCCGGACACGGACCGGGGAGGTGACCGTCCGTGCGGCGGAGATCGCGGTGCTGGCCAAGGCGCTGCGCCCACTGCCCCTCGGCAAGGTGGTCGAGGGGGAGGGCGAGGCCCGCGCGTACCACCAGGTCGCGGATCAGGAGTTCCGCTACCGCCAGCGCTACGCGGATCTTGCGGTGCGCCCCGAGTCCCGGGAGGTATTCGCCGATCGCGCGCGCATCGTCCGATATCTCCGGAACTTCCTGGACGCGCGTGGGTTCCTGGAGGTGGAGACTCCGGTGCTCCAACCCGTCTACGGCGGAGCCGCCGCCAGACCGTTCACGACCCATCACAACGCGCTCGACTCGACCCTGTACCTGCGGATCGCCGACGAGCTCTACCTGAAGCGGTGCATCGTGGGCGGCATGGACCGGGTGTACGAGATCGCGAAGGACTTCCGGAACGAGGGCATCGATCGCTTCCACAACCCCGAGTTCACGATGCTCGAGCTCTACCAGGCGTACGCCGACTACGGGGAGTTCATGGAGCTCGCCGAACAGATGCTGGTCGGCCTGGTGGAGGAGCTGCACGGTGGGACGCAGCTCACGTTCCAGGGTCGCACCGTCGACGTGTCGAGCCCCTGGCCGCGGATCCCGTTCCTGGGCGCCCTGGCGGATGCCGGCGTCGACGTGTCGGATCTTTCGCGCGCCGCTCTCGCCCGCGAGGCCGGGCGCCTCGGGATCGAGATCGCATCCGAGGAGGGCGCGGGCAGGATCCTGGACGGGCTCTTCGGTCGTCTGGTCGAGCCGGGGCTGGACGGTCCGGCGTTCGTCATCGACCACCCCGCGATGCTCTCGCCGCTCGCCAAGGGGCATCCACGGGACCCGCGTCTCGTCGAGAGGTTCGAGGCGTACCTCTTCGGCTCGGAGTGGGCGAACGCGTTCAGCGAGCTCAACGATCCGCGCGAGCAGCGCGAGCGCTTCGAGGCTCAGGTCCGGCTGGCCGCCGCGGGCGACGAAGAGGCGCCGAACGTCGTCGACGAGGATTTCCTGCGCGCGCTGGAGTACGGCATGCCGCCGACCGCGGGGATCGGAATCGGCATCGACCGGCTGACGATGTTCCTGACCGATCAGGCGTCCATCCGGGACGTCATCCTGTTCCCGACTCTGCGGGCGGAAGAGGCATCATGAACCTCGAGTGGAAGATCGCCCTGCGCTATCTGGGCTCCAAGCGGCGCCGGGGACTGATCTCGGTCATCGGTCTCATCGCGATCGGCGGGGTGTTCGTCGGCGTGGCGGCGCTCGTCATCGTGATGAGCGTCATGAACGGCCTGCAGGACGATCTGCGCGAAAAGATCCTGACGAACACGCCCCATCTCCTGATCCAGAAGTACAACTCCGAGCCGATCGACGACTATCAGGCGGTGGCGCAAGCGCTCCGGGACACGCCGGGCGTCGTCGGCGCCTCGCCCTTCATATATACGGAGGGGATCATCGGTCACGGCCGGGGACGGAACGAGGGCGCCGTCATCCGCGGAGTCGACCCGCGCCACGAGTCGGAGGTGGCGGACACGTACGAGCAGGTGATATCCGGCGACTGGGACCTGCAGCAGGCGCCGGATGAGCCGTATCCGAAGATCGTGCTCGGATACATGCTGGCCGACAGGTTGGGCGCGTTTCCCGGAGACACGCTGACGCTGACGACCCCCGAGGTCGCGTCGGTGTCTCCGCTCCATGGTATGATCCCCAAGCTTCAGAAATTCGTGCTGGCGGGCACGTTCAAGAGCGGCCTTTTCGAATACGATTCCAAGTTCGTGTACGCATCCCTGGACGCGCTCCAGGACTATCTGGAGACCGGCGACGTCGCCTACGGCGTGGCGGCGCGAGTGGATGACGTCTGGGACGCGCGCGACACCGGCGAGGAAGTGATCAAGCGCATCGAAGGACCGTTCTACGTCACCACATGGATCGAGCTCAACCAGCCGCTCTTCTCGGCGCTCAAGCTGGAAAAGAAGGCCATGTTCGTTATATTGGTGCTCATCGTACTGGTGGCGGCGTTCAATATCATCAGTACCCTGACCATGATCGTGATGGACAAGACGAAGGAGATCGGGATCCTCCGGTCGATGGGTATGCAGGGCAATGCCATCCGCCGGATCTTCGTCTATCAGGGGGCACTGATCGGGGGCGCAGGAACGGCCCTCGGCTGCGTTGCCGGACTGGTCGCGGCGCTGCTGCTCGCGAGATACCGGTTCATCTCGCTTCCCGGCGAGGTCTACTTCATCGACACGCTGCCCGTGTCGATCGAGCCCCTGAACATCGCGGTCATCATCGGCTCGAGCCTCATCATCTCCCTGGCAGCCACGATCTACCCCGCGCGGCAGGCGGCGGGAATGACACCCGTGGACGCGATCCGGTATGAATAGCCCGCCGGACGGCTGGGAGAAGGGGACGATCCTCGAGGCCCGCCGACTCCACAAGGAGTATCCGGGCGTCTCCGATCCGGTGAAGGTACTGTGCGGGGTCGATCTGGCGGTCGCCGCGGGGGAGACGGTGGCCATCGTGGGGGCGTCCGGGGCCGGCAAGAGCACGCTCCTCCACCTGCTGGGCGGGTTGGACCGTCCCACGCACGGCGAGGTGGTTCTGGCCGAATGGCACCTCAACCGGCTGTCCGACGCCGAGCTCTCGCGTGTTCGCAGCCGGTTGCTGGGCTTCGTCTTCCAGTTCCACCACCTGCTGCTGGAGTTCAGCGCGGCGGAGAACGTGGCACTGCCCTTGCTGATCCAGGGGGTGGACCCGGAGACCGCCGATCGCCGGGCACGGGCGATCCTCGAGGAGGTGGGCCTGGCCCATCGATTCGATCACCGTCCGAGCGCCCTTTCGGGCGGCGAGCAGCAGCGTGTAGCCTTCGCGCGGGCGCTGGTCCACGATCCGGTCGTGATCCTGGCGGACGAGCCTTCGGGCAACCTGGACCGCCCGAACAGCGAGCGGCTTCACGATCTGATGTTCGAGCTGGCGCGCGAGAAGGGGGTGGCGTTCGTGGTCGCCACTCACGACGAGCGCCTGGCGGAGCGCACCGACCGCCTGCTCCATATCGAGGACGGCACGCTGGCTCCGATCCAGCTGGAGCCTCTGGGGTAGTAAGCGACAGGGAGTCGCGATTCGCCGGTCGGGAATTGAACGAGGCCTGCCGGGGGGTCGTTTAGTGGCGAAGTCAACCGGAACGGATCTGCCTATGCTTTGCGCCGATTGCGGTCAGAACAAAGCGACCGTCCATTTCACCCAGATCGTCAATGACGAGACAGAGACGTTCCATCTGTGTCAGGAGTGCGCGCAGAAGCGCGGGTTGAAGACGAGCCCCGTCAGCTCGCAGGTGCCGCTGTCGGACTTCCTGTCGGAGATGGGCGCTCCGATCTTCACCAAGGCGACGAACGCCAACACGGCCTGCCCGCGCTGCGGCTGCACGTTTCGTCAGTTCCGCAAGTCCGGCCGGCTCGGATGCGCACACTGTTACGCGACGTTCGAACAGGAGATGAGCGCGCTTCTCAGGAAGATCCACGGCTCGAACGAGCACGTCGGCATCACGGAAGACGAATCGATCGGACCGGTGGACGAGCGTGAAGCCAAGCTGCTGGAGATGCGCCGCGATCTGCGGCAGGCGGTCGAGAACGAGGAGTACGAGCTGGCGGCCGAGCTGAGAGATCGGATCTCCGCTCTGGAAGTGGACCGGCGCGCAGCACGCACCGCCGAGGAGCGACTGTGAGGCTGCCCGGTGACGACCTCCTGGGTGGTGTCGACGGCGGGCTGTCCTGGATCAGCGGCGAGGGCCCCCATTCCGACATCATCCTCAGCACCCGGGTCCGGCTGGCGCGGAATCTCGAGCACTTTCCGTTCCGCGAAACGATCGCCACCGCGCAGCAGGAGCAGGTGACGAGAGAGATCATCGATGCGTTCGGAGAGGCGTCCGGAACCAATGGAGACTCGGCGCGTCGCCAGTTTCTGCGCCTCGGCGAGCTGCAGGAGACCGATCTCAACCTGCTGCTCGAGCGGCATCTCGTCAGCCGCGAGATGATCCGCTTCAAGGAGGCGAGCGCACTCCTCGTCAGCGACAGCGGACGCGTCGCGCTCCTGATCAACGAAGAGGACCATCTGCGGATCCAGGTGCTGGAGGCCGGACTCCAGCTCGAGGACGCCTGGGAGAGCGCTCGGCGTACCGACGAGGACCTGAGGCGCAGGCTGCGGTTCGCATACCACGAGCGGTTCGGGTTCCTGACCTCGTGCCCGACGAACACGGGGACGGGGCTGAGGGCCTCGGTCCTGATCCACCTGCCCGGGCTGGTCCTGACGCGCGAGATCCACAAGGTCCTGCAGGGGCTGGCGCAGATCGGGCTCACGTTCCGCGGGCTGTACGGGGAGGGCTCCGACGTCGTGGGGAATTACTTTCAGATCTCCAACCAGACCACGCTGGGGAAGAGCGAGACCGAGCTGGTGAGCCACCTGAGCCAGATCACGCGGCAGGTCATAGAATACGAGGAGAACGCCCGGCAGGTCCTCGCCCGGGATGCCCTGGACGAGATCGAGGACAAGGTCTGGAGGGCCTACGGCCTGTTGCGATGCGCCCGGGCGATGTCGACGGACGAGATGATGAACCTGCTCTCCGCGGTCAGGCTCGGAGTGAGCATGAAACTGCTCCCAGACATGAGGGTACGACAGTTGAATCAGCTACTGCTCTGGACCCAGATCGCCCACCTCGAGAAGCGGGCCGGCCGCGCGCTAGCCAAGCGCGACAGAGAACACGAGCGGGCCAAGCTGATTCGAGAGATATTGGATGAAGCGGAACCCGACCACCCCGAGGAAGGACGATGAACAGCAACTTCACCGATCGAGTACGCAAGGTCCTGTCCATGGCTCGGGAGGAGGCCACGCGCCTGCGTCACGACTACGTGGGCACGGAGCACATCCTCCTGGGTCTGATCCGGGAGGGCGAGGGGGTGGCGGCGGCGATCCTGACGAACCTGAACGTGGACCTCGAGGAGCTCCGCGGCCGGATCGAGGAGCGGGTGGAGTCGGGCAAGAGCGACATGACCGCGGACGAGGTGCCGTACACGACGCGTGCCAAGAAGGTTCTGGAGTTCTCGGTGGCCGAGGCGCGCAGCCTCAAGCATTCCTACGTGGGGACGGAGCACCTGCTGCTGGGGTTGCTGCGGGAGGAGAAGGGCGTGGCGGCTCAGGTGCTGGAGGAGGTCGACGTCACGATAGACGTGGCGCGCAACGAGACCATCCGCTTGCTAGGAGGCGAATTGAGCTCGATGGAAGGTGGAAGCCAGGCGTCCAAGCCGAGTGAGAAGAAGTCGAAGACCCCTGCCCTGGATCACTTCTGCCGCGATCTGACCGACCTGGCCCGGGAGGGTGAGCTCGATCCGACGATCGGCCGGGAGAAGGAGATCGAGCGCGTCATCGAGGTGCTGTCGCGGCGCAAGAAGAACAACCCGGTTCTGATCGGCGAGCCGGGAGTGGGCAAGACGGCGATCGTCGAGGGGCTCGCTCAGCGCATCGTCTCCGGCGAGATCGTGCATTCCCTGAGGGATCACCGGGTGTTGTCGCTGGACATGGCCGCGGTCATCGCGGGCACCAAGTACAGGGGACAGTTCGAGGAGCGCCTGAAGGCGGTGATCAACGAGATCAAGCAGTCGCAGAACATCATCCTGTTCATCGACGAGCTGCACACCCTGGTCGGCGCGGGAGCGGCCGAGGGCGCCATCGATGCCTCGAACATGCTCAAGCCGGCGCTGGCGCGCGGGGAGCTCCAGTGCGTGGGCGCATCCACCCTGAACGAGTCCCGCAAGTACATCGAGAAGGACGGCGCGCTCGAGCGGCGGTTCCAGCCGGTGGTGGTCGATCCGCCCTCCATCGAGGAGACCGTCGAGATCCTCAAGGGATTGCGCCTGCGCTACGCCGACCATCACAAAGTGGAGATCCCCGACGACGCGATCGAGACCGCGGCGCGGCTCTCCGAGCGCTACATCACCGACCGTTTCCTGCCCGACAAGGCGATCGACGTGATCGACGAGGCGTGCGCCCGCGTGCACCTGGCCACCCAGGTACCCCCGCCCGAGCTCCTGGCGCTCGAGGAGGAAGTGCAGGAGATCGTGTCCCGCAAGGACCAGGCGATCAAGGCGCAGGATTACGAGACCGCCGCCAAGCTGCGCGACAGCGAGCGCGAGCTGAAATCCACCATCAAGCGCAAGAAGCTCGAGTGGGAGCGTGGCAATCACGCCGACCGTCCGACCCTCACGACCGAGGACGTGGCCTTCATCGTCAGCCGCTGGACCGGAGTGCCGGTCGTACGGCTGCGCGAGGAGGAGACCGAGCGCCTGCTGCAGATGGAAGCCGAGCTGCACAACCACATCGTCGGCCAGGAGGCGGCAATCAATGCGATCTCCAAGGCGATCCGCCGGACGCGCGCCGGCCTGAAGGATCCCCGGCGCCCGATCGGGTCGTTCATCTTCTCGGGCCCCACCGGCGTCGGGAAGACCGAGCTAGCCCGTGCGCTGGCGCGGTTCCTGTTCGCCGATCCGAATGCGCTCATCCGCATCGACATGTCGGAGTACATGGAGAAGTTCACCGTCAGCCGGTTGCTGGGCGCGCCTCCGGGCTACGTGGGCTACGAGGACTCCGGCTATCTGACGAAGGAAGTGCGCCGGAAGCCCTACTCGGTGGTCCTGCTGGACGAGATCGAGAAGGCGCATCCGGACGTGTTCAACATCCTGCTGCAGATCCTGGATGAGGGGCACATCACGGACAACTACGGCCGGAAGATCGACTTCAAGAACACGGTCGTGATCATGACCTCGAACATCGGCGCGCGCCGCATCATGGGTTCGCGGGCGCTCGGCTTCCAGAAGCCGACCGAGGGAGCGCGGTTCGGCCAGATCGAAGAGGCCGTGAAGGACGAGATCAACAAGACCTTCAATCCGGAGTTCCTCAACCGCCTGGACGAAGTGATCGTCTTCCATCCGCTGAACGAGGATCACATCATCCAGATCGTCGACATCCTGTTCCGCGACGTCTTGAAGCGCATCGAGGACCGCGAGCTGATTCTGGAGCTCGGCGCGGACGCCAAGAAGTTCCTGGCCGGGAAGGGGTTCGACGAGAAGTTCGGCGCGCGACCCCTCAAGCGGGCCATGCAGCGCTATCTGGAGGACCCGTTCTCCGAAGCTCTCCTGCAGGGCCGCTTCGCGCCCGGCGACGACGTCCTGGTCGAGGTCGGCGACGAGGAGCACCTCAAGTTCACCGTCCGTTCGTCGGCGCCCCCTCTGGAGGAGCAATCGATCCAGGAGGAAGTGCGGTAGTGTGTCGGTGGAGCTCGACGGCGAGACGGTAGTGCCAGAGATGACGCCGTCCTGCCCGGTCCGGCGGATTCGAGAAAGGAGAGACCGCGTCTCTCCTTTTTCGCTTGCGTACCGGACATGGGTGCCGGCGCTCGCTCTGGCGTTGGCCTCGTTGGCTCTGGCGTCCACCGCCAGCGCACAGGAGGCCCCGCGTCTGGTCGGGGTCGAGGTCGAGGGAACGACCCTGCTGGACCCCGCGCGCGTCGCGGCGCTCTCGGGGCTCCCGGGGACGCAGTTCCTCACCACCAGAGACATCCAGGAAGCCATCCGGGCGCTGTGGAACACGCAGCTCTTCGACGACGTCCGTCTCGACTCCCGGGAGGCGCCGGGCGGCGTCGTGGCGGTGATCACCGTCGACGAAGCGCCCGTTATCACCGGCATCGAGCTGGAAGGGCGGGACGATGTCGACGAGAAGGACATCCGCGAGAAGATCCCGTTCAAGGTCGGGGACAGGATGCTCGAGCACCGGCTGCACCAGGCGGCGCTCGACATCGAGGCGCTGTATGCCGAGAAGGGCTTCTATCTGGCCGACGTGTCGCTCGTGCCCGACAGGGCGGACGCGGATTCGACCGAGGTCGTGGTGCGGATCGACGAAGGGGAGAAGGTCGAGATCGCCGAGATCCGCTTCCAGGGGAATCAGGCCTTCTCCGGCGACCGCCTGCGGAAGGCGCTGGAGACCGAGACGAAAGGATTCTGGTTCTGGGAGGACGGTGAGTTCGACGAGGCGAAGTGGAGCGCGGACCTGAGCCAGAAGCTGCCCGCCTTCTACGGCGAGCACGGCTACATCGACATGCGCGTCGTGTCTGACTCCATGGCGGTGAACCCCGAGAATGGCACCATGCGCCTCTTCGTGGAGGTCGAGGAAGGCCCGCTGTACCGGACCGGAGAGATCGCGCTGGAGGGAAACAGCCGGTTCTCCCAGGCCGACCTGCGTCGCTTCCTGAGGCTGGAGCCGGGGAGCGTGTTCAACACCGCCGCCGTCGAGATGACCAAGGCGGACCTGCTCAACCTGTACGCGGACGACGGCTACATCTACGCGCAGGTGCAGCCGCTGCGCCGGGTGCGGCCCGACACGACGATCGTCGATCTGACGTGGCAGATCCGGGAAGGGAATCCCGCCGAGATCCGGCACATCGCGATCCGCGGCAACACGGTTACCCACGAATCCGTCATCCGCAGGCACCTGTTCGTCGAGCCCGGCGAACGGTTCCGGCGCACGGACGTGCGGAACAGCCTCCTGGCCCTCGAGGGGCTGGGCTTCTTCGAGCCGGGAATCGTCCCCACCACGCGCGTGGCCGACCAGGAGTCCGGCGACATCGACCTGACGTTCGAGGTCGAGGAGCGCCGCACCGGTTCCCTGACGCTGGGGGCCGCGGTCGGCGGCGGCACCGGCCTGTCGGGCTTCCTCGGCTACGAGCAGCCGAACCTGTTCGGCCAGGCGAAGTCGGGGCGTATACGCTGGGAGTTCGGCTCGCGGAACAACAACCTGGAGCTGGGCTACACCGAGCCGGTCTTCATGGGAACCAAGACCTCGCTCTCGACCTCGTTCTTCGACATCAACCAGCGCTACATCGGGACCTCGTTCCGGCAGGAGGCGCTGGGCGGCAACCTGCGCCTGGGGACGCCGCTCCCGTGGGACGAGGCCTCGCGCCTGTTCTACGGGTACACCTGGCAGCGGATCGACCTGGAAGCCACGGACGGCGACGACTCGCGGTTCCGGGGCGAGTACCCGCGGACCGAGTCCAGCGTGAACCTGAGCCTGGTCCGCGACACCCGGCTGCCGCGCCTGCATCCCATTCAGGGCGCGCGGCACAGCATCGGCGCGGACATGGCGGGGGGGATCCTGGGCGGGACCGTGGGGTTCCAGAAGTACGAGCTCGAGAGCTCGTGGTTCGCGCCGACCTTGAACGACCGGACGGTGTTGAACCTCTCACTGAAGACCGGGGGGATCCACGCCACCGGTTTCGTGCCCTTGACCGAGCAGTACATCCTCGGCGGCGTGCAGTACCCCTCGGAAGGGCTGCGCGGATACCCGGAGAACCGGGTGGGCGTGCACACGGCCGGAAATATCTTCAGAGACGAGGAAGGGCGAACCGACGATCGCGGGAATGCGTTCCTGCTCATGACCGCCGAGCACTTCGTCAAGATAACGGACACCATCTACACGTCGGTTTTCTATGACGCCGGGAACGTCTGGAACGAGTTCAGCGAGGTGACGTTCGCCGACCTGAAGCGCGGGGCGGGGGTGGGTGTTCAG
>DASSBK010000209.1:0-2975 GCA_035698825.1 Gemmatimonadota bacterium
GCTGGAGCACGACGGTGGCGAACTTCACGTCCTGCCCCGCCTTCCGGATCGCCGGATCCTCGAGGATCGGGACCAGGATCGCGAGCGCTTCGGCCGCCGGCAGGCTCCGTCCGCCGGCGTGCCCGATCGGCACGTAGCGCCCGCGACCGGGCGCGGTGGCGACGGAAAAGCCCACGATCGAGGCGTCGATCGGATTCGGGGTGTCGGTCTCGAGATCGAGAGCCGTGCGGCCGGCCTGTCGGATCTCGGCCGCCAGCGCCTCGAGCGCCTCGAGCGAGTCGACGACCGCGTACTCCGCGTCGGCCGTCACCTCGACGGCCCCGCCGAAGCGCTCGAGCAGCTTGGTGAACTCGAGCGCCGTGAACAGCGTGGTGACGAGGTCGGGGGCCGGGGCCTGCGCGGCGAGTCGCTCGAGGTCCAACGCGACGTCGACGTCGGTCCGGATCGTGACCAGCTCCTTGGACAGGAGCGCGGCCTCGCGACCGGCCGCCAGCCGCTCCCTCAGCTTCGGCGTTCCGACCTCGTCCAGATTCGCGTACACGACCTCCATCGAGCCCCACTCCTCGACGAGCTTCTGGGCGGACTTGGGACCGATCCCCGGGACTCCCGGGATGTTGTCGGAGCTGTCTCCCATGAACCCCAGCACGTCGGTCACAAGCGGCGGTGGGACGCCGAACTTGGCAGCCGCGTTCGAGAGGTCGATCACCTCCTCCTCGACTCCCGCGGCTCCTCCGCGGCCGGGGTTCAGGAGCCGGATGTGCTCGTCGACGAGCTGGTAGAAGTCCTTGTCGCCGGAGACGATGTACACGTCGAGGCCGGCATCGGCGGCCTTCCGCGCGAGCGAGCCGATCACGTCGTCGGCTTCCTGGCCCGGAACCTCGATGACCGGCACGCGGAAGGCCTCGAACAGCTCGTGGACGCGCGGGAGCTGCGCCGAGAGGTCGTCCGGCATCTTCTCGCGCGTCGCCTTGTAGTCGGAGAAACGCTCGTGGCGGAAGGTCCGCTCGCGCGAGTCGAACACCACCCCCAGGTAGTCGGGCTTCCGCTCGTCTAGGAGCTTCACGAGGAAGTTCGCCATCCCGAACGGCGCGCTCGTCTCCTCGCCGGAAGACGTGCGGAGGGGACTCCGGATGAGCGCGAAGTACGCCCGGTAGATGAGCGCGTAGGCGTCGATCAGGTACAGGGTTGGACGGGGCATCGGCCCCAAGGTATCGGCCCGGATCGAATCCGTCCTGCGGCCGCGGCTGGCAAGGATATATCGAATCTGCTATATTCCTTCCCATGACATCCGCCGATCTCCTCCGGGAAGCGCGATTGCGGGCCGGGCTCACGCAAGCCGAACTCGCTGCCCGCGTCGGGACGACGCAGTCGGCGATCGCCCGCTGGGAGGCCGGCGCGACGCGGCCATCCCTGGAATCTCTGCGCCGGCTCGTCCGCGCCTGCGGCCTCGAGCTGCGCCTCGCGATCGAAGACCACGATCCCGGTGACGCCAGCCTGATCGAGGGAACTCTCGCCCTGACGCCCGCTGAGCGTCTGGATCAGCTCGTTCGAACCGTGGCCTTCATCCGCGAAGGACGTGCGGCCATGGCCGGACGCCGTGGCTGAAACGAAATCCTTCGACCCGGAAGCGATGCTCCGGGTCCTCGACGAGACCGGCGTCCGGTACGTTCTGATCGGCGGGCTGGCCGCCACTCTGCACGGTTCCCCCCACGTGACGACCGATGTCGACATCACCCCCGATCCGAGCCTCGACAACCTGAAGGCCCTGGCAGCCGCGCTGGATCGACTGGATGCGAGGATCCGGACGGAAGGGGAGCCCGACGGCCTCGCGTTCGATCGTTCCGCCGAATTCCTCACCCGCGCCTCGATCCTCAACCTGACGACTCGCTACGGGGACCTCGATCTGACGTTCGAGCCGGCGGGCACGCGAGGATATCCGGATCTCCGCCGGCGGGCGGTGGACATCGTCATTCGCGGCATCGACGTGCCGGTGGCCGCGCTCGCCGACGTGATCCGCTCGAAGGAAGCAGCCGGGCGAGAGAAGGACCGCCTCACACTGCCGACACTTCGAAGGCTACTCGCGAGACGAGAAGGAGCGCAGGCTGACTAGACTACCCGGCGGGTGACGCGGACTCGATCGCCCGAACGGCCGCGGGAAGTCCCTCGCGGACGCTCGGGTATGCCGGCGCCCAGCCGCTGACCTCGCGGAGCTTCCGGTTCGAGATCCGGAGCGAGCGCGAGAGGAGCTCACCCAGCGAGCCGCCCAGTCGCGCGAGCCAGGCGGGAGCGAAGCGCGGCTCCGCCACGCCCAGCGCTCCCGCCAGCACGTCCACGAACTCGCGCCTGCGCACGGGCTCGTCGTCGGTCACGTTGTAGACCCCGGCGGGCACGTCGAGCGCGGCGACGACCGCGGTCGCGGCGTCGTCGTGGGAGACGGACGAGACGAACGCCTCGGGCGATCCGGGGAGCGGCGACCAGCCGGCGCGCACGATCCGGATCATGTCGGGGAGCTGGCTCGAGTCCGGGCCGTAGAAGGCGCCGAAGCGGAGGACGACGCCGGCGAGGCCCGCCTGCGTCGCGCGATCGGCCGAGATCTCGGCGTCGACCGACGACCGGTTGTAGCGCGCCGGACGGAGGCGTGACCGCTCGTCGATCCACTCCTCGCCGCCGTCGGCATACATGGGCGCGAAGGATTCCTGCACGAAGCGCCGCGCTCCCACCCCGATCGCGGCGTGGGCGAGGATGCGCGAGCCCTCGCGGCGGATCCGGTCGTTCTCGCGCCACGCCCCGGGGAGGAAGGCGCGGGACGTCGGGGGGATGTGGGTCGCGAGGTTGACGACGACCTCGTGCCCCTCGACCGCTTGACGGACGTTAGCGGAGTCGAAGAGATCGAGCTCGATCGGCAGCGCGCCGGCTCGCTCGATGGCCGCGCGCTTGGCGGGCGAACGGCCGACCGCCGTCACGGTGTGCCCAGC
>DASSBK010000210.1:0-10234 GCA_035698825.1 Gemmatimonadota bacterium
ATCGGCCAGCTCGAGCTCCTCGGCGGGATCACGGCGGCACTCCTGCGCGCGCTCCCCGGCTGAGGGCTCCGGAGCGGCTGCCAGCGAAGGAGAATCGCCCCGCGGATTGACACCGCCCGATAATTAGATTATCATCGAATAGATTTCCGTCTAACTATCGAGCCGGCGGCACTCGCGGCCGGCCGAGGAGGTCGATGTGGACGACACGATCCGAGCCCTGGCGGACCCCACCCGGAGGGAGATCCTGCGCATGCTGCGCGGCGGCGACCTCGCGGCGGGCGAGATCGCGGCCCGGTTCGACATGACCGCGCCGACGGTCTCCCACCACCTGTCGGTCCTCAAGGAGGCCGGGCTCGTCCAGGCCGCACGCAACGGTCGCAGCGTCGTCTACTCGATCGACACTACTGTCGTCCAGGACTTCCTCGGCGAGATGATGCGCTTCTTCGGAAAGGGAGGTGAGCGATGAGCAGGCGCTGGATGGGCCCCGTTCTGATCGTTCTGATGATCGCGTTCGCGCTGGCGGTCTACGGCAGGCTGCCCGAGCAGGTGCCCACCCACTTCGGATTCTCGGGGGAGCCCGACGGCTGGACGCCTCGCTTTCCCGGCGCGTTCCTGGGGCCGGCGATCGCGGTCGGCCTCTACCTGGTTCTCTTCGCGCTCCGCCGGATCGACCCGCGCCGCGCCAACTACGATCGCTTCGACGAGACGTGGTGGGTGTTCCTCAACGTGATCGCCCTTCTCATGACGGCCATCCACGTCCTGTCGCTTGGATTCGCGATCGGCTGGCCGATCGACATGGCCCGCGCGGTCACGGTGACGCTCGGCCTCCTGTTCGTGGGGCTCGGCAACTGGATGCCGCGGCTGCGGTCCAACTGGTGGATGGGGATCCGCACGCCGTGGACGCTCGAGAGCGAGGACGTGTGGCGGGAGACCCACCGGGTCGGGGGCTGGGCGTTCGTCGCCGCGGGGCTTGCGGTCGTGGTGGCCGGGATCCTGCTCGAGCCGGGGCCCCGCGCGTGGACGGTCTGGATCGCGCTCGGGGCGGCGATTCTCGTGCCGCTCGTCTACAGCTACGTGGCGTACCGGCGCGTTCGGCGGCGCGCGCTGAACGCCTGACCGCGCGTTCCGGCCCGCTCGCCGCACGTCATGGGCGGTTGGCGAGCGAGGTGTAGCCGCTCGCCGCCTTCCCGGCCTACGCTCGGGGCTCGCCAGCGCGACCACCGTCTTCGAACGCCATTCTCTCCCCGCGCCTGGGAGGTCCCATGCGGCGACGCATTCGCGTCATCCCGATCCCCTTTATCCTCCTCGTCATCCCCATCGTCATCCCGCACACGGGCGCCCTGCTCGCGCAGCCGGGCCAGGCCGCGGACTCGCTCTACCAGGCGGGCGCGTTTGCCGCGGCCGCGGAGGCGTACGAGGCGCTCGCCCGCGCGCATCCCGACAGCGGCCGCGTCTGGTACCGTCTCGGGAATTCGCTCTACCGGACGGGACGCCACGACGCGGCGGTCGAGGCCCTCGAGCACGCGACCGCCACGTTCCAGCCCGCTTCCTACGCGCATTACCTGCTCGCGCAGGTCTACGCGGAGTCGGACCGGCCCTCCGATGCCGTGGCGGAGATCCGCCGCACGGTCGAGGCGCAGGGCATTCCCTATGCGGTCCTGGTCTCCACCGAGGCGTTCGAGCCGCTCCGGGGAGTCGCCGAGTACGACACCTACATGGATTCGATCAATCCCTGCGGCGCGCCCGAGTACCGCCAGTTCGACTTCTGGATCGGCGAGTGGAACGTGATGACGCCGAACGGCGGGGTCGGCGGGATGAGCTCGATCGAGCGCGAGTACAACGGCTGCCTGATCGTCGAGAACTGGGCGGGTCCGACCGGCGTGCCGGCGGGCACGAGCCAGAACTTCTACAGCAAGGCCGACGGCAAGTGGCACCAGAACTGGATCGACGCCCAGGCAAGCGGCCCGTTGTGGCTCGTCGGCGGGCTCGACGAGAAGGGGGCGATGGTCATGATGGACGCCGACGCGGCCGCGAACCCGCTCAACCGCATCACGTGGACGCCCAACCCCGACGGGTCCGTCCGCCAGCACTGGGAGACCTCGACCGACGGCGGCGCCACCTGGTCGACGTCGTTCGACGGGCTCTACGTGCCTCGGGAGAGCGCATCGGGCGATTGACTTCGCGTCGGGCGTCGGTCATCGGGCCTGTTCCCCGGCGCGGCGAGCCGCGTTAGGTTCTCGCCATGGTTCGGTGGAGGGGGCGGACGCGGAGCACGAACGTGGAGGACCGGCGCGGGCGCGGTGGGGTGGGGCTGGCGGGCGGCGGGATCGGACTTCTCCTCATCCTCCTCATCGGCCTCTGCCTCGGCGTCGACCCTCAGACCCTCTTCCAGGTCGCCGAGCAGACTCAGACCACGACCCAGCCCGCCGGCCCACCGCCTGCTCCGGGCGAGGACCCGGCCGCCGACTTCGCCGCCACCATCCTCGGCACGACCGAGGAAGCCTGGGGCGCGATCTTCGCCGAGCGCGGCGCGACGTACCAGCCGCCGACGCTCGTCCTCTTCACCGACGTCGTGCGCTCGGGATGCGGCACCGCCTCGTCCCAGACCGGGCCCTTCTACTGTCCCCTCGATCAGAAGCTCTACCTGGACCTGGGCTTCTTCCGCGAGCTCGAGCGGCTCGGCGGTCCGGGAGACTTCGCCGCCGCGTACGTGATCGGCCACGAGGTGGGCCACCACGTCCAGAACCTCGCCGGGACCGCCGACGAGGTGCGGAGCATGCAGCAGCAGGTCGGTGGCGCCGAGGCGAATGCGCTGTCCGTGGCGCTGGAGCTCCAGGCCGACTGCTACGCGGGGGTGTGGGCGAACCATGCGAACCAGAGCGGGTCGTTCCTCGAGCCCGGGGACGTCGAAGAGGGACTCGGCGCCGCGGCGGCGATCGGCGACGACCGCCTCCAGCGGAACTCGGGCCGCGCCGTTCAGCCGGAGTCGTTCACCCACGGCTCCTCGGCCCAGCGCCAGGAGTGGCTCGGAAGGGGGCTCGAGTCGGGTAGCCCGGAGTCCTGCGACACCTTCCGGGGCTAGCTCGGCAGGTCTTCCTTGTGCTCGGCGGGATCGAACCCTTCGGGGATCGAGGTCAGATCCTCGAACTCCAGCTTCTTCCCCATCACTCCCTCTTCGCTCCGCCGGTACGCCTTGATCGCCTCGTCCAGCGCATTCCATCCGAGGAGCGCGCACTTGATCCGCACCGGGAGCTTGGAGACGCCCTCGAGGGCGCGCAGGTCGCCGAGCGCCCTGTCGCGCTTGGGCTCCTCCTCGCCGCGCATGAGGGCCAGGAACTTTCCTTCCAGCTCGAGCGCTTCGTCGAGCGTTCGACCCTTGAGGATCTCGGTCATCATCGAAATGGAGGCCTGGCTGATCGAGCATCCCTGACCGCCGAAGCGAGCGTCGGCGATGCGATCGCCTTCGACCGCGAGCATGAGCTCGACCTCGTCGCCGCAGAGCGGATTCCGCATCGAGACCGCAATGGCGGGCTCGGTCATCGGCGCCTTGTTCCGCGGCTTTCGATAGTGGTCGAGAATGAGCTCTTTGTAGATCGTTTCGAGCATCGAGCGGAAGTTCGCGGCCCGGGCCTCCGGCCGCCACCGGCCCCGCCACGTCCTGAACCTGACAGACCTGGTTTCTGCCCCGTGGTACGCTGGTCCGATGACGATCCGCCGAAGCCTGCCCCTGATCGCGCTTCTCTCCTTCGCGGTGCCGGCGGCCGCCCTCGGTCAGGCGGGTGCGGAATCCGCGGCCGACCAGCCCGGGATCGGCACGCTCGTGCCGGCCCTGGACCGCGTCGAGAGCGAGACCCACGAGCTTCAAGCGCTCGGACGGCTCGCGATCGGCGACCTTCGCGTGGTTCGCGTGGGGAGTGTGATCGCCGGCGACGAGCGCGCGACCTACGAGGACGCGCTCGCCCGGAACCGCACGCAAGTCGATGAGCTGAGGAAGTTCCTGTCGACCAGCGACCTGCAGGTCGTCGGGTCCGACGCGACGACGATCACGCTGGGCGAGTATCTCAACGGCAACGAAGTCGGCGCTCGGGAGGTGATCGCGGTCGACGTGACGGGCGGTGCGGTCACACTCTTCGTCGACCAGCCCGAGGCCGTGATCGGAGTCGAGGGCCGGACGCCGTGAAGCGGCGCGCGGCCGGCCTCGGCTAGAGCAGCGCGGCGACCGCCGGCGGGATGACGATTCCGGTCCCCCGCAGGTCGAGCGTGACCCGGGCCTCGGCGCCGTCGTACTCCACCTCTCCCGCGAACCCGCTCGTTTCGAACACGCGGAGCGCATGGCGGTTCGAGGCGGCCACCACCGCGCAGAACACGTCGACCCGCAGCCGGAGCGCGATCCGGGCGAGGTGCGCGAAGAGCAGGCTGCCGATCCCACGGCCCTGCCAGTCATCGAGGACGACGAACGCGACCTCCGCTCGGCACGGCTCCGACCACGGGTCCACGACGTAGCTGGCGAACCCGACGATCCGCTCCCGACCCTCGATCCAGACAGTGGCGACGAGGCTCACGTCCGCATCGGGATCGATCTCGATCGCACTTCCGTCGTCCTGCCGAATGGCGCGGATCCGGACGAACGTACCGTCCCGGCTCTTGTCGGATGCGCTGTAGCTGCGAGGGTCCATACCGGTATCCTATCCGCCCGGCGGGACCGCGTCTGTCGGGGAAAGCAGGGTCGTGCATGTAGGGGATTTCCCCCCTGAAACGCGAAAAGGCCCGCCTCTTCGGCGAGCCCTTCCGGTTTCCTGCCCTACAGAATCGTGCTATTGGACCGTGGCCGGCGGGTTCGACTCCGCCTCTACGATCTGGATCACGTCCGAGACGTTGGCCAGGTACGAGGCATCGATGGCCTGGAGTTCCTCCTGGGACGGCATCGCGGTTGCGATGAGGGCCGCGATGGCCAGGGAGTACAGAGTCGCCGCGATGAATCCGGCGATGATGGCACGCATTGCATTGCTCCTTTTCCGCTTACGGTATGTGGAACCCTCTTTTTTTCTTTCCGCTTCTCGTGCTTACCTACGTGAGGACGATGGAACCGGTTTCAGTGTTCAAGGATGGGCACCGAATGGAACTGCGTCAGCGCGGGGAAAACCTTCTGGGAGAGCCATTTACGCGCCGGTGCCGGGGGGCCTGGCCCCTGCCCGGGGCCTCCAGGCGCGATTCGACGGGTGCCTGGTAATCGAACCCCTCGACCGTGCGCCGGTCGATGGCGCGTCCCAGCGCCCGCTCGATCGCCCGGATCGTAGGCTCCTCCTCCGGCGAGACGAGCGTGTACGCGTCGCCGGTCAACTCCGCGCGGGCGGTGCGGCCCACCCGATGGATGTAGTCGTCGGGGGTGTGGGGCACGTCGAAGTTCACCACGTGGTCGAGCGCCTCGACGTCGATCCCGCGCGCGACGATGTCGGTCGCCACCAGAACGCGGCTGTGCCCGTTCTTGAACGCGGCCAGCGCGGCCGTCCGCTGCCCCTGGCTGCGGTTACCGTGGATCCGGCCCGCGGCAATCCCGCGTGCGGCGAGCTTCTTGGCGACCCGATCGGCGCGGTGCTTGGTGCGGCAGAACACGATCGCGTTCCCGATCTCGCCGCGCTCGAGGAGCTGGGCCAGGAGGTCGATCTTCAGCTGCGACCCCACCGGGTAGAGCGCCTGAACGACTCCCCTCGCCGGCGCCGATTTCCGCTCGACCGAGATCCGCACGGGATCGCGCAGGATGTCGCGCGACAGTCCCACGATCTCCTTCGGCATCGTGGCCGAGAAGAACAGCGTCTGGCGGGGCGCCTTCGGGAGGTGCCGCAGGATCCGCTTGATGTCGGGGAGAAACCCCATGTCCAACATCCGGTCGGCCTCGTCGAACACCAGGACTTCGAGTCCCGAGAGCTTCGCGTAGCCGTGCTGGAAGTGGTCGAGGAGTCTTCCCGGCGTGCCCACGATGACTTCCACGCCCTTACGGAATGCCGCCTCCTGAGGCGCCGCGCCTACGCCGCCGAAGACGGTGGCCACCCGTACGTCCGCATGGGCGGCGAGCTCCGCGAGGTGATCGGCGACCTGAGCGGCCAGCTCGCGGGTCGGCGTCAGTACGAGCGCGCGCGTACCCCGGCGCGGATCGTCGAGGAGTCGCTGGAGGATCGGCAGCACGAATGCCGCCGTCTTCCCGCTTCCCGTCATCGCGCACGCGAGGATGTCGCGTCCCTCGAGGGCGGGCGGGATCGCCTCGATCTGCACCGGTGTGGGCCTCTCGAAGCCCAGCTCCTCGATCGCGCGCATGAGCTCCGGGCGAAGCCCCAGGCTCTCGAAGCCGGGCTTGCCGTTGCCGTTTCCATTTCCATTGCCGTTCATCTTCATCGCTTCCATTTCTGTCCCTTCAAACAAGAAACCCCGGAACGCCGGGCTCGAATGCCCGTTTCGTCCGGGGCTCAGAGCTGCGAGGCGCCGAAGAAGCTCGCGCCGTCCGGTCCGTCCTCGCTCGTCATCTCCACGGGTGCGCCATTCGGCGCCGCGCCCGCGGATTCGAATCACGACACCAATATACGCGGATTGGCTCCCATACGCCCGTTGCAACCGTTTCGGCGAATCGTAAGACTAACAGCAGCATGATGATGCGTCGTTGGCTCCCCATACTCCGCTGCTGCCTCCCGGTGGCCCTCCTCGCGCTCGCGACGCCCGCGGTCGCCCAGGAACGCTCCGCGCACCTGGCCGACCTGCGGGCCCACGGCCGAGAGCCCGTCGCCTTCGTCCTCGATCAGCTCGAGCGCCACGACATCGTCGTGTTCGACGACGCGCTCCACACCCTGGTCGAGCCGTTCGAGTTCTACCAGCGACTCGTGCGGGAGCCCCGCTTCCGGGAGCTGGCGCGATTCGTCTTCCTCGAGGCGGTGCCTCTCAACCAACAGGGGCACATCGAAGCGTATCTGGCTGCGCCGGAGGAGGATCCACGGCTCCTCCATCCCGCGTTCCAGAACAGCATCAGCGGGGACGGCTTCCCCTATGCGACGTATTTCGACCTCCTGCGAACCATCTACGAGGTCAACCGCTCGCTCCCCGACTCCGAGCGGATCCGGGTCGTTCCGGTGGGGAGTCCCACATACTGGTCGGAGATCCGGACGCCGCGGGACCTCGAGGTCTTCCGCCTCGGGCTCGACGCGTACGATTACACCATGTATTCGATGATCCGCTCGACGCTCGGGTCGGGCGGGAAGGGGATCTTCCTCACCAACAGCCGCCATGCCTACCAGGCGGTCCGGCACGCCGACGGGTCGCTCTACTGGAACGCGACGACGTACTTCCACGAGCGCGAGCCCGGTCGCGCGTATTCGATCCGCTTCCACGCGCCGCAGCTCGTCATCGAGCGCCTGCGCGAGGACACGACCGCGACGCGGACCACCCAGGGCATGGAGCGCATGGACTACCGCTGGGACCGGATGGAGGGAGGCGCGTGGGACCGCGCCTTCGGCGACTACGGGGAGGCCGTGGCGGTGCCGCTGGAGGGCACGGCCTTCGGGGAAGCGCCGTACGTGGGCAATCACATGCTGGACGTTGCGCCGGGCCAGACGATGGCCGACGCGTACGACGCCGTGATCTTCCTGGCTCCCCTCGAAGAGCTCCACCAGACCGCGCTCGTGGGATCGATCTACACCCCGGAGTTCCGTCCCGAGCTCGCCCGCCGCCTCAAACTGCTCTACACCGAGGAGGATCTCGCGGCGTTCATTGCCGAGTCCGGCGCCTCCGACCTCGCGGGGGCCGTAGAGCAGGCCTATGCCGACCGCGCCCAGGAACCTCTACCCCAGTCTCGAGATCTTCCGCCCCTCGAATGAATCCGATCCCGACGCTCCTGGACACGCTAGCCCGGAACGACCTCGAATCCCCGGTTTCGGAAATGGCGATCGAAGGTGAAGGCCGTCTCGATTCCCAGCTCCCGGATGATCTCGAAGCTCGACCAGTCGGCCAATGAAATGCGCCGCTCTCCCGCCGCAAGCAGCGCGATGAGCGCGCGCTCGTGGATGTCCTCCTCCACCCAATGAATCGCGAGGCCGGGCTCCGCGAGACGCTGCCAGTCGCGCACGGCTTCGATGCCCCAGCGATTCTGGAGAAGTGCGGCCGTCTCCTGGACGACATAGCTGCTGGTAACGAACTCGGCACCTTCCGCCATCAGCCTGGCGAACGTCTCACGCGCCGCGACGTGATTCGCGTCGTCGCGAACGACAGCGGCATAGAAGGCCGAGGTGTCTAGGTAGACTTGTCCCAATCGCCGTAGATCTCGTCCAGGTACCGGTCATGTTCCTCGCTGACCCGCTCGGTCCCGCCTTTCCCGTACTTGCCCACGATCGACAGGAGATTCCTCCGCCGGTCGTCCTTTTCCGCCCTCGACAGTACGGAATCCACGCCTTCTCGAACGAGCTGTGACAGCGAGACCCCGCGCCGGGCCGCCAGACGCTTCAACCCCTCGTACTGCCTGGACCCGATCTGGACCTGGGTGCGCGTCATGCCATCATGTTTCCTTCCCATGTTATCATGATATCATACTCCCTCTGCGGACGAAAGGGCTCATCGGTTGCGGGTTGACGGGGACCGAGGGGTGCCCGATGATCATTCCCCGAATCCGGGGCCCTCTCACAAGGAGACGCATGTCCGAAGCCAAGCGCCAGAACCCCGCCACGATCGAGTCCCGCCTCACCGAGGAGCGGCTGTTCCAGCCACCGGAGTCCTTCGTCGGCCAGGCGAACATGACCGACGCGGGGGTCTACGAGCGGTTCGACGCGGGTTTCCCGGACGCGTTCGCGGAGTACGCCGAGCTCCTCGATTGGGACCGCAAGTGGGATCGCGTGCTGGACGCCTCCAAGCCGCCCTTCTACCGATGGTTCGTCGGCGGGCGGCTCAACGCCTCCTACAACTGCGTCGACCGGCACCTCGAGACCCGGGGCGACCAGCCGGCGTACCACTGGATCGGCGAGGTCGGGGACGAGCGTACGATCACCTACCGCGGTCTCCACCGGCAGGTGAACGAGTGGGCGGCAATGCTGCGGGGCCTCGGCGTGCGCGAGAACGACGTCGTGACGATCCACCTCCCGATGGTGCCGGAACTTCCCATCGCGATGCTCGCCTGCGCGCGGATCGGCGCGCCCCACTCGGTCGTCTTCGGTGGCTTTTCCGCGCACGCGCTGTCGTCGCGGATCGACGACGCGAAGAGTCGCTTCCTGATCACGATGGACGGCTACTACCGGCGGGGCGAGCTCCTCAACCACAAGGAGAAGGGCGACGAGGCGATCGAGCGCGCCGACACCGATGTCGAGGCGGTCGTCGTGGTCACGCGGAACGACGAGCCCGCCGACTTCCTCGAGCTCGTCCCGGGCCGGGACTGGCTGGCGAGGGATCTCCTGGCGAGCCAGGTCGGCGCCACGGTCGAGCCCGTCTCCCGCCAGGCCTCCGACATCCTGTTCCTCATGTACACGTCGGGGACGACCGGCATGCCGAAAGGCGTGCAGCACTCCACCGGTGGCTATCTCGCGTATGCGACTGCCACGTCGAAATGGGTCCTCGACATCAAGCCCGACGACGTCTACTGGTGCATGGCGGACATCGGCTGGATCACCGGGCATAGCTACATCGTCTACGGGCCGCTCTCCCTCGGCACGACGTCGGTGATGTTCGAGGGCGCGCCCGACTGGCCGTCGAAGGACATCATCTGGAAGATCGCGCGCGACAAGGGTGTCTCGATCTTCCACACGTCTCCAACCGCGATCCGCATGTTCATGAAATGGGGACCCGAGCCGGTGGAGAAGCACGAGAACGACTTCCGGCTCATGGTGACGGTTGGCGAGCCGATCCAGCCGCGGGCCTGGCAGTGGTACTACGACCACGTCGGCGGTGGGGAGGCGGTGATCGTCGACACATGGTGGCAGACCGAGACGGGCGGACACGCGATCGTCGGGCTGCCCGCGCTGCGGGCGATGCGCCCGGGACACGCGGGGCGACCGCTTCCGGGGATCGACGCGCGGATCGTGGACGACGATGGGAACGAAGTGCCGCAGGGCTCGCACAAGGCCGGAAACCTCGTCCTCTGCCGTCCCTGGCCGGGGATGCTCCAGACCCTCTACCGCGCCGACGATCGATTCATCGAGGAGTACTGGGCGCGCTTCAGCGACACCTCGTCGTCCGACTGGCGCGACTGGCGCTACCGGACCGGCGACGG
>DASSBK010000211.1:0-21512 GCA_035698825.1 Gemmatimonadota bacterium
ACCACGTAGAAGAGCGGCTCGTCCATCGCGTCCAAGTTCGCCGAGGGCCCCTGACGGGGGCTTCCGCTCTCTTCCGGGTCGTCGGCCGACCCCCCGGGGGTGTAGTCCACCGGGACGCCGTCCGCGTTCTCGCCCAATCGCAGCTCGAGCCCCACGTCCTGAACCCCGCGGCCGGCGGCCGCCGACCGGACCGCCGCGGGAGTATACATCTGATCCGCGTACCACTCGGCGAGGTTGACGCCTTCGTAGTAGCCGGAGCTGAAGAGGGGCTTTTCGTCGTCGGCATGCACCTCCGGGGTCGCGTAGGACCCCCAGAGCCAGAGCTTGTCGCGAAGGATCGGGCCGCCCACGTCGACGTCCCCGGGAACACTTGTCCGGAACGCGCCCCCCGCCCGCGCGGTTCCCGCGGCATCCCCCACGCCGAAGACCGGCGTGCTGCCGCCACCCTCGAAGTCGTAGCGCAACCCGGCGCTCAGCTGGAAATCCCGGCTCAGGCTGCCCCAGTCCTTCAGATAGTCACAGTCGGGCCTGGCGGCCCCGGCATCCGGCTGGAGGGCGCCACCGATACCGGCCGTGCCGGTCGCACCAGCGGTGAAGGCTCCCCCCAAGGCGTTCGGACACGCCCGCTGGAGACCCGAGAACCGGATGAAGTACGAATCGCCCTTCCTGTCCCCATCCACGTCGGGCAAGGCCGGCGTCCCTCCCTGGAGCTGGATCGCGTAGGGATTCCAGCCCCCCTGTCTTCCGGTGGACGCACCCGCGGCTCCCGATGATTCAGCGCCGATGTCGATTCCATAGAGATAAAGCCCGTTGCCGGATCCCGCCGCCGGCTGCGCGACGACTCCCGGGATCTGTTGGAAGCGTTCGTTCGTGAAGCCCGTCGATCCGTTCAGGAAGAAGCTCTGCTCGAAGACGCTCGGATCCTTGACTCCATACAGCGTCGCCACACGGTTCATGTCGACGGCGAACACGCCGTTCTGTCCGAAGTAGAGGTGCGTCGGCGTCGGTGGAGTGACGGGCGTCGGAGTGTCGACGAAGTTCACGCCCGTCTCGGCTCCGGGACACGGCCCGATCGTGAACATCTTGACGAGGTCCTCCTGGAGCTGGGCGTCGAATTCCGAGAGAGCCCCCGGCGCCTTACCGGGCGAGACCGCCGTCTGGGACGAGGGATCCGCACCGATCGAGAAACCCCCGTCCAACCCGATCGAGAGGGGTTCGGTGCTGCCGGCCCCCGGAACGGCGGCCCCGCCGTTCGAGAGCTGGAAGCCCTTCATGCAGTAGGCGCCGTCGGCTCCTTCCTGGATCATGACCTCGAACCGCCCGTTCGCGAACGCCTGGCCGGGCGCGTCGCCGCTTTCCCCCAGCACCTGTCCGATGCCGATCCACTCCTTGGTTCCATGTTTCGTTACGATGCGGATCACGCCTTCGAGGGACCTTTCCCCGTACTGCGGCCCGTATCCGCCCGTCTGTACCTGAACTTCTTCGATCGCATCGAAGGGGGTGTACGTCTGGGAATACCCCAGGTCGGCGGAAGTTCCCACCGTGATCCCGTCGATCGTCATGAGCGAGCTCGGAGTGGTCGTGCCGGATATTCCCTGGCCCGAGGAAACACCGGGCGCGGCGCTCAGCGCAGTCCACGGGTCCCGCGCGCCCGGTACGTTCCGCAGTGCCTCACTGTCCAGGTTCGTGGCCGGGGACGCCGAGCGCGTGTCGATGAGCGGCGTGTCGAGCTGGGCCCGCAGGGATTCCGGGGTGACGAGCCAGAGGAGGGCGACGGCCACGAGGGGGCCGCAGGACGTCGCCAGGCGGCAGGTCGGTCCGGTCACCATCGGGATATCCTCACCGTATGCTGCCCTCCTCTGCGGTGCAAGACCCGGAAACGGGACGGCGAGGCGCCCGAAGACGCCCCGCCGTTCCCTGCCTGCCCTGCCGTTCCGCCCCTACGGTTCGATCGCCAGTCCGGCGACCGCGGCTGCGAACGCTCGAGCACCGCGAGCCGCGAGGGCCTCGGTTACCTTTCCCGTCAGGGACCGATAGTCGATCGCGTCCGGCCGACCTTCCGCGTCCCGCAGAACCGCTTCGGGGAACACCTCCGCAACCTCTTCCGCGATGAGACCGATCCGCGGGACCGTCGGGTCGCCCCATGGCCTCACGTAACGGAACGCCACGGGTCTGAGCCCGAGCGGACGCACGTCGTCGGGCAGGAGCGCCACGACGCCCCGTTTGTACCGGAGCGAGGACAATTGCTGGCACCCACCCTGGGCCGACGTCACCTCGACGGTCGTCGTCGCGGTCTCGGTGTTCCCGCCAACCGTGACCGAGGCCATCCCGGTGTAGATGCCAAACTGATTGATCATCTGCTCGTCGAACGCCCTGCCGCTCGCATCCAGCGTCCCCGTGCGGGTCGTTCCGCCGACGGTACCCGGGCCGGTCCAGGAGAACGAATACGATGCACCGGCCTGGATCGGATCGGTGCCGAACCCGGTGTAGGTTCTCGAGTCTCCGAGCGCGATGTGGCAGTAGCCGGGCACGGGCATCCCGAAGGTGATGGTGAAGCCGGATGCCGGCCGCGTACAGGCGAAGTTCGCCGTCGCGGTGCCCCCACCGGGCACGGTGACGTCCTGGTCGGTATCCTCGCATGTCGCTCCCTCGGGGGGAGTGATCGACACGTTCTTCGTGCCGGTCGCCACGTTCGTGAACGAATACGTCCCGCTGGTCCCCGTCGTCGTCGTCCCGATGACGGTCGTCCCTTCGCGCAGCGTGACGGCCACACCCGACTCTCCAGTGCCGTCGACCGTCACCGTTCCGGTCACCGTACCGGTATCGGGTTCGGGCGTCTCACAGCCGAAGTTCGCCGTCGCCGTCCCTCCGCCCGTCACGGTTACGCTCTGTTCGGTATCGGCGCACGTCGTTCCGGTGGCCGGCGTGATCACGACCGTCTTCGTGCCCGTGGTCACGTTCTCGAACGTGTACCTCCCGTCCGTTCCGGTCGTCGTCGTCGCGATCGTCGTCGAGCCTTCGCGCAGGGCGACGGTCACCCCGGAGCGGGCCGTGCCATCCACCGTCACCTGCCCGGTCACCGTGCCGGTCAGGCTGCCTCCTCCGATGATGCGGAAGAAGGATTCGTCCTTGGGGTCGCAATTCCCGCCCATCGTGCTGCTGACGACGAGCGCCAGGACCGCCAAGCGGAAATAGCGGCTACTCATAGAGACCTCCCCGCTCCTGCGCCATCGTGTAGCGCCCTGGACGATACAGCACTCCGAACTTCCATCGGATGTGCTCGTCGGCGTCGTTGTCGTCGAAGGTCGAACTGTACAGGCCCTCCACGCGCACGCCCCAGTTCGGGCCCGCGTTGTAGTCGAAGCCCGCTCCGAGGCCGTCGCGTCGGGTGTGGTGGACCCGATGATCGCTCAGCCCGTCGAGTTCGAAATCGGCCTTGTTGATCGTCCGATGCAAGGCGAGGGTGGCGTAGGGCCAGATGCGTCCCCGGGTGGGGATCCCGAGCTTGGCGTTGACGCCGTACTCGTAATAGTCGAGATCTCCGGTCTGGACTCCCTCCGAGAACGTGAGCTCGGTCTCCATCCGGCTGTACGCGAGGTCGAGTCCCACCGCCAGAATCTTCCGGTACTGCCATTCCCCGAAGACCTGAACGCCCGGCGCCCAGCTGGTCGCGCTCTCGTCGCTGCCGCCGGGAACTTCGGCCAGGACGTCTTCGAGATTGAGCATCTGACGCAGATCGAACCCGAGGCCAACGGCCCAGGAGCTTCCCGTCGCCGCGCCACCTCCCATGCCCGTCTGGGTCACCGCGCCGGTGCCCACGTCGATCGTCACCGGCCCGTCCCCCACGACGAACGCGCCGATCCTGCGGCAGCCGCATCTCTCTCCGGCCTCCGCGCCCTCTTCGACGCAGGGATCGTCGGAACCCTCGCGGGCGAGAACGATCTCTACCCGTCCGTCCCCGCAGTCCCGGACCCACACTTCGACGGTCTCGCCCTTGGTGACGTTCAGGCTGTTGGGGTCGAACGATATCCGGCCTCCGGAATCCGTCGTTCCCACCGCCTGCCCTCCCGCGGTGACGGTGGCCCCCGCAACCGGCTTGCCGCGATCCAGGATCTCGAGGTCCTGCGCGCGACTTTCCACTGCGGTGGCCAGTGCGAACGCGACCAGCGCCAGACAGACGCCTCTTCGAGTCACTGCAATCCTCCTTTCAGCGGTATCCTTCCCCCGTGGCCAGACCGGCCCGTTCGAGCACCATGGCGATGTCCTGCCATCGCCCCTCCGCGCTCCGCTCTACCCTCTCCGCGAACTCGTCGGACCATTGCTGTCCGGCGTCCTCCACGTTCTTCCTGGCATGCTCGATGAAGGCTTCGATGAACCCCTCGCGATCGAACGCCTTCTCGAGCGTCCACACCGACCACTGCCGGATCGAATGGAAGTAGCTCTCCGGGCTCGTGTCGGGAGAGAGGGAGCCCTCCTCGTACAACGCTCGCGCAGCTGCCAGGGCACGGGCAGCGGGCTGAAACCGTTCCTGGTCGGCCGGCGGCGCGATCCGGTAGACGACCCCCTCAGGCGGGGCCGCCGCCCCGAACTGGAGGCAGTAGAAATTGGCCTGGACGTCGAGGTGGCTCCCGGCCGATCGGCGCACCGACTCCAGGGCCCGGTCGCGTTCCTCCGGGGAGAGGGAAACCGGCTCCACGGCGAAGAGGCCGTCGAATTCGAGTGGACCCCCCGCCGGGCCGACCACGTGCGCGCGAAACACCTCCCCCGTCGATCCCCCGAGGCTCTCCAGCCAGATCACGGGCTCGGCCTCGGGGCGCTCGAGCGCCCTCCCCACGGGTAACCGCGCCTGGCTGTCTTCCCAATCGGAGAGGAATTCGTTCCGAGCGGCGCACGGGCACTCCGCAGTGTCGAGCGTCTCCGGCGCCGTCACGATTTCGATCGTGGCGGGAGCGCTTTCGGAGAAGCCGGCCGACGGATCTGCGCCGATCTGGTGTACCCCTGGGGCAAGGTGGTCCGGGACTTCGAACCAGAGCTCGGTGGTGGACGCGGTGAGGGGGGGCCCCAGTGGCACCCCGGCGAGAGCCAGTCCCTCCGACGCACGTCTCTCGGGGAAGAAGCCGCACACGCAGAAACGGCCCGGTCGGGAAGCGCGCGGCGACGCCCCGGTGATGCGAGCCGTTCTCTCCACCAGCGGGGTGAGATCGGCGATGTCGGCGAGACCTACGGCGTCGTGCGCGTCCTGTCGCGAATCGTAGCGGACCGTTCCCTGCGGGTCGGAATACGCCACCGGAAGGCGATCCCAGGACGTGGGGAATTCAGCCGGGAGGTGGAACGTGATCCGGTAGCGACCGTCCGCGTCGACGGGACCTGCCGCCGCGGGACGTTCGGCGATCGTCCACCGGCCGGCCGCGGGGAACACAGCCGGATCGAACACGGTCATGACGATCTCGTCCCCCGGGATCACCCGCGTCGGGGGGAGAGCCCCGTCACGCAGGCCGGCCGCCGTGCCGGTCTGTTCCTGCGCATGAGCAGCGGTCAGCGTCGAGGCGAGGCTCGCGATCCCCGCGAGCAGCGCGGCAGAGCGGACGCTGGAGGCTCTCACTGCTGATGCACGGCCTTGCTGCCGTCGCTGAGTGTCCAGTCGCTCTTCGTCCCGTCCTTGAAGAAGCCGCTCTCGCAAGGCTCGGGGCAGGGGGCGCATTGCAGGACATACGGCTCGACGCGAGCGACCCATTCGAGGAGCGTGAGCTCCTCCGCCCCGTAGGCGAAGATCCCGCCGATCCTCTTGGCCTCGGCATGGGTCGTCGACTCCAGTTGATCCTTCAGCGTGGCTTCCGACATGGGCTCGCCTCCGCTCATGGACTTCGCCAATCCCCACCCGAGCGCGTAGGAGCCGACCGACGTCGGCGGCTCCATGTGCCAGCCGTAGGAAGCGGTCTCGGCGTATTGCGCACCCAGGACCGCGACGGCCCAGGGGATGTCCAGCATGTAGGCCTCGAATCCGAACAGGATGTCGTTCGACACGTGGGCCGGAACGCAATGCCCCCCGATCGTCACAGTGGCGGGCTGGATGTTCCCGTACCTCTTGCAGATGCCTCGCGGACAGCGGTCGCTCCCGTCTTCGAGATCAATGTCGTCGGCAACCAGGTCGATGTTCGTGCCGTTGCGGTCCATGAAGAACGGACCGTCGTACGTGCCCTTCTCGCTGTCCGGCAGGTTCTTGAGCCTCTCGAAGGCACGGTTCAGCGCCTCGACGTACGCGGCCGTCACGTCAGGGCCGCAGATGTTCTCCGGCAGCTGTTCGTCGCGGGGGTCGTCGCCCGTCTGTGCGTCGCGCGGATCGTCGGGTTGCGCCGGCTGGCCGACCGTGGTGCCTCCCACGCGGATCTCGATGCCGCCGGTCTGGGTCCCGGGCAGGGGCTGGGCCGCGGTCAGCTCCGAAGGCGAGCGGCCGGTGACCTCCACTCCGTCCTGGGCCATGACGCCAGCGGCGGAAAGCGAGACGAGGAGCAGAGCCTCCATCGCGGAGAGCGTCAGCCCCGACAGGGTCGCCTTCCGATCGAATTTGCGCGCCCGCATGCAGGTGATTCTCCTTGTATCCTCCGGAGCCCGACCATACAATAGGTCAACGACCTATATGCCGGTGCGCCTCTCCCTCTCCCCTTCCGAGGTCGATCGCCTGACCGACGTGGTCACGGCCCTCCAGGCGCCGTTCGACTATCCCGACGTCGACGCCTGGAGGCACGCGGTCAACCATCACGTACAGCTGCTGCTGGACGCGCACAAGGTCGTGTTCCTGCTGCCTGGTGAGGGCCATGCCCCGGTCTACTGTCAGCGTCTGGATCCCGAAGGATTCCAGGCCTATGTCGACTACTACCACCGATTCGACGTCGCCGGAGGCATCGCCCTCCAGCGGGCGCTGCCCGTGGCCAGCCTCCTCGAGCTCCACGGCCGCGAAGAGTTCTACGCGAGCGAGTACTACAACGACTTCATGAACGTCTGGGGGTGCAACCACTCGGTGGGGCTCGTGACCCCGATGGAGGCCGAGCCGGGGTACGCGTACATCGGGGTATTGCGCGACGCCCAGGAGGATCCGCCCTTCGACGCGCGCGCGCGGGCGCTCCTGCAATTCCTCCTGCCCGCGTTCCGAGCAGGAGTCCGGACCCATCTGCGGCTGGCCGCCGACCGGGCGCTCCTCGCCGCCGTTCTGGACAGTTGCGGGAAGCGGCTCCTGTTATGCGACGCGCGCGGGAAGCCCGTGCAGGGGAGCGCAGCGCTCGAACGCACGCTCGCAGCCGATCCCGAGCGGGCGGTCATCGAGCGGAGCATGACGCGACTCGCGCGCGCCGCGGCGGAGCTGCGGGGGAACGGGAACGGCTACGTTCGTGCTCTGGCGGAGAGCGGCGAGCGCGTTGTCGCGACCGTCCGTGGACGCTACCGGCTCAGCGCGTCGCTGGCGGGCCAGTCCGGGCCGGAGCCCAGCGGCGTTCTCGTACTCCTGGAGCCGGCCTTCCGCGAGCTACTCTCAGACGAGGAGCTGCGAGCGAGCTACCATCTGACGGATCAGGAGCTTCGGATCGCCAGGCTGATCGCCGGGGGTCACCGGAACGACGAGGTCGCGCGGCGTCTCGGCATCAGCCCGCACACGGTCCGCCGGCACACCGAACACGTTCTCGACAAGCTCGGGATCGCCTCGCGCGCGCAGGTCTACGACCGCATCTCGCGGGACTGAGCTCGACGGCCGCCGACAGGCCGTCAGGTCGTGGGCGGAACCGGATGCGGCCGGACCGCCGCTTCGGCCTCCTCTTCGAGCACCGTCACCGCCCGGGCCTGGATCGCGTCCGCCTCGGCAGGCGAGTTGCCGACCGCGGTCAGGCCCATGCGGCCGCATTCCCCGAGCGCGCCCAGCATGTGGAACACCACGCCGGTCTGCCGCGCATGGTCGAAATGCAGGCCGTGGCGGGCGACGATGTCGAACAGGTCGTCCGGCGTGAAGGCCCGGTAGAGGGGCGACACCACCTTGTCGCTGGCCACGAAGGACTTGTGCTCATTTCCCGGAGCCGTGAAGACCCCGGCCGACGAATCGTAGGTGCCGTCGGTCAGGAACTGGAGGGTCAGGAAGGGATGCGTCGTGCCGCCCTTCCGCAGGTTCACCTCGATGGCGTAGGTCCGCCACGGCTCCCCCTTCGCCCGCGCGGCCACGAAGTCGAGGGCGAATCGCCCGAGCACCCCCTCCCGGGCGAGCCGGGCTCCGATCTTCTCCGCGTGGCGGCTGATCTCGACCGCGTACCCGGGATCGGCCGGGAACCGGCAGCCGACGTACGACTGTCCGCTCGGCCCGCCCAGGAGCTGGTCGTGCGTCGAGAGGATTTCCACCTCGCCGAGGGGCGTCACGCGCAGCTGTACGCTTGGACTGCGGAACTCGTCGCCGACGAGCCGCTCCTCTACGACGCCACCGCCCCGGGCCAGCTTCCCCATGTATGTCTCGTACGTCAGGGTCGGCAGCTCGAACCGCATCTCGCGCAGTCGTCGTCCGATCGCGTCCGGCTCCTCCGGGTCCCCCGGCGCGCAGAGATCTCGCAGATCCACGAGTGTGTTCCCGAAGCCCGAGATCCCTTCGTCGAGCTTGACCAGGACCTCGCGCACGTGAGGTTTCTCCTCCCGCAGATCGGCGATGGCGCGGATGACGTCCTGCTCGGTCCTCAGGCCTTCCTGGCCGGCCGCGTGCGGGACTCCCTCCTCGCGGAAGAGACGCCGGCAGCCGGTTTTGGTGCCGAAATCGAGGAAGCGCGGATCGGCGCCGTAGAGGGGGATCCCCAGGTGAAGGGCGAGGTCCCGCTCCCTCGGCGTCGTGTGATAGGGCACCAGGTGCGCCCGGTCGGGATCCAGGATCAGGTTCCGGATCCGCTCGATCAGGCGAGGGCGTTCCAGGAGCTTCAAGGCCAGCGGCCGGGGGGAAGCGTCCAGCGGCGACACCAGGAAGAGCCGGCGCCGCGCATGACTGCCGATGACCCCCGGCATCAGATCGAGGTAATAGTCGACGATGACCGGCGAGATCGCCTGCGAGGTCACGTACACCAGCCGCGCGCAGGGCTGCCTCAGGAGCAGCAACAGGAAGAGCATGCGCTCCTCGTAGGCCTGCATCTCGGAGCCCGTGAGCTCCATGTCCACGTCCAGGGAGGGCACGACGACGATCGTTTGCTCGTCGTTGCTGAAGCGGGAGATCGACTTCCAGAGCGGGACGAGCTTCCGCTGCAGGATCTGGAAGCGCGCCGCAGCCTCCTCTTCCGGGAGGCCGAGCACCGGGGCGGGAAGGGTCTGATGGGCCATCGGGATCGCCAACGATAGCGGGCGAAGCGCGTCCGTCCAGTAGCTTGGCCCGGGCCGTTTCGGCCGGCACGGAAAAGGGCGCGCCCCCTGTGGGAGCGCGCCCTCGTGGATTGCGCCGGCCCGCCGTACGGTGACGGGAGCCTTCGGTCGTCCGCCGCCTACGCCTCGGTTGCGGCTTCCTCTTCGGCCTCCTCGGCTTCCTCGTCGAGGTCACCCAGCTCGGCGGCTTCCGCCGCCGCCCTCGCCGCCGCCGCCGCGCGCGCGGCCGCCGCCTCGGCCTCGGCCTCCGCCGCCAGCTCCTCGAGCTTGGGCAGCGGGAACTCGATCGCCTGGTAGCGCAGCATGCCGGTGCCGGCCGGGATCAGGTGGCCGATGATGATGTTCTCCTTGAGGCCCGTCAGCTCGTCGCGCTTGCCCGAGAGCGCAGCCTCGGTCAGAACGCGGGTCGTCTCCTGGAACGAGGCCGCCGACACGAACGACTCGGTCGTCAGCGCGGCCTTCGTGATCCCCAGGAGCAGCGGCTCGGACGTCGCCGGCTCGCCGCCCAGCTTCAGGATCTCCTCGTTCTCGCGCCGGAACGTGACCTTGTCCACGTGCTCGTTCTCGAGCATGTCGGTGTCGCCGGGGTTGGCGATCCGCACCTTCTGCAGCATCTGGCGCACGATCACGCCGATGTGCTTGTCGTGGATCTTCACGCCCTGGAGGCGATAGACCTCCTGGATCTCGTTCAGCAGGTACTCCTGCACCTCGCGCGGTCCCTTGATCCGCAGGATGTCGTGCGGGTTCACGGGCCCCTCGCTGAGCCGGTCGCCGGCCCGCACCACGTCGCCCTCGTGGACGCGCAGGTGCTTGCCGTGCGGGATCAGGTACTCACGCGGCTCTCCGGTCTCCGGCTTGACCAGCAGCTGCCGGTTGCCGCGCACGATCTTGCCGAACTCGACTGCGCCGTCGATTTCGGTGATGACGGCCGGATCCTTGGGCTTCCGCGCCTCGAACAGCTCGTCCACCCGCGGTAGGCCGCCGGTGATGTCGCGCGTCTTGTAGATCTCGCGCGAGATCTTGACCAGCGTCTGGCCCCCGGTCACGACCTCGTCGTCCCGAACCAGCAGGTGCGCGCCCGTCGGTACGATGTAGTCGCGGATCTTCTCCTTGCCGCTGATGATCTGGATGCGAGGGTGCAGAGACTTGTCGCGATCCTCGACGATCACGCGCTGGCGCAGACCGGTCGACTCGTCCAGCTCCTCGCGCACGGTGAGCTCCTCGACGATGTCGACGAACTTCACCTTGCCCGGCTTGTCGGTCAGGATCGGGGTCGAGTACGGGTCCCATTCGAACAGCAGGTCCCCGTCCTCGATCTTCTGGCCGTCGTCGACGCGGATGAAAGCGCCGTACGGAACCGTGAGCCGGCTCCGGATGCGTCCCTCGGTGTCCTTGACCAGCAGCTGACCCTCGCGGCCGGTGACGATGCGATCGCCTTCCTTGGCCGGAGGAACCGGCTCGGTCTCCACCACCGAGATCCGGTCGAACTCGACCTCGCCCGCGAAGCTGGCCGTCTTCCTGGACTGCGCGGCGATGCGGCTCGCCGTGCCGCCGATGTGGAATGTCCGGAGCGTGAGCTGCGTGCCCGGTTCGCCGATCGACTGGGCCGCGATGATCCCCACCGCCTCGCCGATGTCGACGGGCTTGAGGGTGGCCAGGTTGCGGCCATAGCACTTCTGGCACAGCCCGCGGCCCGCCTCGCACGTGAGCACGGAGCGGATGCGGACCTTCTCGATGCCGGCGTCCTCGATCGCCTGAGCGGCGTCGTCGGTGATCTCCTCGCCCGCCTCGACCAGCATTTCGCCGTTGATCGGGTCGACCACGTCGTCGAGCGCCACCGACCCCACGATGCGGTCGCGGAGCGGCTCGATGACCTCTTCGCCTTCCTTCAGGGCGGAGATCTCGAGGCCGCGGATCGTGCCGCAGTCGTCCTCGGTGATCGTCACGTCCTGCGCCACGTCGACCAGGCGCCGCGTCAGGTAGCCGGCGTCGGCCGTCTTGAGCGCCGTGTCCGCCAGGCCCTTCCGGGCGCCGTGCGTGGAGATGAAGTACTCCAGCACCGACAGCCCCTCCCGGAAGTTCGACTTGATCGGGCTCTCGATGATCTCGCCGATCTGACCGGTGATCTTCTTCTGCGGCTTGGCCATCAGGCCGCGCATGCCGGCCAGCTGGCGGATCTGGTCGCGCGATCCCCGCGAGCCCGAGTCGGCCATCATGAAGATCGGATTGAAGCCGCCCTGGTCGTGGCTCAGGCCCTCGAACATCGCCTGCGACACATCCGTGTTGGCGTGCGTCCAGACGTCGATGACCTTGTTGTATCGCTCGCCGTCGGTGATCACGCCCTTCTGGTACTGGTTCGTGATCTTCTCGACCTGCTGGTCGGCCTTGGCCAGGATTTCCTTCTTCGCCTCCGGGATCACCATGTCCTTGATGCCCACGGAGTTGCCCGCCATGGTCGCGGACTTGAAGCCGAGCGCCTTCAGGTTGTCCAGGAACTCGACGCAATAGCGCAGCCCCGCGCGCGCGTAGACCAGCGACACGACGTCGGTCAGCGCGTTCTTGGCCAGCTCCTTGTTCAGGAACGGGATGTCGATGTCCTGACCGTCCGGCTGCGGTCCGCGCGGCACGATGCTGTTGAAGATCACGCGGCCCACGGTGGTGTCCACGAGACGGCCGTCCTTGCGGATGCGGATCCGGTCGTGCAGGCCCACCTTGCCGTTCTCGAGCGCCATCTCGACCTCGGCATCGTCCGCGAACAGGCGCACGTTGGGGACGTCCTCGTCGCCCAGCTTGCGCGTCGGCTCCTGGACCGGGTCGTGCGTCAGGTAGTAGATGCCCAGCACGATGTCCTGGCTGGGCGAAGCGATCGGCTTGCCGTCGGCCGGCTTGAGGACGTTGTTCGACGACAGCATGAGCACGCGCGCCTCGAGCTGCGACTCGTAGGACAGCGGCAGGTGCACGGCCATCTGATCGCCGTCGAAGTCGGCGTTGAACGCCTGACACACCAGCGGGTGGATCTTGATCGCCTTGCCCTCGATCAGGATCGGCTCGAAGGCCTGGATCCCGAGGCGGTGGAGCGTCGGGGCCCGGTTGAGCAGCACGGGATGGTCCTTGATGACCTCCTCGAGGATGTCCCACACGACGGGATCCTCGCTCTCCACCAGCTTCTTGGCGCTCTTCACCGTCTGGACGTGGCCCTTCTCCTCGAGCTTCCGGATGATGAACGGCTTGAACAGCTCGAGCGCCATCGTCTTGGGCAGACCGCACTGATGCAGCTTGAGCTCCGGGCCGACGACGATGACCGAACGCCCGGAGTAGTCCACGCGCTTGCCGAGCAGGTTCTGGCGGAATCGCCCCTGCTTGCCCTTGAGCATGTCGCTGAGCGACTTGAGCGGACGCTTGCCACGGCCGCGCACGGCCCGCGAGCGCCGCCCGTTGTCGAACAGGGCGTCCACGGACTCCTGCAGCATGCGCTTCTCGTTCCGCAGGATGACCTCCGGCGCGCGCATCTCGATCAGCTTCTTGAGCCGGTTGTTGCGGTTGATCACCCGCCGATACAGGTCATTGAGGTCCGAGGTCGCGAACCGTCCGCCCTCCAGGGGCACCAGCGGCCGCAGATCCGGCGGAATGACCGGGACCACGGTCATGATCATCCACTGGGGCCGGTTGTTGGACTGCCGCAGCGCCTCGATGACCTTGAGTCGCTTGAGGATGTTCTTCTTGCGATGGACCGAGGTCTCGATCTTGGCCCGGGCCCGCAGCTCCTCGGACAGATCCTCGATGTCGATCTCGGCCAGCAGATCGCGCACCGCCTCGGCGCCGATCTTGGCGACGAAGCCCTCAGCACCCTGCTCGAGAGCGTCCAGGTATTCGTCTTCGTTGATCAGCTGCTTCTTCTCGTACTCGGTGTTGCCGGGCTCCACGACGACGTAGTTGGCGTAGTAGATCACCTTCTCGAGGTCGCGCAGCGTCATGTCCAGCAGATAGCCCATCCGGCTCGGCAGGCTCTTGAAGAACCAGATGTGAGCCACTGGCACGGCCAGCTCGATGTGACCCATCCGCTCGCGGCGCACCTTGGACAGCGTGACCTCGACGCCGCAGCGGTCGCAGATCACGCCGCGATAGCGGATCCGCTTGTACTTGCCGCAGTGGCATTCCCAGTCCTTGACGGGACCGAAGATCTTCTCGCAGAACAAGCCGTCCTTCTCGGGCTTGAACGAGCGGTAGTTGATCGTCTCCGGCTTGGTGACCTCCCCGTACGACCAGTCGCGGATCTGCTCGGGCGAGGCGATGCCCACGCGGATGAACGTGAAGTTCGAGACCCGGTCGTCGCGCTGGGTGCGGAATTCAATCACTTGGTGCCTCCTTCTGGTCTTGCCGATTCGAACATGAGGGATCGCTCGGAATGAGCCGACTCTATCGGCCTTGTCAGCGATCCCATTATTGCCCGTCCTTTCCGAGCTCGACCGACAACCCCAGCGACTGGAGTTCCTTGACGAGGACGCGGAACGATTCCGGTACGCCGGGCTCGGGCAGGTTCTCGCCCTTGACGATCGCCTCGTACACTCGCGACCGGCCCTGCACGTCGTCCGACTTCACCGTCAGGATCTCCTGCAGCGTGTGCGCGGCGCCGTACGCCTCCAGGGCCCACACCTCCATCTCGCCGAAGCGCTGACCGCCGAACTGCGCCTTGCCTGCAAGCGGCTGCTGCGTCACGAGCGAGTACGGCCCGATCGAGCGCGCGTGGATCTTGTCGTCCACGAGATGGCTGAGCTTCATCATGTAGATGCATCCCACCGTGACCTTCTCGTCGAACGCTCTGCCGCTGGTGCCGTCATAGAGCGTGGTCTTCCCACCCGCGGGAAGCTTGGCCTGCTCCAGCCACTGGTCGATCTCCTCCTCCGTGGCGCCGTGGAAGACCGGCGTCTCCACCTTGAAGCCGAGGAGCTGCGCCGCCCATCCGAGATGGGTCTCCAGGATCTGGCCGACGTTCATGCGGCTGGGCACGCCCAGCGGGTTCAGCACGATCTCCACCGGGGTCCCGTCGGGGAGGAAAGGCATGTCCTCCTCGGGGACGATCCGCGCCACGATCCCCTTGTTGCCGTGGCGACCGGCCATCTTGTCGCCGACGGAGACACGGCGCTTCTGGGCCACGTACACCTTCACGAGCTGGACCACGCCCGGCGGCAGATCGTCGCGCTGCGTGATCTTCTCGATCCCTTCCTTGGTCTTCTCGCGGATCGTGGCGATCTTCTCCTTGGCCGCGGAGACGATCTCCTTGAGGTGCGTGTCGGCCCGCTGCTCCTTGAGCGCGGCCTCGTCCCAGTCGATCGTAGAGAGATCGACCCCCTCGAGGTCCTTGGCCTTGAGCTTGGTGCCGGGCTTGAAGAGGTTCCGGGCGCCCTTCTTCTTCTCCTTGAGCGACTCGACCGTGGCGCCGATCAGGACCTCGGCCAGCTGCTCGTCCCGGCTGGCGAGCACCTTGGCGATCTCGCGCTTCTCGTACTGCTTGGCCTTTTCCCGCTCCAGCTCCTTGTCCCGAGACGTGAGGGGATCGTCCTCGTTGCGGCTGAAGACCTTGACGTCGATGATCACGCCTTCGAGTCCGGGTGGCGCCTTGAGCGAGGTGTCCTTCACGTCCTTGGCCTTCTCGCCGAAGATGGCGGTCAGCAGCCGCTCTTCCGGAGACAGCTCCTTCTCGCCCTTGGGGCTCACCTTGCCGACCAGGATGTCCTGCGGCTTGATCGAGGCCCCGATCCGGATGATGCCGCGGTCGTCGAGGTTGACCAGCGCCTCCTCGGCGACGTTCGGCACCTCGCGCGTGATCTCCTCCTGGCCGCGCTTGGTGTCGCGGACGTGCAGTTCCAGCTCCTGGATGTGGACGGACGTGAAGGTGTCGTCCTTGACCAGCCGCTCGCTGAGGATGATCGCGTCCTCGAAGTTCGAGCCGTACCAGGGCATGAAGGCGACCAGCGTGTTCACGCCGAGCGCCAGCCGTCCCTGCTCCGTGGCCGCGCCGTCGGCGAGGACCTGGCCGGCCTTGACCTTGTCGCCGCGCCGCACGATCGGGCGCTGATTGATGGCGGTGTCCTGGTTCGTCCGCCGGAACTTCTTGAGCTCGTACACGTCGGCGTTGGCGAAGTCGATCTTGCCGTCGCCGTTGGTCGCGCCCCTGCCCTTCACGCGCACGATCACGCGGTCCGCCGTGGCCGCCTCTACGACGCCGTCCCTGCGCGCGGTGACCACGGCGCCCGAGTCGACCGCCACGCGGCCCTCGAGGCCCGTGCCGACGACCGGGGACTGGGGCCGGAGCAGGGGTACGGCCTGGCGCTGCATGTTCGACCCCATGAGCGCGCGGTTCGCGTCGTCGTGGTCCAGGAACGGGATCAGCGCCGCGGCGATCGAGACCAGTTGCTCGGGAGAAACGTCCATGTAGTCGATCTCATCCGGCCGCGCGAGCGGGAAGTTGTCGTGCAGCCGCGAGAGCACGTACTCGTTGACGAAGCGGCCCTTCTCGTCCAGGGGAGCGCTGGCCTGGGCGATGACGAACGGGTCCTCCTCGCTCGCCGACAGATACACGATCTCCCCGGTGACACGCCCCTTCTCGACTTTCCGATACGGGGTCTCGATGAAGCCCAGCTCGTTGATCCGGGCGTACGTCGAGAGGCTCGTGATGAGCCCGATGTTGGGACCTTCCGGCGTCTCGATCGGGCACATCCGCCCGTAATGCGAGTAATGCACGTCGCGCACCTCGAAGCCCGCCCGTTCGCGAGTCAGGCCGCCCGGTCCCAGCGCCGACAGCCGGCGCTTGTGCGTCATCTCGGCCAGCGGATTGGTCTGGTCCATGAACTGCGACAGCTGGCTCGATCCGAAGAACGCGTTGATGACCGCGCTGATCGTGCGCGCGTTCACCAGGTCGTCGAGCGACATCTTCTCGGGATCCTGCGTGGTCATCCGCTCCCGCACCAGACGCGCCATGCGCGAGAGGCCCAGCGAGAACTGGTTCGCGATCAGCTCGCCGATCGAGCGCACCCGGCGGTTGCCGAGGTGGTCGATGTCGTCGACGTAGCCGAGCCCGTTGCGGAGCTTGATCAGGTACTTGATGATCTCGACGAAGTCCTCGCGCCGCAGCACGGTGACGTCTTCGGCGCCCTTGAGCTCCAGCCGCTGGTTGAGCTTGTAGCGGCCGACGCGGCCCAGGTCGTAGCGCTTGGGGTCGAAGAACAGCCGCTCGAGGTGGTCCCGGGCGATCGTCAGATTCGGGGCCTCACCCGAGCGCATCAGGCTGTAGATCCGCTGCAGGGCGTCGTTCTCGTCCTTGGTCGGGTCCTTGCGCAACGTGTTGGCGACGAGGTGCGCCTCCGTGCGCGGCACGTCGAGTCCGCTGACGTAGATGTGGATCTGGTCGATCCCCTTCTTGCGCAGCTTCTTCACGACCTCCGCGCTCAACTCCGTGTTGCGCTCGTACAGGATCTCGCCGGTCTCCTCGTCCACGACGTCGGCCGCCAGCGGCGAGCCCAGCAGATCGCGACGGACCTCGGAGTCCTTCACGTCGGAGAGCGAGACCTTACGGGCCGAGTAGAAGAGCTTCAGGATCTCTTCGTTCTCGTTCCATCCGAAGGCCCTGAGCAGCGCCGTGACCGGGAACTTCTTCTTCTTGTCGATGTGCACGTAGATCACGTCGTGGATGTCGACGGTGAACTCGACCCACGATCCGCGGAACGGGATGATCCGCGCGCTGTAGAGCTTCTGCCCGTTGGGATGGACGTTCTCCTCGAACACGACGCCCGGCGAGCGATGGAGCTGGCTGACGATCACGCGCTCGGCGCCGTTGATCACGAACGTGCCCAGATCCGTAAGGAGCGGAACCTCGCCCAGGAAGACTTCCTTCTCGGTGACGGCCTTGATCTTCTTCTCGCCCTCCACCTCTTCCTTCATCACCAGCCTGAGGGTGGCCTTGAGCGGCGCGGCGTACGTCATGTCGCGCTCCTGGCACTCCTCGACCGTGTACTTCGGTTCCCCGATCGAATACTTCACGAACTCGAGCGAGTAGTTCTCCTTGACGTCGGTAATCGGGAAGACGTCCTGGAACACGGCCTGCAAGCCGTCGTTGTCGCGCTTTTCGGGCGCGACGTCGGCCTGCAGCAGGTGGGCGAAGGACTCCTTCTGAACAGCCAGCAGGTCCGGCATGTCCATCGTGCCACCCAGCTTGGCGAAGGAATGATGACGAATGGCGGGTTCGGTCTTCGGGCTCAATTCCTGCTCCTTTTCGTTGGGCTGACGTCGCTCAACGGGTGCTGCATGTGCGCCCGGCCGTGCGTCGGCGACAGGCGTGCGGAAGCCGGGCAGCTCCTATGGGAGCCGCCCAGCCGGGTATGCGGTTGGCGCGAACGTCGGGAACTACTTGACCTCGACCGTCGCGCCGGCCTCTTCGAGCTTCTTCTTGATCTCTTCGGCGTCCGCCTTGGTGGTCGCTTCCTTGACCGGCTTGGGCGCACCGTCGACCAGGTCCTTGGCCTCCTTCAAACCCAGCGAGGTGATCTCGCGGACCACCTTGATGACCTGGATCTTCTTCTCGCCCGCGGACTGCAGGATCACGTCGAACTCGTCCTTCTCTTCCTCGACGGCAACGGCTCCCGCGCCTCCGGCTGCCGCGGCAGGCGCGGCCATGACGGGCGCGGCCGCCGACACACCGAACTTCTCTTCCATGTCCTTGACCATCTCGGCCAGCTCGAGGACCGACATGTTGCCGATCGCGTCGAGGATCTCGTCCTTGCCCATCGTCTTCGTAGCCATTACCGGTCTCTCCTTGCGGGGTGCTGGTTGCGTTCCATCGTCATTCCGTTACGGAATCGTCGCCGGCGCTCGCCGCCGGTTCCTCCGCCGGGCCGTCGGCCGGCTGGGTCTGCTCGCCGGCGGCCGCTTCCGGCTCACCGGCCGTCTCCTGCTGCTCGGCACTCTCCGCCTGCCCGCTCGTTTCCGGCTGCTCGGCCGTCGCCTGCGCCGGCTCCTTCGCCGCGGGCCCACCGGGCTCTCCGCGCGCCTGCCTGTCCTCCCGCACGGCGTCGACCGTGCGGACGAACTTCGAAAGCAGGCCGCTGAGGGTGTACACGAGTCCGGCGATCGGAGCGCGCATCGTTCCCGCCACCTGCGCCAGCAGCTGATCGCGCGGCGGCAGATCGGCGATCCGGCGGATCTCCTCGATCGACACGACGCGGCCCTCGACCGCGCCGGCACGGATCTGAGGCCGCTCCCGCTCCCGGGCGAATTCGGTGAGGATCTTGGCGGCCGTCACCACGTCCTCGTCGGAGAGCGCGAAGGCATTGGGACCCGCCAGGTGCTCGGTCAGTCCCTCGTAGGGGCCTCCCGAAAGCGCGCGCCTGGCGAGGGTGTTCTTGACCACCATGTACTCGACTCCGGCACTCGTCAGGCGCCGTCGCAGCTCCGTGATCGCCGCCACGTCGAGTCCCGTGAAGTCCGTCAGGTAGAGGCACTTCGCCTTGCTCAGCTTCGCGCTGAGATCGGCGACTACCTCCTGCTTCTGCGCCATCTGCATCGTTCCGGCTCCGTCCTCTGAGATTGCTGCGCTGCGCCCGGCTCAGGCCACGCGGAACAGATTGATGTCGATCGGCACGCCCGGGCTCATCGTGCTCGAGATCACCACGTTGCGCACGTACTGGCCCTTGGCCGAAGACGGCTTGGCGCGGACGATCGTATCCATGAACACGCGGATGTTCTCGGCCAGCTGCTCGCGCGTGAACGAGCGGCGCCCGACAGGCGCCTGCACGTTGCCGGTCTTGTCCGTCCGGAACTCGATCTTTCCCGCCTTGACGTCCTTCACCGCGCGCGTCACATCGAACGTCACGGTGCCGCTCTTGGGGTTCGGCATGAGGCCGCGCGGCCCGAGGACCCGTCCCAGCTTGCCGACGTCGCCCATCATGTCCGGCGTCGAGATGATCACGTCGGTGTCGAGCCAGCCCTCCTGGATCTTCTCGACGACATCCTTGCCGCCCACGACGTCGGCCCCGGCCTCCTCGGCCTCGCGGAGCTTCTCGCCCTGACAGATCACGGTGACGTGGACCTTCTTCCCCGTGCCGTTGGGCAGCACCACCGTGCCGCGGACGATCTGGTCCGCATGGCGCGGATCGACGCCCAGCCGCACGGCGACTTCGACCGTCTCGTCGAATCCGACCGCCGGCATCTCCAGCAGGACGCCCACGGCCCCGTCGATGTCGTAGCGCTTGTCCGGCTCGCGCTTCTCGAGCGCGGCCGCATACCGCTTGCCGCGGCTGACCGTCCTGGGACTCATGACTCCACTACCTCCAGGCCCATCGACCGGGCCGTGCCCGCGATCATGTTGGCGGCGGACTCCAGGTCCGTAGCGTTGAGATCCGGGAGCTTCGTGCGGGCGATCTCCCGGCACTGCTCGCGCGTGACCTTGCCGACCTTGGTACGATTGGGCTCGGCGGAGCCCTTCTCCAGGCCGGCCGCCTTCTTCAGCAGCACGGCGGCGGGCGGCGTCTTCGTGATGAACGTGAACGAGCGATCGGCGAAAACCGTGATCACGACCGGGATGATGAGGCCGGCCTGTTGCGCGGTCCGCGCGTTGAACGCCTTGCAGAACTCCATGATGTTCACGCTGTGCTGACCGAGCGCGGGACCCACCGGCGGGGCGGGATTCGCCTGCCCGGCCGGGATCTGGAGCTTGATCAGCGCGATGACTTTCTTGGCCACCGGAAACCTCTCTCTATGTCTTCTTCAACTGCAGGTAATCGAGCTCGACCGAGGTGGGGCGCCCGAACAGGCTCACCGTGACCTTGACCTTGCCCTTGTCGTGATACACTTCCTCGACGGTGCCGCTGAAATCGGAGAAGGGGCCCTCGGTCACGTCGACGGAGTCGCCGACGACGAACGGGATGACCACGTCCTCCACCGGCTCCTTCACCTCGTCGATGCGACCCAGGATCTTGTTGACCTCACGATCCCGGAGCGGCTGGGGCGTGGTTCCGGCGCCCAGGAACTTGATGATCCCGCTGATCGAGTTGATGAAGTACTGCGTCTCGTCGTTCATGACGGCTTCGACGAGGATGTAACCCGGGTACAGGTTCTTCGTGACGCGGGTCTTCTTGCCCTGCTTGATCTCCATCACTTCCTGCGTCGGGACCAGCACCTGATGGACGATCACGTTCGGATTGATGTTCTCCGCGATGCGCTTGTCGAGCAGGTTCCGCACCTTGTTCTCGTGCCCCGAATAGACCTGAAGTGCATACCAGTGCGCGTCCGGATGCCGTTCCTCGGTCACCTGAACGCCCTTGTTCTGCTCGCCCGTCGTCACTTCGATATCATCCTTGGTCGGCACCCGGGAGCACCGGTTACAGTCTGAAGAACAGGCCGAGGACTCGGCTGACTACGAAGTCCACGCCGCCGATGAACACCGCCAGCAGCAGCACCAGCGCGATGATCACGAGGGTCGCGGCCTGGACCTCCTTGCGTCCCGGCCAGGTGACCTTCTCCATCTCCACGCGGACCTCGCGCAGGAAACTCCGCAGCTTTTCGAGCATTCTTCCCGTTCTCCTCGCGTCGTACGTCCTCAGTCGGTTCTGGCAGGGGTGACAGGGCTCGAACCTGCGACCTGCGGATTTGGAGTCCGCTGCTCTCCCAACTGAGCTACACCCCTTTACGGCCGAGCTAGACGGTGCATCTCTGCGTTGCGCTCCTCGGGGTTCCTGCGGCGTACACTCCGGTACGCCTCGGAACCCCTTCGTCGCGCGCCTTGACCTGCACCGCCTATCTCGACCTTGTCATCGGTCCAGGCGCGCGACCCTTGCTTTCCCGAGCTACTTGGTTTCCTTGTGCTCGGTGTGCGCGTTGCAGCGCGGGCAGAACTTGCGGTACGCCACGCGGTCGGGATGCTTGCGCTTGTTCTTGGTGGTGTTGTAGTTGCGCTCCTTACACTGCGCGCACGCCAACACGATCTTGTCGCGAATCGCCGCCATCTATCCCTACTTCTTGATCTTGGTGACGACGCCGGCGCCCACGGTGCGGCCACCCTCGCGGATGGCGAACCGCAGGCCCTCCTGCATCGCCACCGGCGTGATCAGGTTGATCTCCATCGTCACGTTGTCGCCCGGCATCACCATCTC
>DASSBK010000212.1:0-13270 GCA_035698825.1 Gemmatimonadota bacterium
CTCACGCTTATCAGGCGTGCGCTCTAACCACCTGAGCTACAGGCCCCTGGAATCTTGCGGCGGGAACGAGAAACTACCGTTCCCCGGAGGAAGCTTCAACCGCCACCGGCGAGAACACCTGTCCCGATAGGACGTTCAAAATGGTCCAGATGCAAGGCGCGCGACGAGTGGATTCCGAGGCGTAGTGGCTCCTACGCCGCAGGAAGACACGAGGAGCGCAACGCCGCAGATGGGCCATTTTCAACGTCCGCCCTAGAAGAAGTCCTCGTACTTCTGCGGGTCGATCCCCACGCGCCGGAGCGCGTTCTTGACCGCCGGCTTGTCGTAGCTGCCGGCGGCCTTCACGAAGCCCACCGCGGCCGCGTCGGCGTTCACGGTCCGCAGGCCGTGCGCCTCGGCGTGGACCTCGGCGGCCTCCCGCGCCCGCCGCTCGTGATCCTCGCGGATCCGCCGGTCGAGCTGGAGGAGGAGCTTCCGGAACGAGTCTTCGGCGCGCGGCTCCCAGTCCATGATCGCAATCTACCGCCACCCGCCCGCAACCGCAGTCGGCGCACTCGGAGGACGCGGCGGGGCGTGCCGGCCGTGTTCATGCCCGCTAGACCCGGACCGTGGCGATCGTTAGCATTAGGCCGTCCGCCGTCCACGGCCCTCAACCGGAGGTTCCCCCTGCGCGCGTCGACGATCCTGATACTGCTCGCTGCTCTGCTGATCGCGGCTCCGGCGCTCGCCCAGGAGACGCCCGCCGCGGGAGACACTCTCGAAGTCCTTCCCGACGACCACCCCCTTCGGCCCCAGCCTCCGCCGGGCGTCGGCCCCGGTCCGCTGGCATTCCTGGGGCGGATCCTGTTCGCGCCCTTCCGCATGGCGGACGTCGCACTGAAGGGCACGACCGTGGTGATCGAAGAGGAGGCGGGGGGGTTCGCGGCCGGGCTCTCCGATCGACCCGATGCGCCTGAGGAAGCGAGCCATTTCGGCTTCCGAGCCGGATCGATCGGCACCCGCTCGGGGTTCGTCGGCGGCGGATTCACCTACGAGCTGTTCCCGGGCTCGGGCGGTCCCACGGCCGGCATCAGCGCGGCCGTCACGAACCGGCTCTACCAGGAATATTCCGCCTTCGCCGGCTGGAACGATCCCGACGACGCACCGTGGCTCCGCTTCACCGGCTACTACGACGTCGACCACATGAACGAGTTCTGGGGCATCGGCCCCGACACCGACGAGGAAGACGACGAGTCCGGGTTCTCGTGGGAGCGCTGGGGCGGCGTCGCGGCCGCCGGTCTGCCGCAAAGCTGGATCGTCAACGGCGAGGTGCACGCGGCCTACGAGCGCTCGTTCTTCTACGAGACCTACGACGACAATCAGCGCAACACGATCGAGCGCTTCGTTGGGCTCCCGGGAGTCGACCTTCCGCAGCAGGAGCTTTGGAGTCCGGGCGGAACGGTCCGGCTCGATCTCAGGAACAGCGCGGGGCATCCGACGCGCGGCCTCATGCTCGAGGGGTCGGGGTCGGTGTGGCGCTCGGTGGACGACGAGCTGCCGTTCGACTGGACGCAGTACGGGGCGCGCGTCCAGGCGCACCTCCCGCTCGGCAGCGACTGGCACATCATCAGCGTCGGCGGCGGCTTCGAGACCGTCGAGCCGGAAGACGACGACTCGGTGATTCCCTTCGCGTACCTGCCCGACCTCGGCGGCTCGCGGCGTCTGCGGGGCTACCCGTCCTGGCGCTGGACCGACCAGGCCGTGGGCTGGGCGACGGCGGAGTACCGCTACCGGATCTGGGAGGAGCACACCTGGCAGGCGACCCCCGGCGTGCTCGAGGCCGCGCTCTTCGCCGACGTCGGCGACCTCGCGCCCGAGGTCGGAGACCTCGACACCGAGGACCTCAAGACCTCCTATGGCCTCGAGGTGCGGATGTTCCTCAAGGACGACGCGCTGTTCCGCCTCGGCGTCGCGTACAGCGAAGAGGGAACGCGCGTGAACCTCGCGACGGGCGGGTTCTGGTGATCCGCCTCGGGAACGCCGCGTCCGTGTCGCGCGCGGCCGCGCCCGTCCTCTTCGCCGCCATCCTGGGAACCGCCTGCGCGAGTGGGAACGTGCGGCCCTGGCAGTACGATCCGCAACCGCTCGCCGACACGCTCGCCATCGCCGAGCCCGCCGCGATCGCCCCGACGGTCGTCTACGAGCAGGTCGCCTACTCGATGTTCCTCCCGCTGTCCGTGGGAGGCGGAGGACCGGCCTGGAACGCGGACCCGTTCGACGAGGTCGTGAACTCCACTTGGTTCACGAATCGAAACGCGACTCGCGCGCTGACCCCGGAGGAGATCGTTCGCGGCTCGCACGCGGGAGACGGCCCCGATCAGTCCGGGCCGGCGCAGGTCACGAGCATGAAGTCCGAGGGCGTCAACGTCGGGTTCTTCATGCGTGACGCGAGCGGCGCCCGCTGGCTGGTCAAGTTCGACCCGCCGGCTTACCCCGAGATGGCGAGCGGGTCCGACGTGCTGGCGACGAACCTGGTCTGGTCGGCCGGCTATCACACACCCGAGAACTACGTCTTCTACCTCGACCCCACGAACCTGACCCTGCGGGAAGGCGTGGAGCTGGACATGGTCGAAGACGGCGAGCTGGTCGAATACGAAGTCGGCGCCAACGAGCCCGACGAGCGCGAGTTGACGATGGACGTCTTCCTGCGCTTCATCGAGCGCTATCCGCGCGACTCCCAGGGGCGGATCCGGACGCTGGCCAGCAAGTTCCTGCCCGGGATCCCGAAGGGGCCCTTCGGCTGGAAGGGGACGCGGCCGGACGACCCCAACGACGTGATCCCCCATCAGAACCGCCGCGAGCTCCGCGGCTACTACGTCGTGGCGTCCTGGCTCAATCAGGTCGACACCAAGGAGGGGAACACGCTCGACATGTTCCGGCCGCACGCCGGAAGCCCGGAGGAGGGTGCGCGCTACGGCCATCTCGTCCACTACATGCTCGACAACGGCGCTTCGATCGGATCCGGCGGCGTGCATCCGCACCGGCCGCGGCACGGAAACGAGAACGACCTCGACATGAAGGCGATCTCGCTGCGGCTGATCAGCCTCGGGGCCTACGAGCGGCCATGGCAGGACATCGAAGACACCGGCCATCCGGAGACGATCGGCTGGTTCGCGGCCGAGGGCTTCGATCCGGGATCCTGGAAGTCGAGCATCCCCAACCCCACGTTCGACGCGGTCGACGACCGCGACGGATACTGGGGCGCCAAGCTCGTCATGTCGTTCACGGACGAGCAGCTGGCGGGCGCCATGGAGGCCACGCAGTGGACGGATCCGGCCGCCCGCTCCTACATCCTGAAAGGCCTCAAGGAGCGGCGCGACGCGATCGGCCGCTACTGGTTCGCGCGCGTCTCGCCGCTCGACGATCCCCGTGTAGAGGGGGGAGCGATCGCGTTCGACGATCTGTGGACCGAGCACTTCGGCGGCGCGGCGCAGTACCGCTACGACTTCGACGGCGCGGGGGCGGCGGGCGAGGGAATCGCGAGCGCGGCCCGAGTGCCTCTGCCCTCGGGTCTCGCCCCCGGCGACGGCGGGCGGGTGAGGGTGCGCATCTGGCGCAGCAGGCCGGAAGGGACCGGCTGGGCCCCGCGGCCGGCGACGATGTGGCTCGAGCAGGACGGCGGCACGTGGCGCGTGGCCGGCGTCCGCTACTAATGAGAACCGCGATCCTGTTCCTGGCCCTGGCCGCCGGCGGCGGCTGTGCCTCGTATCCGAACGTAGAGCCCTGGGAGTACGGGCCCCGCCCCATGGCGGACACGCTCGCGATCGTCGAGCCCGAAGAGACCGCGGAGAGCCTGATCTACAGTCAGGTGCACGGATTCGCGGAGGGCGTGGCCCGGGGTCTCAACGTGCGGCGCCACATCAGCGGTCCGCCGGACTCGTGGAACGCGGACCCCTTCGACGAGGTCGTCAACTCCACCTGGTTCACGAACCGGAACGCGCGCCGCGCGTTGACGCCCGAGCAGATCCGCCGCGGACCGCAGACGGGCGTCGGGCCCGTTCCCCCGCTGGTCGTGACGTCGATCAAGGCCGAGGGCATCTCCCCCGGATTCAACGTCACGGACGCGCAAGACCAGCGCTGGATCTTCAAGTTCGACCCGCCCGATTTCAACGAGCTCGCCAGCGGCGCAGAGGTCGTGGCCACGAACCTCTTCTGGGCCGCCGGCTACTACACACCCGAGAACTACATCCACTACTTCGATCCGGCCGACCTGGTCCTCGAGGATGATCCCGAAGACCCGCTCGAGGCCGTGTTCGTCGAAGATTCTCTGGCCGTCGAGTTCTCGACGAGGCCCCGGGAGGAAGACGAGCGCCAGCTGACGATGGACATCTTCCGGCGCCACGTCCTGGACCTGTACCCGCGGACACAGGACGGCCGGATTCGCGCCCTCGCCAGCAAGTTCCTGGAGGGCGTTCCCAAGGGACCCTTCGAGTACATCGGCGTCCGCCTCGACGATCCCAACGACGTCATCCCGCACGAGCACCGCCGCGAGCTCCGCGGGATCTACGCGATGGCGGCCTGGCTCAACCACACCGACGTCAAGGCCGGGAACTCCCTGGACATGTTCATCGTCAGCCCCGAAAGCCCCGCGGGCGAGGACGCGCCGCAGATCGGGTATCTGCGGCACAACCTGATCGACTTCGGGTCGGCTCTGGGCTCTTCCGCCATCCGGCCGCACGATGCCCGGCACGGAAACGAGTACCAGTTCGACGCCGGCGCGATCCTGCTGCGCACCTTCACACTGGGCGCCTACAGGCGCCCCTGGCAGGGGTTCGACGAGGGCGCCTATCCGCCCTCGATCGGCTACTACTCGGCGGACAACTACCATCCGGAGGACTGGCGCTCGAACATGCTGAATCCCGCCCTGATCAACCGCACCGAGCGGGATGGCTACTGGGGGGCCAAGCTCGTGATGTCGTTCACCGATGCGCAGCTGGACGCCGCCGTGGCCGCCGGGCAGTACTCGGACCCCGCCGCCGCGGCGTACCTGCTCAGGGGCCTGAAGGCGCGGCGCGACGCGACCGGCCGCTACTGGTTCCGCGAGGTCTCCCCGCTCGACGCGCCGCGGATCGAGAGCGGGGCGCTCGTCTTCGACGACCTCTGGAATCGACACTTCGGCGGGCCGGCTGGCTATCGCTGGCAGTTCGACTACGATCCCGCGGACCCCGACATCGAGGTCGGCGGATCGGCGGTCCAGGCCATGATCCCCCTGCCCTCGCCGGTCGGCCCGTTGGACGTCGATCCCGACGACGACGAGCGATACGCGGAAGTGAACGTGTGGAAGGTCTTCGACGATGGGGAGGAGGCTCCGCGTCCGGCCACGTTCTGGCTGGAGTGGAACCCCGACCGGCGGAGCTGGAGAGTGGTGGGCGCCCGCTACTGAGTCCGAGGGGGCTCGGCGGAGTCGGCGCGGTCGATCAGGATCCAGGTGCGCATCTCTCCGACCCCCTTCACGTCGATCTCGCCGCGCTCCCGGAACGTGTACCGGTCCGCCAGACGCTCGCGCACCGCGTGGGTGACCTGGATCTCGCCCGGCAGGCCGTGCGCCTGCATGCGGCTGGCGATCGTGACCGGCATGCCCCACAGGTCGTAGTAGAGCTTCTTCTCTCCGATCACTCCCGCCACCACCGGACCGGTGGCGATCCCGATCCGCACCTGGACTTCGATGTCCCCCTCGCGGGCGGCCACGCGGTCCCGCATCGCGAGGGCGGCGTCGGCGATCAGGTCGACGTGGTTCTCGACGGGCAGCGGGACGCCGGCGACCGCCATGTAGCTGTCTCCGCTGGTCCCGATCTTCTCGATCCCGTGCTCCTCGGCGATTCTGTCGAACTCCGTGAACAACCGGTTCAAGAGGCCCACGAGCCTCCGCGGGTCGAGGCTCGAGCTCAGGTTCGTGAAGTCGACCAGGTCGACGAACATGATCGTCGCCTCGGCGAACGCCTCCGCGATGGGCCCGTCCTCTTCCTTGAGCCTCTCGGCGATCGGCTCGGGCAGGACGTTCATGAGGACGCGCTCGCTCCGGGCCCGCTCGTCCTCCGCCTCCCGATGGGCCAGCCACCCCCGCCGCGAGAACCGCTCGATCGACCAGCTCCCGAACATTCCGAGGATCACCGCCGCCACCAGGAAGAACACGCTGTTCAGGTACTCCCACCACTCTGTGCCCCCCTGCCTCGCGCTCCAGACCATCCACGCCCCCACGACGAGAAGCGAGACGAGCGTCGCGGTCTGGAACCGCAGCCGGAACATCGAGTGCGCTGCCATGATGACGAGCAGAAGTCCCGCGAAGTACCGCACGGCGACGACGGCGGTAGCGAGCGACATCATGCGGAGGATCCCCGCGGCCGCGGCGAGGATGGCCAGACAGACGAACGCCTCGCGGCCGGCTAGTCGCAGCGGCGCGAAGGTGGCCGCCAGAGCGAGCCCGAAGATCGCCGCGACGAGGATCCGGATGGTGAGGAAGACGTCGGAGAGGTCGGGCGCCATCCACACGTCGAGCCACGCGAACGAGAGGTAGACGATCACCGCGACGCCGATCGCCAGGCGCACGTGCCACCGCGAGCCCCTGCGGTACTCCTCCAGGAACTCCGCTTCGACGGCGGAATCCTGGAAGCGGAGACTCCAGCCGCGGATCCTTACGGCGTCCAGATGTCGTCCGAGGAATCGACGTCCGCGTACAGGCGCTCGGGGTCGAGCTCGACCTTGGCCACGTCTCCCGCGACCGTGCCCTCCACGGAGATCTCCCGGCGTCCGTCGAACCAGCGCGTGGCGGGCGCCTCCACGACGGTCGTGGCGCCGTCCGCCGTGGTGATCCGCAGGACGACCGGGGACAGCACGGTGCCGTCGTTCCGCACGACCGTGACGACGTGGTTCTCTCCCCCCGTGGCGTGCACCTCGACGTCCGATATCCCCATGTCGCTGATGCCCGGGCCGTAGAACCAGGGCGCCCAGAACCAGTCGAGATCGCGGCTGGCCACAGATTCGAACGTATGGAAGAAGTCCCATGGCGTCGGATGGCGGTACATCCAGCGGCGCGTGTACTCGGAGAGCGCGCGGTCGTAGACCTCGTCACCCAGGACGGAGCGCAGGGCGAGGAGGGCGCTGGCGGGATGCCGGTACCCCAGGACACCGACGTTCCCGCCCGCGGCGGCGATCGCGTCCGGAGACGACATCAGCGAGATCCCCTGGATCGCATTCGCCGCGGTGTACCGCTCGTAGGCGTCGCGCACCTCCGAGCGCTCGGTCGACTCGGGATAGTAGTGCTCGGCGGCGAAGATCGTGATGAACGTGTTCACTCCCTCGTCCATCCATGCGTAGGCCGTCTCGTCCGACCCGACCATCATGGGGAACCACATGTGCCCGAGCTCGTGGGCGATGACGCGGTCGGTCTGCTGGTCGCTGCCGAAATCCCGGACGAAGACGATCATCGGGTACTCCATGCCGCCGACGAGGCCCTCGGTCGAGGTGATCTGCGGATAGGCGTAGGGGTGGACGTTCCGGCTGAAGACCTCGATCGCATCCTTCGTCATGCGCGCGGACTCGCGCCAGCTCGCGGCGCCGGGGCGGTAGAAGGAGTGAACGAAGGTCCGCCGGCCGGTCGCGGCGTCGACGAGCCCGGTCGTCATGTCCACGAGGTAGTGGTCGGAGAACGCGAACGCGGCGTCGCGCACGTCCTCGGCGTGGAAGCGCCAGGTCAGCGTCTCGCCGGGCGCGCCGCGCGTGGCACGGCCGGGGCCGAAGTCCGCCTCGGTCACGACGTGCACGACCTCGTCGCCCGCGACCGCGGAGACGCGCTCCAGGATCGCCGGCGCCAGAACCTCCTCCGGGTTCTGGAGCATCCCGGTCGCGGCCACCACCGTTCCGGCGGGGACCGTGATCGCGAGGTCGAACGTGCCGTATTCGAGATAGAACTCGGCGTTGGACAGGTACGGCCGCGTGTCCCAGCCCCTCAGGTCGTCGTAGGTCGCGATCTGGGGATACCACTGGGCGATCTGCCCGGTGGTGGAGTCGACCATGCCCATGCGGGGGACCCCCTCGCCTTCCGGGATCGTGAAGCTCCAGCTCGCCTCGATGGTCGCGCTGGCGCCCCCCGGGGCGAGCGGCCGCGGGAGCCGCACCGCCATGACGGTCCCCTGCTGGAGCGTCTGGCGATTGTCAGCGGGGTCGACCTCCAGGGTCTGTCCGTCGACAAAGAGCGACGAGAGCTCGAGGCCTCCCGTGATGGGAACCTGGCGCCCGCGGATCGCGTCTTCCGCGAACAGGTTCTGGTAGAGGTGGAACCCGAGGACCTTCAGCGTGTCGGGCGAGTTGTTCGTGTACGTGATCGTTTCGCTGCCCGTCAGCTTCCGCGCTCGCGGGTCGACGGTCGCCTCGATCGCGTAGTCGGCCCGCTGCTGCCAGTAGATCGGCCCGGGCTCGCCCGTCTCCGTCCGCGTTCCGGCCTCGACCGCGGCCTGGAAGGCCGGGCTGGGACGCACTTCTAGGGGTGCCACCGCCCGCTCCTGCGCGCGCGCGGGGGCGGCGAGGATCGAGAGGAAGAGGATCGCGAGCGGCAGGCGGTCGAAGGTCACGACAGTCTCCTTGCATGGGAGTTCGGGTCGGCGGTTTCGAACGTAGAGGGCATTTCCTTGCGCGTCCATGTAGAGGTCCGCCATGCGCTTTGACGGCCGCGAGGGCTGCGGCTAGGCTTCGCCGATGCGGATCCTCGTCATCGGCGGCACCCTCTTCATGGGGCCACGCCTCGTCCGCTCGCTCCTGGAGCGCGGCCACGAGGTCTCCACGTTCCATCGCGGCACGACGCCGGGTGATCTCCCGGCCGCGGTTGAGCGCCTCTACGGAGATCGGTCCGACCCCGCGCAGCTGGAGCGCGCGCTCGCCGGGCGCTCCTTCGACGCCTGCGTGGACACGATCGCCATGCGCGGAGCCGACACCGCCTCGGCCGTCGAGATCCTATACGGCCGGGTGGGCCACTATGTTCACTTCTCGACCGGCCAGGTGTACCTCGTCCGGAGGGATTGTCCCTCTCCCGCGCGCGAGGAGGACTACGCGGGGCCGCTCGCCACACCGCCCGCGCCGGACGCCTGGGATGCGGGTCAGTGGACGTACGGAATCGAGAAGCGGGAGTGCGAGGACCTCCTCGACGAGGCGTGGTCCGCGCGGGGCTTTCCTTCGACCCGGCTCCGGCTCACGATGGTCCACGCCGAGGACGACCCGCGCGGGCGGATCCAGGCCTACGTGCTGCGACTCCTGGACGGCGGCCCGCTCCTGATTCCGGCCGAGCCGAGCCCGCCGATCCGCCCGATCCATGCCGACGCGGTGGTCGACACGGTGGTCCGGATCCTGGAGGAGGGGGCTGGCAAGGGCGCGGCCTTCAACCTCGCGCAGGGCGAAGCCTGGACGCACGACGAGCTGATCGGGCGGGTCGGCGGCATGCTGGGAGTCGAGCCGGTGCTCGAGGTCCGGCCGCGCGAGGACCTCCTCGACGCCGGCGTCTTCCCGGCCTGCGCGCCGCTGGCCAATCCCTGGATGTCGGTTCTCGATCCGGGCCGCGCGGCCCGCGAGCTGGGCTTCCGGCCGGGGACGTTCGCGGACTGGCTGCCCGCGCTCGTCGAGGCTGTGGCGGCACGGCCGGCGCCGGAGGAGTTCGCGGAGCTGCGGGCCCGGGAGCGCGCGCTCGCGGGCTAGGGGTCGCGGGCTAGCGCCGGGACGCGGTCTCCTCCGGCGTCGCCGGGGGTCTCGGTGTGGGCGTGCCGGGACGGCCCTTGCTGTGCTTGATCTCGATCGTGTCCCGGATCGCGGAGAGCGGAACCCCTGCCTCGTATTGTCTCTTCGCCTCCCGGGCGACCGTAATGCAGATCCCTCAGGAGAAACCCATCGGATCCGGGGATACGCGGGGCAGCGCTCCGCTCCGATCGATGATGTCGATGAAGCAATCGTAGTTGTTCTGGTGCGCGCTCCGGGGATGCTCGCAGCCGCAGTAGCACGGCATGTACCGGAGGACCTCGGGGTGCTTGGCGGCGAAGACGTACGCCTCGACGATCTCCGGGTCCGCCCGGTCCATGCCGGCCGGGAACTCGACGCCCTCGATCGTCATCCACTCGGTATCGGCGGGCGCGTACGCCCAGTCCGGGACCAGGCCCTCGGCCACGTCTTGATTGCGATCGCACGCGAGGATGGCGACCGCAGTGAAGGCGACGATTCCCGCCCGGAGCGAGGGTCGGCGCATCGAGCGGCTCATGACTCCGACACTTCCACGAGGTTCTCCTCGACGAGTTTGTTCAGGAGATCGACGACCGCGGCGTGACACGTGTCGGGATCGATGTCGTACTCCTCGAGGAGCACGCGCTCGATCTCGCCGACCTTCACCGGCTGCTGCAACATCTGCCATATCCGGGCGCCTGTGTTCCCGAGGCCATAGTACAGCCCGTTCTCCAGATGGAGGAGGATCACTTCCTCCCCGAGATCGGCCGACACGAGCCGCTCCTTTACAACAACCGTAGTGTCGCCGGAGATCTGCATTCCGCAAGATATCGCCTATTCGCCGGCGGGGCTCATACCGCTCGCCCGACTGCATGGCCGAATTCCCGCTGCTCGAACGAGATCATCTCGAACCCCCCCGCGGCCATCTCCGCTTCGAGCTGCGCCTCAGTGAAGTAGTGGGCGTAGTTGGGTACCAGGGAATCGCCGATTTCGACCCGGCTCCGACGCAGCAGGAACGCCACGACATTGCCGATGACGGCGATACCCCGAAAATAGGGCGAGTCGTCCCGCCGGGTGTTGAAAGAAATCAGGATGGGCGACCCGGTCACCAGTCTCGTCCTCAACCCGCGCAGGAACAGAATCCTCCGTTCCCTTCCCCGGATATGCATATAGGCCCCCCATCCGACAATCGCTCCGTCACACTCCTCTGCACCGTCCGGGCTATCGTCCCAAGGCACTCGCTGGATGTCGGGAGCCATCCCCTCTCTCTCCAACAGCCGGTTGGCATAGCAAACCAGATCCGGGTCGGATTCGAACGCTTCGACCTCGATTCCTCGTCTCCTCAACGCGATCACCTCGCGACCTCCACCCGCTGCGGCGAGGAGCACTCTCGTGCAATCAACGAAGTGCGCATCGAATGCGCTTTGCTCCCAATCCCAGAGACCCGCTTTGTTGTACTCGTCGGTCCTATAGCGTTGATCCCGGCTGTATCTCCGCTCACCGATGGAGTGGAGCTGACCTCGCGTCAGAAGTCCCAGCCAGAACCCGATGTACATCATGCGAACGAGTCGCGTGAGCACTCCAATGAAGCGAAGCCCAGCGAAGTAGAGCCTTACGATCGCGGCTAGCGTCCTGGCGCCGATTCCTCGGCGGGGTCCGGCGGTCGCGGGGTGGGCGTCCCGGGATGACCTTGGCTGTACTTCGCCTCGATAGTATCCCGGATCGCGGGGAGCGGGATGCCTGCGTCAAACTGTTTCATCGCCTCCCGGGCGACGTCTATACAAATCCCTCAGGAGAAGCCCATCGCTTCCGGGGAGACGCGAGGGACCTCGCCGCTGTCGTCGATACCGTCGATGAAGCAATCGTAATTGGATTCGTGGTGGAACTGCGGATTTTCGCAGCCGCAATAGCACGGCATGTAGTGAAGCACCTCGGGGTGCTTTGCCGCAAAGACGTAGGCCTCGATGATCCGCGGATCCACCTTACTGACTTCCGCGGGAAGCTCGACGCCGTCGTAATTGACCCACGTCGTGTCCGCCGACGCGGTGATCACCGGCGGCGGCCCCTGGGCCTCATCCCCCCGGTTCCCGCAGGCGGCGGCGACTGCCGCGAGCGCCATCGCCATCGACATGCGGCCTGCGAACTGCTGCATCATGGGACAGTGACCTCCATCGGAGCGGTATAGTTCAAATAGGACTCGGCTGTGTATCGAGCGTCAAGACCTTGAAACATACGCTCTCGCCAGTTCTTCGGCTAAGGCCGCCGCTTCCGCCAGCCGGCTCGGAATCCCCGGCCGGCTTCGCCAGCTCGCGGCCACCCGAATCCCCTCGGGTACCCCGAACCCCTCGAGCGCGTGCCACGAGGCGTCCCAGGCGGGCATGGCCGCTCGGGATACCGCGAGCACCTCCGCGTCGCGGCGGGTCACACGGGTGAACTCGCGGACCGCCCTCTCGCCGAGGCGCTCATCCGGCTCGTCGACTACCCCCCGGTTCCTGGCCCCGCCCAAGAACGCCGTGAACACCCCTTCGCGTCGAAAAAGACAGTCGTTCCACGTAACCCCGAGAGTGGCCAGCTTCTCATCGAGCGCGACCTGGTAGCCGAGGCCCCGAAGCCGCGCGTCGGGAGCGTACAGATGGATGATCGCCAGGGGATTGTAGACGAGTCTGCGGAGCCGCGCGGCCAATTCCGGGGCTGTCGGTTCCAGGATCTGTGCGGCAGCCGGGGCCTCGCACGTCAGCACGACGCTTTCGGCTTCCAGCGTGCCGTTCTCGAACTCCAGGACCCATCCGGCGGGACATCTCCTGAGGCCGTGCGCAGGCGCCCCCAGCCTGACGGACCTGCTGGTATGAGTGTAGAGCGCATCGGGAAGGGACTGCATGCCGTCTCGGAAGGAAAAAGCGGGCGAGGAAACGGTCTGCCGGCGCCGAAGGAGCGGCAGAAGGAGACTCCGCCCCACTCCTAAGTCGCGCAGCAGCGGCGCCAACGAGAGACCGACGACCATGTCGGCGGGGTCAGAGGCGTACAGCCCGCCGTAGAGCGGCCCCGCGAACCGCTCGTACGCCTCGCGACCGAGCTTGCGACGAAGGAGGGTCGCCACCCTTTCCTCTTTCCTTGGCGCGGCCGTCAGCGGCTCCCCCAGAAGCCGCAGCTTTCCTTCCCAGGACAAGAGCCTGCCGCGGAGCAACGCCGCAGCGGAAAACCCGGCCTCGCGGAGGGCTCCGTCCGAATAGATGTACAGCGGGAGCCCTTCGGGCGCGTAGAGCACCTCTCGCTCGATCCGCAGGGCGGAGACCAGGGCTGCAAGCCGCGGTGTCATCCGCCCACGCTGGGGTCCGAAGTCGAGAACCCGGCCGTCGATCCGCGCGCTCCGGATCACGCCCCCGGGCCTGTCCGCCGCCTCCAGGACCGTGTGATCGATACCTCGCTTTCCGAGCTCGTACGCCAGGGCGAGGCCCGTCAGGCCGCCACCTACGATGCCGATCATGCGCCCCTGCCCTCCGGCTGAAATCCGCTCGGGAAACTAGAAGCCGACAGG
>DASSBK010000213.1:0-6482 GCA_035698825.1 Gemmatimonadota bacterium
GCCGCCCCGCCGATCTCCGGTGCCCCGAACCTGCGCGCCGAGGGGAAGGGAGAGGGGTACGGTATCGTAAGTGTGCGGCGGAGGAGGATGCGATGGATTGGGGATGGGGGGCTGGGAGGCTGGTGCCGGCGCGGGGGCGCATCGCCGAGGGGACGATACGATGCGGAGCGGAGCGTCGTTCCCCGCGAGCCGGTGAGGCGTTCAGGGTGTGGCATCGTTGTTTCGATGCCACACCCTGCCGAACCGAGCGAGTGGAGGAACGACCCGCGACGCGAGTCCGTCCCCGAGGTGATGCGACCCCGCGCCGATGCCAGACCTCCATGGAGTTCCATCTATGAACCTCCGCATCGTCGTCGTCGACAACTACGACTCCTTCACGTGGAACCTCGTGCAGGCCCTCTACGGGGACGGGCGCGAGGTGATCGTGAGGCGAAACGATGCGATCGACGCCGATTCGCTGGAGGAGCTGGCGCCTACGCATGTGGTGGTGAGCCCGGGGCCCGGTCGGCCGGAGGACGCCGGAGCGACGTGCGCGATCGTCGAGCGCTGGACCGGCCGGGTGCCGATCCTCGGCGTCTGTCTCGGGCACCAGGCGATCGCCCACGTCCGCGGCGGCCGGGTTGAGCGCGCGCCGCGGGTCGTCCACGGCCAGGCGTCCCGGGTCTACCACGACGGGCGTTCGCTCTACTCCGGTGTCTCGAACCCGATGCACGCGGGCCGTTACCATTCGCTGATCGTCTCGGAGAAGGAGCTCCCCGCCGGCCTCGAGGTGTCCGCCTACACGTCCGAGGGCGAGATCATGGGCCTGCGCGTGGCCGGCACCCGGACGGAGGGCGTACAATTCCACCCCGAATCGATCCTCACGGCCGACGGCCCCCGGTTGATCGCCAACTTCCTGAGAGGAACGTCGTGAGCCCCCTGCGAGGGATCCGGGGGGCGGTCCAGGCCGCCGCCGACACGCCGGACGCGATCGACGCGGCTACGCGCGACCTCCTGCGCGAGATGGTGGCGCGCAACGAGGTCGGGCCGGAGAGCCTGCTGGCGATCTGGTTCACCCAGACGCCGGACCTCACGGCCGCGCACGCGGCCACGTCGGCACGCGTCCTCGGCTGGCGCCACGTGCCGCTGCTCGGCGGGCAGGAGGCGCCGGTGGCCGGACAGATGGAGCGCGTCGTGCGCGCGCTCATGATCGCCGACCTCGACGTGAACCATGCGGCCGTGCGCCACGTTTACCTCGGAGTGACCCGCGAGCTGCGGGGGGACCTGAACGAGATGGGAGCCTGCGAATGATCGTCATCCTCAAGCCCGGCGTTTCGCTCAAGGCGATGGGCGAGCTGGTCAAGTTCATCGAGTCCCAGGGCCTCAGGGTGGGACGCATCGTGCGCGGGGAGGAGCGGACGGTGATCGGGCTCATCGGCGAGGACCGGCACGTTCCGATCGACCGGATCCGGTCCTTCGAGGGCGTCGAGGACGTCGTGCCGGTGCTCAAGCCCTTCAAGCTCGTGAACCGGGAGCTCCAGAAGGAGGACACGGTCGTTCGCGGCGAGGGATTCCGCTTCGGCGGCGGGAGCTTCACGGTCATCGCCGGGCCCTGCGCGGTCGAGTCGGCCGACCAGATCCTGGAGATCGCCCGCTTCCTCCGCGATCAGGGCGTCGAGGTGCTGCGGGGCGGCGCGTTCAAACCGCGCACCTCGCCGTACTCGTTCCAGGGGATGGAGACCGAGGGGCTGGACCTGCTCGCGCGGGCGCGCGAAGAGACCGGCCTGGCGATCATTACCGAGGTCGTGTCCGCCGAGGACGTGCCAGCGGTCGCGGAGGTCGCCGACATCCTCCAGGTCGGCGCGCGGAACATGCAGAACTTCCGGCTCCTCCAGCACGTCGGGCGCACCGACCGTCCGGTGTTCCTCAAGCGCGGCCAGAGCGCGACGCTCGAGGAGTTCCTCCTCGCCGCCGAATACGTCGTGGCCGAGGGCAATCCCAACGTGATCCTCTGCGAGCGCGGCATCCGCACCTTCGAGCGCTACACGCGGAACACCCTCGACATCGCCGCCGTGCCGCTCCTCAAGCAGCTCTCGCACCTCCCGGTCGTCGTCGATCCGTGCCACGCGACCGGCCGGCGCGACCTCGTGCCGCCGCTGGCGATCGCGGCCCTGGCGGCGGGCGCGGACGGGCTCATGGTCGAGGTCCACCCCGATCCCGAGAACGCGCTCTCGGACGGACCCCAGAGCCTCACCTTCGAGATGTTCGCGCGCATGAACGAGGACCTCGAGCGCGTCCGCTCCGCTCTCCGCCCGCACGCCGCGGTGGTATGAGCCCCCCGCGCACCGCGGTGGCATGAGCGAAGTCCGGCTGGCCCCGCTGAGGCGGATCCGCGCCCGCCTGCGCGTTCCCGGCGACAAGTCGATCTCGCACCGGGCGCTGATCCTGAACGCGCTGGCCGAAGGGAGCGCGACCGTCACGGGCCTCGCCCCGGGGCTCGACGTGCGCTCGACGGCCGCGGCGCTGGCCACGCTCGGCGCGGAGATCGCGCCGCGGGCGGACGGCGGCGTCACGGTGACGGGCCCTGCGGCCTGGAGCGCGCGCGCCCCGGTCGACTGCGGCAATTCCGGCACGACTGCGCGCCTCCTGCTGGGAGCGCTCGCGCCGCGCGCCGAGGGCGAGGTCGTGCTGGACGGCGACGGATCGCTCCGGTGCCGCCCGATGGACCGCGTGACGGGCCCGCTCGCCGCCATGGGCGCCGAGATCGTCGAGCGGAGCGAGCCCGGCCGGTTGCCGCTCGCCGTCCGCGGCCGCTCGCTGTCCGGCGCGAGCCACCGGCTCGAGGTCGCGAGCGCGCAGGTCAAGTCCGCGCTCCTCCTGGCGGGCCTCGCCGCCGAGGGGCCGACGGCGATCGCCGAGCCCTTTCTCTCGCGCGACCACACCGAACGGATGCTGCGCGCGATGGGCGCGCGGCTCGAAATCGACGGGGAGATCCGACTCGAGCCGGGACCGATCCGGGCGATCGACGTGGACGTGCCCGGCGACCTGTCATCGGCGTCCTTCTTCCTCGGGCTGGCGGCGGCCGCGGGCGGCGAGGTCGTCGTCGAGGGCGTGGGGCTCAACCCCGGACGCACCGGCTTCCTCTCGCTCCTCGAACGGCTCGGCGCCGAGGTCGTCGCCGATCCCGACACCGGACCGATCGAGCCGGCCGGGATCGTCACCGTCCGGGCGGACGGCCTCCGCGCGATCGATGTCGGAGCCGCGGAGGTCCCAGGCGCGATCGACGAGCTCCCGCTCCTCGCCGTCCTCGCCACGCAGGCCGACGGCGAGACGCGCGTGACCGGAGCGCGCGAGCTCCGCGTCAAGGAGAGCGACCGGATTGCGGCGATCGTGAACGGGCTCTCCGCGATGGGCGCCGACATCGAGGCGCTTCCCGACGGCTTCGTCGTGCGGGGTCCCGTGCGGCTGGCCGGCGCCCGGCTCGATGCCTCTGGGGATCACCGGATCGGGATGGCGCTCGCGGTCGCCGCCTCGATCGCCGAAGGGGAGTCGGTCCTCACGGGCGCCGAATGGGTGGACGTGTCGTATCCCGGATTCTTCGGCGCGCTCGCCCGGTGCGCCGATCCGACGTCGACGCTGTCATGGCGTTCGGCGTGAACGAGTCGACGGTGTCGTGGCGTTCAGCGTGACCGGGGGCGCGTTCCACATGGCGCTCGTCGGCTGGCCTGTGGGCCACAGCCTGAGCCCTCTTCTGTGGGAAGGGGTGGGGAAGCGCCGGGGAGTCGCGATCGAGTACGCCCGCTATCCGGTCGATCCGGAGGATGCGACCTCGTGGGACGCGCTCTGGGCCTCGGATCTCCACGGCTTCAACGTCACCGCCCCGTACAAGGAGCGCGCGGCCGCGCGTTGCGACGCGCTCTCGCCGGCGGCCGCGGGGATCCGCTCGGTCAACACCGTGATCCGCGACGCGAGCGGTTGGATCGGCCACTCGACCGACGGCTACGGGTTCGTCCGCGCGATGCTCGCCGCGAACGAGCCGCTCCGGGGACGCTCGCTGGCGGTGCTCGGCACCGGCGGCGCGGGCCGCTCGGTCGCGCGCGCGGCGACGGACGCCGGAGCCGCGGTGACGATGGTCAGCCGCTCGCCCGATCGCGTTCCGCCCGGCTGCGACGCCTTCCCTCGGATCGGCTGGGAGGGGCTCCCCGAGCAGGGTCCCTTCGACGTCGTCGTCAACGCGACGCCCGTGGGCCGCGGACGGGCCGCGGGGGAGCTGCCCGTTCCGTGGGCGCGCGCGTGCGCCGGCGCGCTCGCGTTCGATCTCAACTACGCGCCGCCGATCACGACGTTCCTGCGCGCGGCCCGCGCGACCGGCGCGCGGACGCTGAACGGCCTCTCCACGCTGGTCTACCAGGCGTGCCTCGGCGCGGCGCTCCTCCTCGACCGCGATCCGGCCGCCGCGGAGTCGTACGAGGAGGACTTCCGCGCCGTGGCCCGCGAGGTCGCGCCGCAGGTGTCGCGATGATCGGCCGCCGGTTGCGCATGCTAACGGCGGGCGAGTCCCACGGCGCGCGGCTCCTCGGCATCCTCGACGGGATCCCGGCGGGCGTCCCGCTCTCGGCCGCCGCCGTCGACGGGTATCTGTGGCGCCGGCAGGGCGGCGTCGGGCGCGGCGCGCGGATGAAGATCGAGCGCGACCGGGCGGGGATCGTGGCCGGAGTCTGGAAGGGCGAGACGTCGGGCGCGCCGGTCGGCATGACGATCGAGAACCGGAGCGTGATCCCCGAGGACCGCCAGCCCGTACGCACCGTTCCCCGGCCGGGCCACGCGGATCTGACCGGCATGCTGAAGCATCGTCTCGCCGACGCGAACCCCGCGATCGAGCGCTCGAGCGCGCGCGAGACCGCGATGCGGGTCGCGCTGGGCGCGGTGGCGCACGCGTTCCTTCGGGAGCTCGGGATCGGAGTCTTCGGGCACGTGGTGTCGATCGGCGGAGTGGACGCGAACCCCGACCGCGGCGACTGGGGCGCGCTCCTCCATGCGCGCGATCGGAGTCCTCTCTATTGCGCCGATCCCGGCGTCGAGGAGGCGATGCTCGCGCGGATCGACGAGGCGAAGGAGCGCCAGGAGACGCTGGGCGGCGTGGCCGAGGTCGTCGCGCTCGGCGTGCCGCCGGGGATCGGCTCCTACTCGCAGTGGGACACGCGGCTCGAGGCCTCGCTCGCGGCGGCGCTCCTCTCGATCCAGTCGGTGAAGGCCGCGGCGATGGGAGACGGCGTGTCGACCGCGGCGGAGCTCGGCCGCGGCGCGCAGGACGAGATCTTCTGGGACGAGGGGATCGTCCGGCGGACGAACCGCGCCGGCGGGATCGAGGGCGGGATCACGAACGGCGAGCCGGTCGTCGCGCGCGCGTGGTTCAAGCCGATCTCGACCCAGCGGCGGCCGCTCCTGTCGGTCGACCTGGCCACCGGCGAGGAGACGGAATGCCGGTACATCCGATCCGACACCCTGGTCGTGCCCGCCGGCAGCGTGGTGGCCGAGGCGATGGTCGCGATCGCGTTGGCGGACGCGCTGCTCGAGAAGCTTGGGGGAGACCATCTCGACGACACGCGCGCGTCCCTCGATGCGCTCCTCGCTCGGCTCCCGTGGCGAAAGCCCGGGCTGCCGTCCGCGTTGACGGCGGCTCCGGCGCCGCCGCCCGAGCCGGCCGAAGAGCCGGCGGAGGAGACGTGAGCGGGGGACGGGGGATCTACCTGGCGGGGCTCTCGGGCGCGGGGAAGTCGACGGTCGCGTCGCTCGCCGCCCGCTGGCTGGGCGCGCGCGCCGGGGACGTCGACGCGGAGGTGGAGCGCGCGGCGGCACGAAGCGTCGCCGCGCTCTGGGCCGAGGGCGGGGAGGCGGGGTTCCGCGCGGCCGAGCGGCGCGCGGTCGAGGAGATCGTCGCGCGGCCGGGACCGGCCGTGGTCGCTCTGGGCGGCGGCACGCTGGAGGATCCCGAGAGCCGGGAGCGGCTCGCCCGCTGGGGAGAAGGCGTGTGGCTCGACGCTCCGGCGGAGGCGCTCGCCGAGCGGATCGGCGACCGGGCGGCCGAACGGCCGCTCCTCGCCGGCCGCGACCCCACGCGGATGCTCCGCGAGATGGCGGCCGCGCGCGGGCCCCGCTACGCCGCGCTCCCGCACCGCGTTCGCGCCTGGGGGCGTCCCGCCGAGGCAGTGGCGGCGGCGGCCGTCCGGGCGGTCTCGCGCGCGACGCCCACCGATCTTGGGGACGGTGTCCGGCTGGGGCGCGGCGCGCTCGCCCGCGCGGGGGAGCTCCTGGCGGACGTGCTTCCCGGGTTCGGCGGGGGAGCTCCGCCCGCCGGGGCGGGCACGCTCCCGGTCGTGACCGATCCCCGGGTCTGGACGCTCCACGGCGGGGATCTCGCCGACGCGCTCTCGACCGGGGGGTGGGCGGCGAGCCCCATCGCCGTGCACGAAGGCGAGGCCGCCAAGGCCCCCGACGGGCTG
>DASSBK010000214.1:0-2627 GCA_035698825.1 Gemmatimonadota bacterium
GCGCAGGACGACGCCGGGAACGTCTGGTATCTGGGGGAGGATTCGCGCGAGTTCGAGGACGGCGAGCCGGCGGGCTCGGGCGGCTCGTGGGAAGCGGGCGTGGACGGCGCGAAGGCGGGAATCATCATGAAGGCCAGCCCGCAGGTCGGTGATCGCTACTACCAGGAGTTCTACCTCGGCGAGGCGGAGGACGAGGGCGAGGTCGTGGCCGTGAGCCAGTCCGTCTCGGTCCCGTTCGGCGACTTCCAGGGGTGCGTGGCCACCGAGGACTTCACACGCCTCGAGCCAGGCCAGCGCGAGCGCAAGATCTATTGCCCCGGTGTGGGGCTCGTCAGCGAGGGTTCGCTGGACGGCGAGGAGCTCAACCAGCTGGTCGACATCGACGCGCCATAGCCTCACACGCCACGTCCCCCCGGCTGGACGGGGGAGCAACGTTCGCGCTCCCCCTGTCCGTTTCCCGCATGTCAGCTTCCACAGGCCTGCGTCGTGATCGTCGGCGGGCCCGGAGTGGGAGCGCCATCACCGAAGTCGGTCAGCTCCACCGGGCCGTCGACCAGCAGGCCGACTCCTGCACCGAACGCCTTGAACCCCTTGCCTCCATCGAGCGGATTGAATTCGCGGACGCGGAGCGTCTCGTCGAAGCGCCCGAACGGGACGGTGACGGGACCGATCCCCACGATCGTCCCCTCGTCCTCCGCGATTCCCGGCGCGGACTCCATGGGGAACTTCATCCCCGGCCGGGGGTCGGCGGGCATGATGATCCCCGGCGCGTTCGGCGAGTCCTCTGCGCACCACGCACCCTCGTGGACGATCTCGTCCTCCTCGTAGACGTCGACGTCCTCGCCGAAGTAGCAGATCGTCCCGTCGCCGGCCGCGGCGAAGTAGTTCCACGAGACCTCCAGCAGCTCGTCGTCCTCCCATTCCCGCTCTTCGATCACCCGCGCCGTCACGCCGGCGATGAGCCGGGTCTCGTCGAGGACCGTGATCAAGAGGCTGACCGGCACTCCGTCCTCCTCCCCCTCGTACGTCCACTGGCTCCCGACCTCCATCGGGAAGTACGGATTCGTGGACGCCGTCGAGAATCCTCCGGCCGAGGGATCGCAGACCCCGAGGCCGAGCTTCTTGCGCCCGCTCGGCGCCGGGTCGGCGGTCTCGCCGCCATCCAGAAACGCGCTTCCGTCGTCGAGTGACACCCCCAGCGGGGGCGCCTCCTCGCATCGGGCGAGAGCGGCACAAGCGGCCGCTATCGCCAGGCAGGCAATGGCTCTGGTCGCAGACATGGTCTCCTCCCCTTCGTCGCGTGAGATCCGGTTTCGGGGCGCACAGCCCTCCCCAAGGGAGCAGACGAATCGCCGAAGTGTGACCGACGTCCTCTTGCATTCGCACCGGTGGCGCGTAAGGAGACGCGCATGCGGGACTGGATGCGGACGACGGGAGGGACGATCGGAATCTGCGCGCTGCTCGCCGCGGCCTGCGACGCCGGGCCGTTCGGATCGGACGCTCCCGAGGACCATCGCTTTCTCATCGACCTGCGGAACCTCTCGATCGAACCCGTGACCGTGCGGGTCGCTGGCGAGGCGGAGGGGTTCCTCGTTCAGGGGATCAGCGTGCTCACCATCCAGCGGACGGCCGAGCCGGGGCAGGAGTTCGTGTTCGAGGCTCTGATCGACGAGAGCGTGCTCATCCAGATCGCCGCCTGCCGCTACACCCCGCCCTCCGACGCGACCCCGCGCAGGAGGGTGTCCTGGAACGGTGCCGACCTCGAGTGCCTGAACTGGGAGTGAGGAGCGGACTCAGGGAAGGAGGACGGAGCCAGGGAACCGGTGATGCGCGACCGTGCCGTCGCCCAGCTCCCCATCTTCGTTCCGGCCCCAGCACCACGCCTGGCCATCCGCGCGGATGCCGCATCCGGCAGCCAGGCCGGCCGTGAGCCGGACGAACCGCTCGGACGTCGCCACCTTCGACGGTGTCGGACGGATGCCGATCTCTCCGTCGCCGATCTGGCCGTCGATGTTGAAGCCCCAGCAGTACGCGCTCCCCTGGGTCCCGAGCGCGCAGGTGTGGCCGGAACCGGCATCGATCTGGACCGCGGGCACAGGTACCGCGGCGCGGACCGGCTCGGCCCGGAAGATGTGGGGTCCGGGCCCGGGCTGACCGTCGCCGAGCTGCCCCGCGATGTTCTCGCCCCAGCACCAGACGGAGCCGTCGCCCGCCAGCCCGCACGAGTGCGACGTCCCGGCCGCGATCCCGACGAAGTCGCCGCGCTCGCGAACCGCGACGGGCTCTGCGCGGGTCTCGGTCGTGCCGTCTCCGAGCTCGCCGTGCCCGTTCCCTCCCCAGCAGCTCGCACCGCCGTCGGCCAGAACAGCGCACGCGTGCGCGGCTCCCGCCGAGATCGCTACGTATTCGCCTCCTCCCGCGACCCGGACCGGGACCGCGCTGTCGGTATGCGTCCCGTCGCCGAGCTGGCCCAGCGAGTTCGCGCCCCAGCACCAGGCCGCGCCCGAGCTGTCGACTCCGCACGTGAACGCTCCGCCCGCGTCGATCGCGCGGAACGCCCGGCCGCCCGCCACCGCGGTCGGGATCGATCGGTCGGCCGTGTCGCCGGTCCCCAGAGCGCCGCGCGC
>DASSBK010000215.1:0-8305 GCA_035698825.1 Gemmatimonadota bacterium
TCGAGGGCGCCGGAGATCGGAGCGACGTCGTTCCAGGCATCGGCGGTGAAGAGCGACGCCAGGACGCGGGACTGGAGGCGTCCGGGCCCGACCTCGAACATCCCCCCGACATAGGCGTGGAGGCCCCGGTGGCGGCACTCCTCCAGACAGCGGAGCGCCTCCAGCCAACCGCCGAGGCGGGGCGCCTTTACGTTGATCGCGGCGGGTGGGATCTCGGGGTCGTCCAGGTCGACAGCGGCCAGGACGTAGCCGTCGAGCGCGACCCACTCTCGCCATTCGCCGCGCGGGTCCAGCGTCACGGCTTCTTCCGGCGGGTCCTCGAGCCAGGCCTCCGGGATCGCGGCGTGCGCGAGGCGCACCTGGTCTGGATCCGCGCCGCGCTTGAAGTCGAGGACGACGATCCTCCGAGTGGCCGCTAGAGCCTCCCAGGTCGGCGCCGGCCATCCCTCGGCCGGGACGTCGATCTTGATCCGCGCTCGGGGGTCCCGCGCGAGGACTTCGGCGATGGCCGCGAGCGGCTCGTCCGTGTTGCCGAGCGACCGGCAGAAGGCGACCGGGCGAGCAGGCGCGCCGGCGAGAGCGAAGGGGTTGGTGTCCGCCTGCCGCAGGGCCAGGTCGATCGCCGCGCCCTCGACCGCCGCCCTGTGGTAGGGATCGTCCAGCTCCTGCGTGAGGAAACCGGAGAGCGTGCCCACCGTGGGGTCCGACGGGAGCTCGAGCCGATCGCACGCCGCGGCGAACTCCGCCTGCTCCGTCGGAGTCCACGCCACGCACTCGCCGTAGCCGGCGACGCCGCGTCCGCGCAGCACCGCGATACCGCTCGGTCGCGTCTCCGCGTAGTAGTCGGCCACCGGAACCGCGCCGCGCTCGACCCGGAGATCGTCGATCGCGACGTGCAGCGCGGACAGCCGGTCGACGAGCTCCCCCGGGGTCAGGCGTCGCGCGCGCAGCGGAGGCCCGCGAAGATCTGCCGGCGCTCGGGAAGGTCCCAGTTCCGGAACGAGGCGCGCGCGACGATCGCCGCCGTGGCCCACGAGCCGCCCCGGAGGACGCGGTACCCCTTTCCGAAATGGACCGCCGAGTACTCCGGGTACGGGAACGTCTCGAACCCCGGATACGGGAGGAACTCGCTGGACGTCCACTCCCATACGTCGCCGATCATCTGGTGGCAGCCGTAGAAGGATCGCCCGCGGGGATAGGCGCCGACGGGCGCCGGCGCATAGGTGCGCGCGCCGAGGTTGGCGAGATCGATGGTCGCGGGCGCGTCGCCCCACGGCCAGACGCGCGCGATGCGGAGCTCGGGATCCCACGCCGCCGCCTTCTCCCATTCGAACTCCGTCGGCAGGCGCTTTCCCGCCCAGCGGGCGAACGCATCCGCCTCGTACCACGAGACGTGCTGGATCGGGCGGGTGAGGACGAGCGGCTCGACGTGGCCGAACTGAACGTCCAGCCATCCCTCCTCGCCGCGTTTCCATCCGAGCGGGTGCTCGCACCGCTCGGCCGTGCGCCACTCCCATCCCGCGCTCGACCAGACCTCGCTCCGTGCGTAACCACCATCTTCCATGAAGTCGAGCCAATCGCCGACCGTCACCGGCGCGGTGTCGATCCAGAAAGCCGGCAGATCCACCGAGTGGGCCGGACGCTCGTTGTCGTAGGCGCCGGGCGCGTTCGTGGCGCCGGCCTGGAAGCGCCCTTCGGGCACGACGACCATGGCGGTGTCCGGCGGCAGCTTGGCGCGTGGCGCGGCGAGCCGGTGCGCGGGCTCGAACGGCGCTTCGTTCATGAGCGCGACCGCCTGGAGCATCGTCTCCTGGTGCTGCGCCTCGTGTTGGGAGAGCATGCGGTACACGAACCCGTCCTCCAGGAGTGGGTCCCCGGTGTCGAGCCCGATGCCCCGCAGCCGCTCGAGCGCGGCGCGGCGGACCTGACGCAGGCGTCGGAGGAGCTCGATCCGATCGGGGAGCTCGAGGGCGCCCCGTTCCGAGCGCGGTGTCAGGATCGCGTCGTAGGCGGGGGCGAGCCCCTCCGAGGCGCCGCCATCCGCCGGCTGGCGGGTGGCTCGGCCCTCCCGCAGCCCGTCGATCGTGCGGACGAGCCACAGCTCCTCGAACTCGGCCATGTGCCCGAGGTCCCATGCGATCGGGGAGAGGATCGGCGTCACCTGCTCCTCCAGCTGCTCGTCGGAGAGGGCTTCGACGATGTCCAGGGTCTGGAGCCGTGTCGTCTGGAGCTCGCCCGCCAGACGGCTCGCGAGGTCGGGACCCGGGGAGGACCGTATGCGGCGGCACAGCAGGAGCGCGAACCGGCCGCCGTCATCGGTGAACTCCCGCTCCAGCGCGAAGCCGAACCGGGCGAGGTCCGCGGCGATCCCCTCGATGCGGAACTTGCGGCTGATCTCGGTCAACACCATCTCGCCGGATGCGATCCGGAAGGAGCGGGCGATCGACGGGAGCTCGACGAAGGCCTCGTTCCGGAAGCGGGCGTAGATCTCGATCCGCTCCAGCCGGTCGTTCCAGTATGCCACGTGCTCGATCGCCTCCGTGTCGAGCGCGGTCCCCAGCTCCCGGTTCATCCGCACGAAGAGGTTCTGCGTGAAGCGCCGGCTCCAGCCGGCGTCGTCATCGTATGCCGCCTCCAGCACGCGGACGTCCTTGACGAGGTCAAGCCCGAGGAGGAAGGAGTCGTCGGGCGCCAACGCGCGCTCGAGGCGTGCGAGGAAGGCGTCGGTCTCCTCGGGATTGAAGTTGCCGATCGTGGATCCCAGGAAGACGAGGCACATGGGCGACAGGCCGCGCACCGCGTCGAGACCGCGTTCGTAGGACATGGCGAGCCCCGTCACCTGCAGGCCGTCGTACGATTCCGCCAGCTCGCGCGCGGCGCGCGTGAGGACCGAACGGTCGATGTCGATGGGGACGTAGCGGAACTCGCCGCCCGCCGCCGCGCGGGACCATGCGTCCAGCAGGTGGCGGGTCTTGGTGGCCGAGCCCGCTCCGAGCTCGACGATGGGGACCGCTCCGGCGAGCTCCCGGATCTCGTCCGACCGGGTGGCCAGGATCTCGCTCTCGGCGCCCGTCAGGTAGTACTCGGGCTGCTCGGTGATCTGCGAGAAGATGCGGCTCCCCTCGGCATCGTAGAGGTAGCGGCAGTGGAGCCAGCGGGGATGGTCCGAAAGCCCGCGCGCCACCGAGTGCGCGAAGGCGTCCTCGGACGTCGACGTGCCGTCGAGGTGCACGCTCCAGCGCTCGCCGGCCTGGATCACGGGGATCTGCTCGCCGATTCTCTCGAGGCGCTCGATCGTGCGCGTTTCGCTATCCATCGCGGCCTATATTAGCCCCGTGGGTCGCGAGGCCAAGCCGGGAGCACTTTCGAGCATGGGATCGTGAGGGCGAACCCCGCGGTCGAGTTCCAGCGCGCGGGCTACGCGCTGGCGGATGGCCGCTGGCTCGTTCGCGATCTGTCGCTCTCCATCGGACCCAGGGAGACGGTCGTGCTCGTGGGTCGCTCCGGGGCGGGAAAGACGACGGCGCTCAAGCTCGTGAACCGGCTGCTGGATCCGACCGCCGGCTCGGTCGAGGTGGACGGCAGGCCGACCTCCCGCTGGAACCCGGTGGAGCTGCGGCGCCGGACGGGATGGGTCATCCAGGAGGTGGGGCTCTTCCCGCACATGACCGTGCGTCGGAACGTCGGCCTGGTGCCCGAGCTCCTCGGCTGGCCATCGGAGCGGATCGCTTCCCGGGTGGACGAACTCCTCGACGTGGTCGGCCTCCCGGCCGTCGAGTTCGCGGAGCGGCGACCGCACCAGCTGTCGGGCGGGCAGCGCCAGCGGGTGGGCGTCGCGCGGGCGCTCGCGGCGGACCCGCCGCTGCTCCTTCTGGACGAGCCCTTCGGCGCCCTCGATCCGATCACCCGCACCGAGCTGCAGCGCGAGTTCCGCGACCTCGTCCGGCGCCTCGGCAAGGCCGCTCTCTTCGTGACCCACGATCTGCGGGAGGCGCTGGCTGTAGGAGATCGTGTGGGGGTCATCGACGGCGGTCGGCTGGTCGCGCTCGAGCCCGCGGACAGGCTGCTCGCGTCCGATCATCCGGCGGCCCGCGCGCTCGCCGCCACGCTGGATCCCACGCTCGCGACCGACGAGGCCGGAGTGGCACGGCGCGATGGGTGACCTCCTGCGGTATCTCTCGGAGCACCGCGGTCAGGTCCTGGAGCTCCTCGGCGAGCACCTCGTCCTCGTCGCCATCGCCGTCGTCATCGCTGTGGCGATCGGTGTCCCGCTCGGAATCCTGTCGACCCGTGACCGGCGGGTCGAACGCGTGGCACTCGGTACCGCGAACGTGCTCCAGACCGTGCCGAGCCTCGCGCTCTTCGGGTTCCTCATTCCCGTCCCCGTGCTGGGGGGGATCGGCGCGTCGACGGCGATCGTCGCGCTCACCCTGTATGCGCTGCTGCCGATCGTCCGCAACACCCACGCAGGGATTCGCGGCGTCGACCCTGCGCTCGCGGAGGCGGGACGCGGAATGGGGATGACGGACCGGCAGCTGCTCGCGAAGGTCGAGCTGCCGCTCGCCGCGGGCGTCATCGTCGCGGGTGTGCGCGTGGCGACCGTGATTTCGATCGGCATCGCGACGATCGCGGCCGCGATTGGCGCCGGCGGGCTCGGCGTCTACATCTTCCAGGGACTCGCCATGGTCGATGACACGGTGATCCTCGCCGGCGCCGTCCCCGCCGCGCTCCTCGCGCTCGCGGCCGATGGCGCTCTCGGCTGGCTCGCGCGCCGGCTCACTCCACCGGGCGCCCCCGGCGCGCCCGGTTCCGTCCGTCCGGCATGAGGCTCCATTCAGCTTCGATTCTGGTTGCGCTCGGCGTCGCGATCGGATGCGGCGGCGAAGATCCGATCGTCGTGGCCTCGAAGAACTTCACCGAGCAGGACATCCTGGGAGAGATCGTCGCCCAGGAGCTCGAGGCGCGCGGCGTCCCCGTCGATCGGCGATTCCACCTCGGCGGCACGTTCGTCTGTCACAATGCGCTCGTGGACGGCCAAGCGGACGTCTATATCGAGTACACGGGGACCGCATACACGGCGATCCTGGAGCACCCCCCGATCTCCGATCCCGATTCGGTCATGCTGACGGTCGAGAGCGAATACGCGGAGCGGTGGGACCTGGCGTGGGGGCCGCCCCTGGGGTTCGAGAACACGTTCGCGCTCGTGGTGCGCGCGGGGGACGCCGACTCGCTGGGCCTGACGACGATCTCCGATCTCGCCCGCGTGGCAAACGGGCTGACTGCGGGGTTCGGCCCCGAGTTCATGGCCCGGGAGGACGGCTATGCCGGCCTGCGGGAGGCGTACGGGCTCGAGTTCGGGGAGGTGCGCCAGATGGAGCTCGGACTGATGTACCGCGCACTGGAGGAGGGGGAGATCGACGTGGCGGTGGCCAACTCGACCGACGGGCAGATCGCCGGGCTCGGTCTCGCCGTCCTGCGGGACGACCGCCGCTACTTCCCGCCCTATCAGGCCGCCCCGGTGGTCCGGCGCGAGATCCTGGAGCGGGTTCCGGCCGCCTGGGAGGCGATCCAGGGCCTGGAGGGGATCCTCGACGACGCGGCCATGCGGGAGCTCAATCGGCGGGTGGCGGTCGCGGGCGAGGACGCGGCCGCCGTCGTCCGGCAGTGGCGGCAAACGCGCCCGCCGGCCAGGGATATCGCATCGGGCAGGCCTCTAACAAACGGATTGGCAGAAAGATAGACTGCCTGAAGAAAGGTGTCACATGAAGCCAAGACTTCTCCATACGATGGTGCGGGTGAAGGACCTGGAGCGGAGCGTCCGCTTCTACACCGAGGTCCTCGGGCTCCGCGAACAGCGGCGGAAGGTGCTCGAGAAGGCGGACGCCACGCTGGTCTTCCTGTCCGACGAGGCCGGTCATCACGCCATCGAGCTCACCTACAACCACGACGGGCGCGACTACGAGCTGGGGAACCAGTTCGGCCATTTCGCGCTGGGCGTTCCGGATCTGGAGGGGGCGCGCATCGAGCTGGAGACCCGGGGCGTGGAATTCAGTCGCGGGCCGTACCGGGTCTCCACGGGCGGCTCCATGATCGCGTTCATCCGGGATCCCGACGGGATCGAGATCGAGCTGATCGAGACGCGTTGACCGTCCTCTCCGGAGGCGGTAGCTTCTCGGCCCTTCGTGCGGTCCGTTCGCGCGGAGACACAGATAAGCAGAGGCCCCCGGCTTCTCGCCTGACGGACGCCGTGCTTTTCGATCCCACGGCTGTTCGCGGGTACCGACACGCGACGCCGCCCCGGATCTCCGGGACGGCGCGGCGCGCATTCGGCGGCGGGCTCCTGCGTTCAGCGGGCGGCCCGCTTTGTTCGTTTCGGAGACGTGTTTGTTTCCGAGGCGTGTTTTCGGGGCGCCGAACCGGGGGCCGCGTGCCGGCCCGAACACTCGACCAGGAGGTCGTACATAGCCAGCAACGAGCCGCGGGTCAACGAGCAGATCCGCCTTTCACCGGTCCGACTCATCGATACAGACGGCGCCCAGCTCGGGGTCGTTCCCGTAGATCAGGCCATGTCCGCAGCGCGCGAGAAGGGCATGGATCTCGTAGAGGTCGCGCCGAACGCGCGGCCGCCCGTCTGCCGGATCATGGACTACGGCCGGTACAAGTACGAGCAGGCCAAAGCCGATCGTGAAGCCAAGCGCAAGCAGCACGTCACGCAGATGAAAGAGATCAAGATGCGGCCGAACATCGAGGAACACGATTTCGAGTTCAAGACGCGGCACATCAAGCGGTTTCTGCAGGAGCGCGACAAGGTCAAGGTCACGATCATGTTCCGCGGACGAGAGATGGCGCATACCGAGAACGGCAAGGAAGTGCTCGACGACGTCGTCGAGGAGATCGGCGATCTCGCCGTGGTCGAGCAGCAGGCGCGGCTGGAAGGCCGCAACATGTTTCTGATTCTGGCGCCCAACACGCGCAAGTAAACAAGCGCGAGCCCAGCATCCCGGAGGGACAGCATGCCGAAAATGAAGACCAACCGCGGCGCCGCGAAGCGGTTCAAGAAGACGGCGAACGGGAAGATCAAGCGCAAGAAGGCGTTTCTCCGCCACATCCTGACCAAGAAGGCGGGCAAGCGGAAGCGGGCGCTGCGTAAGTCCACATATGTGCACAAAGCCGACGAGGGCCGCGTGAACCGGCTCCTGTCCTCGTAGGGCGAACGGCAGAACAGGAGGAATCCCATGCCTCGCGCATCGAACAACGTCCAGCGCACCAAGCGCCGGAAGAAGATCCTGAAAGCCGCTCGCGGCTATCGTGGCTCGCGCTCGAAGCTCTACATGCCCGCGAAAGAGACGCTGGAGCGCGCGCTCCAGTACGCCTATCGCGACCGTCGCGACAAGAAGCGGCAGTTCCGGAAGCTCTGGATCACCCGCATCAACGCCGCCGCCCGTGAGCACGGGCTCTCGTACTCGCGCTTCATGCACGGCCTGAAAGCGGCCGAGATCGAGATCGACAGGAAATTGCTGGCCGAGCTCGCGATCAACGATCCCGACGGGTTCGCGGAGCTGGCCGCGACGGCGAAAGCGCAGCTCTAGGCCTCCGGGGCGGATGATGGACGCGCTCCGCGAGCGGCTGGAGGAACTCCGCCGCGAGGTGGAGCGGCAGCTGGAGGCCGCTTCGGGCCCGGCGGACGTCGAGGAGATCCGCGTCCGCATCCTGGGCAAGAAGGGCCAGCTCACCGCCGAGGCCAAGGCGATCGGCGGGCTCGAGCCCAGCGCGCGACCCAGGGCCGGCGAGCTCGTCAACGAAGTGAAGGGCGGGCTGGAGCGCGCGATCGCGGCGCGTGAAGAGGAGCTCGCCGGCGGTGAGCTGACGCGCCGTCTGGCGGACGAGACGGTGGACGTCACGCTGCCGGGCCGGCGTCGCGGGCAGGGAACCCGCCATCCGCTTTCGATCGTCACCGACGAGCTGCTCGAGGTCTTCCGGCGGATGGGGTTCTCGGTCGCCACCGGCCCCGAGGTCGAGACCCCCTGGCACAACTTCGAAGCGCTCAACATCCCAGCCGGTCATCCCGCGCGTGAAGAGATGGACACCATCTACGTCGCGGGGATGGACCGGCTCCTGCGGACCCACACCTCGCCTGTCCAGATCCGCGTCATGGAATCCCAGGCGCCCCCGGTTCGCATCGTCTGCCCCGGCCGCGTGTTCCGCAGCGACACCCCCGACGCTTCCCACTCGCCGTTCTTCCATCAGATCGAAGGCCTGTGGGTCGACGAGGGAATCTCGCTCGCGCATCTGAAGTGGGCGCTGA
>DASSBK010000216.1:0-17286 GCA_035698825.1 Gemmatimonadota bacterium
CTGAACTTCGGCTGCGGGATCGTGCACGAGCCCGAAGTGCTGCTCCTCGACGAGCCGACGGTCGGGGTCGACCCCCAGAGCCGCGTCCGCCTCCTCGATCTGGTGCGCGCGCAGGCCGCGGCGGGAATCTGCGTCCTCTACACGACCCACTACATGGAAGAGGCCGAGACGCTCTGCGATCGCCTCGCGATCCTCGATCACGGCAGGATCATCGCCTCCGGGACACTCGAAGAGCTCCGCGGGTCGATGGGCGAAAGGGACCTGGTGCGGCTCGCCGGAACGCTCGATCCCGCCGCCGTGCGGGAGGCCGTGACGTCGCTCGACGGAGTGGAGGTCGTGGCGGCGGGCGAGGACCAGATCGCCCTCGCGGTCCCCGAGGCGTCGCGCCGGCTTTCCCAGATCCTCAACGCGGTGGCGGGAACGGGAGCGGCGGTTCGCGAGACTACGGTCACGCGGCCGAGCCTTGAGAGCCTGTTCATCCGGCTCACCGGCAAGGAGCTCCGCGAGTAGTGCGGTTCCTGCTGTCCGCCGCGCGCAAGGACCTGCTGCGGATCAAGAACGACTGGCCCGCGCTGCTCCTCTGGGTCGGCATCCCGCTCATGGTGGGCGGGCTCCTCGTGCTCGTGTTCGGCAACGGCGCTTCCCCCCAGGCGAAGCTCCTGGTCGCCGACAGCGACGGCACGCTGGTGGGCCGACTCCTGATCGGGGGATTCCAGCAGGGTCCTCTGGCTGACCTCGTGGTGGTCGAGCCGGTCGAGCCCGCGGAAGGCCGCCGGCGGATGGAGGACGGCGACGCGTCCGGACTGCTGCTCATCCCCGATGGGTTCGGCAACGCGGTGCTGAACGGAGAGCCCGCCTCGCTGGAGCTGGTCACCAACCCGAGCGAGAGCGTGCTGCCGGAGATCCTCGAGGAGACGCTCGACATCGAGCTCCAGGCGGCCGAGGTCCTGCGCCGCGTGTTCGACGATCCGATCGACCGGATCGTGTCGGCCCCCGATCGCGACGGGTTCCCAGCGGACACCGCCGTCGCGGCCATCGCCACGGCGTTCAACCGAAGCGGCGAGGAGGCGGGCGCGTGGCTCCTGCCGCCCGCGATCGAGCTCGAGACCGTCGCCGAGGCGGGCGAGGAGTTCGACTTCGCGCGCGCCTTCTTCCCCGGGATGCTGATCCTCGCGATCCTCTTCATGGCGTCCGGCCTCTCGATCGACATGTGGAGCGAGAAGCGGCAGGGGACCCTGAGGCGAGCCCTCGTCACGCCGCGGAGCGCGGGGTGGCTGGTGGCGGGGAAGTGGCTGGCCGGGTCCACCGCGCTCGCGGCCGTCTCCGCGATCGGCCTGGCGGCCGGACGCTGGCTCTTCGGGATCGAGGCCGAGAATCTGCCCCTGGCTTTCCTCTGGCTCGCGCTCGTGGGCCTCGCGCTGCTCGCGCTGTTCACCGTCGTCCAGGTCCTGGCGCAGAGCGAGCGCGCGGGCAACGTGCTGGTCAACGCCGTGACCCTGCCGCTGGCGATGCTCGGCGGAAGCTTCTTCCCCTTCGAGGCGATGCCCGACTGGATGGCCTCCCTGGGGCGACTGACCCCCAACGGCTGGGCGCTGCTGCGGCTGCGAGCGGTCATGGACGGCGCGCTCGAGCCCGGGGTTCTCGCCGTTTCGATGGCGGGCGCCGCCGCTCTCGCTCTGGTGCTCGGCTGGATCGTGTCGCGCCGGCTTCGGGGGTGGGCGGCGTGAGCTTCCTGAGGTCCGCCCTCTTCGTGGCGCGGAAGGATCTCTGGTACCTGCTGCGCCAGCGGGAAACGCTGCTCTGGACGTTCGCCATGCCGCCCGTGTTCTTCTTCTTCATCGGCACCGTGACGGGCGGCATGCGCGGCGGCATGGAAGAGAAGCCCACGCTCGACCTCGTCGCTCCGGAGCCGGCCGGGTTTCTCGCGGACGCGCTCGAGGAGAGGCTCTCGGCGGAGGGGTTCGAAGTCCGGCCCGTGGCCGCCCCGCCCGCCGACTCGGCGGCGGCCCCGCGCCGGCTCGTCCTGGCCGCGGGGTTCACCGACTCGCTGATGGGGGGACGGCGCGTCCCGGCGCGGCTCGAGCGCGAGGGGGAGCTCGACCCGACGGCGCAGCGCGATCAGATCCGGGTCGCGCGCGCGGTCTACGGTCTCCTGGCCGACGCCGCGCTGGTCGCCAGCGCCGGCGACTCGGTGACCGCGGCCGGGCTGGCGCGCGAGCGAGCCCGACCGCGGCTCTTCACGCTCGACGTGCAGTCGGCGGGCGAGGCGGCCGAGCCGCCCATGGGATTCCAGCAGGCGGTCCCCGGAACGATGGTGATGTTCACGCTCCTCGTCCTCCTGACCTCCGGCGCGGTGCTGCTCGTGATCGAGCGCCGCGACGGCCTCCTGCGGCGGGTGGCCTCGACGCCGCTGCCACGGGCCGGGGTCGTGGCTGGGAAATGGGCCTCGCGAATGGGCCTGGCGATCGTCCAGATCGGCTTCGCGATGGCCATGGGCACGCTGCTCTTCGGGGTCGAGTGGGGACCCGATCCGGGGATGGTCCTCGCGATCCTGTTCGCGTGGGCCGCCCTGTGCGCGGGGCTCGCGATCGTGGCCGGCAACGTCACCCGCACCGAGGGTCAGGCGGTCGGCCTCGGAGTCTTCGCCGCCAACCTCCTGGCGGCGCTCGGAGGCTGCTGGTGGCCGATCGAGGTCACTCCCGGGTGGGCGCAGTCGATCGCCATGGCGCTTCCGACGGGCTGGACGATGGCCGCGCTCCACCGGCTGATGAGCTTCCAGGCCGGCGCGGCGGCGGCGTTGCCCTACGGAATCGCGCTCGCGGTGGCGGCGCTCGCCGTCGGCTGGATCGCGGTCCGCACGTTCCGCTACGCCTGAGCGCGCCGCTTGCTGGACGGCGCGATTCGCGGATAGAATGGAAACCTCACTCCGCACATGGTAGCCCATTCGAGGAGGCGCGTGTGAACCGGATCCACTGGGGTCGCGTGATCGCGGGCGGGCTGGCGGCCGGTGTGGTGCTCAATCTCGGGGAATGGCTCCTCCACGAGGTGATTCTGCGGGAACGCATGGAAGCCGCCGCCGCGGCGATGGGGATGGAGACTCCGACGGGCTCCGACATCGCGATCTTCGTCGCGATGACGTTCGTGCTCGGTCTCCTGCTGGTATGGCTCTACGCCGCGATCCGGCCGCGGTACGGCCCGGGCCCGAAGGCGACCATTCTCGCGGGACTCTTCGGCTGGGCGATCCTGTACGCGTTCTGGTACGTCTACAACATCGCGTGGGAGATCTTCCCGCAGGACATGGTGGGGATCTCCACCATCTGGGGGCTCTTCGAGCTCCCGATCGCGACGATGGTCGGCGGCTGGCTCTACCGCGAGGGGCCCCTGGACCGGGTGACGCCGTGAGCCGGGTCGGCGCGCGCGTTACGGCGCGACGAGGGAGGGCGCGACGCACGGCGCTCCTCCTCGTGGGGATCTCCTGCTTCGCGTGCAGCACCGGGGACCCGGACACTGCCCCCGCCGATACGGGCGGGCGGATCCTGCGCACGCCGGCGCACGTGGACAGCCAGCTGAATCAGGCCCGCGAGCACATCCGCACGATCGACACGCTCGGCGCCGGCACGGAGTAGCGCGCGGCGGGGTCGAGCTACCGGCTCAGACGAATGGCCGGGGCCGAGACCAAGCGGGTGGCTCGGTCGCGAACCAGGCGCCGGCGACGGCGGCCCCGGCGCCGAGCAGCAGCGTGAACGCCGCCCACATCCCCGCCGCCATCGCACCCTCGGCCCGGGCGGCCAGCTCCCGCGCGGCCTGAGTGCGCATCTCCTCGACGTCCTCGGCGTCTTCTTCGGGTAGCCCCTCGATCGGCGCGACGTCCAGCCCCGCTTGGGCCTCCGCATCGCTCAGCACCGCGTACACGCTGTCGGTGGCGACGGCCATCGGTCCGCCGATCACCGTGCTCACCGGCGTGGTCAGGACGTAGAAGGAGGCGAGCGTCGTCAGAGCCCAGACCAGGATCCCGACGAACACGCCCCCGGGCGCGAACAACCCGCCGCCGATCCGTCCCGCAACCCATCCACCGACGAAGAGCGAGAGGAGCGCGGAAACCGTCCACCACACCCCCACCGCGCCCGTGATCGTCCCCGCGTCGGCATCTGCCCCCGACACGACGTCGACGGCGCCCAGGCCGAGACCGAGTCCCAGAATCGCCAGCACGAGTCCGACGGCGAGAGCGACGAGGCTCCCGGCCACCACGGCACCCCAGGCGACTCGCGTACCGATCCCATTCTCGTCGTCGATCATCGTTGCCTCCCCGGTTGAACGACGGGACTCCCGTACCGCCGTCGAGCTGATTGCGGCATCCGCCACCCGGCGTCCATCTTCACCACGCAAGGCGTCGCGCGCAACCTCGTCAGGCAGTCCCATGAGGGAGGCTGCTCATGATTCGCAAGCTCAAGGACGGTCGCTACAGGCTCTACTCGCGGAAGAAGGACCCGAAGACCGGCAAGCGCCGGAACCTGGGGACGTTCAAGACACGGTCCGCGGCGGAGAAGCACGAACGGGAGATCCAGTTCTTCAAGCGCCGCGGCTAGAGCGTCTACGACTCCATCAGCCGCCGCTCACGGCCTGCACGATCGCCAGGCGGTCGCCGTCGGCCAGCCGCAGGTCGCGCCCGGGCGGCCGGGGAACGAGACGATCGTTGTGCAGGATCAGCACGTGGGGACGGAGCTCGCCGGCCTCGGTGAACACATGCGTCGCGAGGAGCGGCCAGCTGTTTCGGATCGCTTGCGCGGCGCTCTCGAGTTCCTCCGCATCGAGGTCGACCCGGGACTCGCCCGCCGTGCAGTCACGAAGGATTCGGGGCACTTCGAGCGTCACGTGAGCCATCGGACCCCTCAGTCATAGGTCTCCGCGCGCACGCACAGCACGCGCGGCAGCCGTGCCGGAAGGCGCTGCCAGCTCTCGCCGGCATCCGGGGAGGCGTACACATCGCCGCCGGTCGTGCCGACGTAAACGCCGGTCGGCTGGCGGGTGTCCAGCGCCATCGCGTCGCGCAGGACGCCGGAAAAGATCGGCTCCGGGTCCGGTCGGGCATCGAGCTGCCGCCAGGACTCGCCGCCGTTCTCGGAACGCCACATCGACGGCTTCCCCTTTTCGAATACGCGGTTCTCGTCGGAGACCAGTGGCATGACGAACAGCTCGCCGCGCCGCGAGAGCGCCATCGGAAAGCCGAACTTCAGCGGCAGGTCCCGGTCGATCGGTTTCCATGTGACGGCCGCGTCATCGCTTCGAAACACTCCGCTGCTGCGCTTGCCATCGGGCGTCATCGTGTGCGCATGGAACTGCATGAACAGCCTGTCGGGGTTCGACGGGTCCAGCACCATCTTGTGGATGCAGAAAGCGGCGTCCTCGTCCGGCGAGCCGGTCGTCTTCATCGGCGGGAGGCCGTCGTTGAGAGGGGTCCATGTCTCCCCGCCGTCGGTCGTCCCGAAGACTCCCACGGCGCTGATTCCGACCCATATGCGTCGAGGATCCTGAGGGTCGACCAGGATCGTGTGGAGGCACAGCCCGCCGTTCCCGGGCATCCAGTGGGGACGCGAAGGATGCCGGGTCAGAGCCTCGAGCTCCGTCCAGGATGCCCCGTCGTCACGGCTTACATAGAGCGCGGCTTCCTCGACGCCGGCGTAGAGCGTGTGGGCCTCGGGCCCCCGCACGAGCTGCCAGACGCGCCGCAGGGGGTACGGGGCCGGATCCTCCGGCGAGCGCAGCGGGATCTGGGCCCACGTCTGTCCGCCGTCGCGAGTCTCGCGCAATGTCGCGCCCCACGCCTCGTGGGAGGTCCCCACGAGGAGATGACCGGGATCCTCAGGATCCATGAGCAGGGCGTCGATACGCCACTCCGGCAGGAGCGGAGGACCGATGCGCCATCCGTCGCGCTCGCCGTCCGACTCGAATCCGTACACCCCCTTTACCGTACCTACCCGAAGAACGACGCGCTCGGCCATGTGGGGCTCCTTCATTTTCCGATTTGTGAGACAGAACGGGCGTCCTAGTTACCGGGAGCCCTTCCGCCGGTCAAGAAGCGGGGCGGGCGAGCGATTGCAACCCTATGGAGGATCCGTCCATCCAATGGGAGAGCGTCGAACCGGGTCGGACTCGAACGCCGTGGAGGCATATTCCCATGTTTCGCTGGACCCCGATCGCCTTCGCGGCGCTGTTCTGGATTCCGGTCGTCGCCCGCGCGCAGTCGAGCGGGGCCCCGGCTCCCGCCGCCACGCTCGCGGCGGCCGATGCTCAGGCCCTGGCCACCCCGGCGGCGGGCACGCCCGAGCACGACCGGCTGGCCCCCGTCGCGGAGGCGGTCCGGCTCGACGGCGAGATCGAACTCGATGGAAAGCTGAACGAAGCGATCTGGCGGACGGCGCCGGCGGTCACGCGCTTCCTGCAGACGGAGCCCGCGCAAGGCCGGCCGGCGTCGCAGCCGACCGAAGTGCGGTTCGTCTACGACGACCAGACTCTGTACATCGGCGCCAGGATGTACGACTCGCTCGGATCCCGGGGCGTCGTCGGCCGGCTCGCGCGGCGCGATTCCGATCCGCCGGGTGACCGGCTGACGATCACGTTCGACACGTTCCTGGATCACCTCGGCCAGACGGAGTTCACGATCAATCCCACCGAGACCCGGATGGATGCGTACGGCCCGGGGGGCTCGAATCTGGATTACTCCTGGAATCCCGTGTGGCGCGCGGAAGCCGAGATCGATTCCCTCGGCTGGACCGCCGAGATCGCGATCCCCTTCGCGCAGCTCCGGTTCCCGCGCGGCGCGGAGCAGACCTGGGGTCTCCAGATCGAGCGGGAGGTCAGCCGGCTGAACGAATTCCAGCTCTGGTCGTTCTGGACACGCGATCAGCAGGGAGGGCCGGCCCGCTACGGCCACCTGAAGGGTCTCTCGATCCCCAACGCGAGCCCGAACCGCTTCGAGCTCCTTCCCTACGCCGTCGCGCAGATGGAGACGGCGGCGGAGATCGACCCGGACGATCCGTTCGCGCAAAAGCGCGACCAGGACTACCGGGTCGGAGCGGACCTGAAGTACCTGCTGACGTCGAACCTGACCGTTTCGGCGACCGTGAATCCCGACTTCGGCCAGGCGGAGGTCGATCCGGCGGTCGTGAACCTCTCGGCCTTCGAGACCTTCTTCCCCGAGAAGCGAGAGTTCTTCATCGAGGGGAGCGGGCTGTTCAGCTACGGGGGCCTGTGGTGCTTCACGTGCAGCAACATCTCCTCGCTGGATCTGCTGTTCACGCGCCGGATCGGGCGCGCGCCGCAGGGCTCAGGCCTGGCGTTCGACGCCGGCGACTTCGCCGACGTGCCGGACGCGACCACGATCCTGGGGGCCGCCAAGCTGACCGGTCGGACACGCGCCGGGACCTCGATCGGGGTCCTGGGCGCGGTCACCGAGCGCGAGCGCGCGGACGTGGCGGTGCTCGGTGGAGAGCAATTCGAGCAGGAGGTGGAGCCGTTGACCGGCTACATCGTCGGCCGGGCGAAGCAGGACCTCCTCGATGGCGACCTCCAGGTCGGCGGGATCGTGACCTCGGTCACGCGCAGCTTCGACGACTCCGACCTCGAGGCCCTGCTGCCCACTCACGCCGAGGCGCTCGGGGGGGATGCCGAGTGGTGGTGGGGGGATCGGACGTATCACTACCTCGGCAACGCCGCGTTCTCGAACGTGTCCGGCGATCCGGACGCCATCCTCAGGATCCAGGAGTCGAGCGCGCGCTACTTCCAGCGCCCCGACCGCGAGCACGGCTCCAACGGCCTCTTCACCGACCGTTTCGACCCGACGCTGGAGTCGATCCGCGGCTGGGCGACCTATAACCGGATCGCGAAGGAAGCCGGCTTGTGGATGTGGGAAGCCTCACTGGCCGCCCGCAGCCCGGGCTTCGAGATCAACGACCTGGGATTCCAGACGAAAGCCGACTTCGTCTGGCTGCACGGCAACGTGCAGCGCCGCTGGACCGAGCCGACGAGCCGGTACCGCTATCTGCAGCTTCGGGTGGGCGCTCAGAATCGCACCAACTTCGATGGCGACCTGAACGAGCGGCAGATCCACTGGAGCGGGTACGCGGAACTCCCGAACTACTGGGAGGTGAGCGTGTTCAACCTCGTGCGTCCATCGGCGTTCGACGATCGCGCCACACGGGGCGGGCCGGTGGTGAAGTCGCCCGGTCATGGCTTCCACGACCTGTTCATCGCCACCGACTCGCGGAAGCGGTTCGTGGCGTCCGTCGAGCCGACCTACACCTGGATCGAGGACGGGTCCCGGGAATACGCGCTCTACCTGAACTTCACGTACAAGCCGGCCTCGAACATCTCGCTTTCGCTGGGTCCGTACTTCGAGCACAGCGAGTCCGCGGCCCAGTACGTGACGACGGTCGAGGACGCGACGGCGGAGACGTTCTACGGCAGCCGGTACGTGTTCTCGGACCTGGATCAGAACACGTTCTCGATGAACACGCGGCTGGACTGGACATTCACCCCCAGGATGTCGCTCGAGCTCTTCCTTCAGCCCTTCTTCTCGAGCAACGAGTTCGGCCGCTTCAAGGAGTTCGCGGCCCCCCGCACGCTCGACAAGCTCGTGTACGGCGAGGACATGGGAACGATCGCCCTGAACGAAGGAGTGTACTCGGTCGATCCGGACGGGGCGGGACCCGCGCAGACGTTCACCTTCGACGACCCCGATTTCAGCTTCAGCTCGCTGCGCGGGAACCTGGTCTACCGGTGGGAGTACGTGCCCGGCTCGACGCTGTTCCTCGTGTGGACGCAGGATCGGAATACGGAGTTCGACGAAGGGGACTTCGATCTCGGCCGCGATGCCGACGACCTGTTCTCGACCGCCGCTGACAACGTTTTTCTCGTCAAGCTGACGTACTGGCTGGGGATCTAGCGCCTTGCTGCTGAGTTAGAGCTTCTCCAGAAGGGCCAGGTAGCGGGGCTCCTCCCGGATCGGGTCGAGATCGCTGTCGTGTTCGACGTACTCTCTCGTCACGCGCCCCACCGCGGCGGCTTTTTCGAGGCAGTCGATGGCGGTCTCGTTCTCTCCGGCAAGGGCATAGAAGCAAGCCAGGTTGTAGAGGACTCCTCGGTCGTCGGGGCCCTTTTCGAGCGCCCGCTTCGCCCACTCGTTGGCGGTCTCCGTCTCGCCCGATTCCAGAAGCGCGTGTGCTCCCAGGACGAGGGCGCGCACGTCGTCGGGGTTGAGCTTGACGTGCTTCTTGACCAGGCGCCCGCCGCGCTCGTAAGCCGCGCGCACCTCAGCTTCCCGTCCGAGCGAGCGATAGACCTGAGTCACGAGGAGCGGGGCCTGATAGTCGTCCGGTCGCACGGCAATTGAGCCTTCGAACATCTGCGCGGATTTCTCGTACTTTCCCTGCATCAGGGCCGCACGGCCGTAGAAGTAGTACGCCTCGTACAGCGTCGGATCTAGGCTGATCGCGGTTTCGAATTCTCGCTCCGCCTCCTCGTAGTGCTTCTGGAGCGTCAGCACGTGCCCTCGGGCGGCGTGGGCTTCGGCCATATCCGGATCCAGCTCGAGCGCCCGTAGGCTCGCCTCGTCGGCCCGCTTCAGGTTCGCCTCGTCCTTCTCGTACCACATGTACAGCACCCCTGCAGTGTCGGCGAGACCGGCATAGGCCAGCGCGAACCCGGGGTCGATCGCGATCGCTCGGGAGAATTCATCCAGGGCGGGCTTCAGTCCGCCGCGCTGATCGTGCAGGAACCTCCGACCGCGCAAGTAACAGTCGTAGGCGTTGACGTCCGCGGTCGGGGCCTTTTCGATCGCCCGCTCCTGCTTCGGGCTGAGCGTGATCTCCAGCGCGTCCACGATGCTGCGCGCGATCTCGTCCTGCACGGCGAAGATGTCCTCGAGCTCGCGGTCGAACGTCTCGGACCACATGTGAAAGCCGGAGTCCGCGTCGATCAGCTGTGCGGTGATACGGATGCGCTTACCCGCGCGGCGGACGCTGCCTTCCAGGACGGACTTGACTCCCAGTTCCCTGGCGATCGACTGGACGCCGATCTCCTTCTTCTTGAACGCAAAGGACGACGTGCGGGCCGACACCTGGAGCTGCGGAAGCTTGGTCAGGAGGTTGATGAGTTCCTCGGAGATCCCGTCGCTGAAGAACTCGTTCTCCGGATCCGAGCTCCAGTTCGCGAAGGGAAGGACCGCGATCGATCGTTTCTCCGGGGCCTGATCCTCGACCTCCGCTCCGGGCGTCCGGTGGGGGTCAAAGCGAAACCCATAGACCCGGACCGGACGGGCGATGTTCTTTACCGGGACCTCGCCGAGGTCGCGGAACGGGACGTCCACCCGTCCCCGGGCCAGGTCCCAGGCCCCCTGAGAAATGCAGATCCCGCCGGGGTCCGAGATGTTCTCGAGCCGCGCCGCGACATTGACCCCGTCTCCGAAGATGTCATCGCCGTCGATGATGACGTCTCCGAGGTTGATCCCGACGCGGAACTGTAGCCGTCGATCTTCCGGGATTCCCGCGCCGCGCTCCGCCATGCTCTGCTGTACGTCTACCGCGCAGCGCAGGGCATCGACCACGCTAGGGAATTCCACCAGGAGACCGTCGCCCGTCGTTTTCACGATCCGGCCGTGACGCTCCGCGATCGCCGGATCGACGACGTTCGCCCGCACTTCCTTGAGGGAGGCGAGCGTCCCCTCTTCGTCGCGTCCCATGAGGCGACTGTAGCCGACCACGTCGGCCGCGAGGATCGCGGAGAGCCTGCGTTCCATGGTGTTCACCGAATCGTCAACCGTTGGGAGATGCGCCCGAATGTCCGGGGCGCGCCGAATCTACACCGCAATGCGAGACTGATGCCATCGAGGGTCGTCCATGGATCGTTACAAGAAATCGCGTCATTAAACGGCGAGGACCGCGCTGGCCAAGGGATCGCCGACGCGGATCTCGCGGCCGGGGACGACGCGTGAGTCGAGATCGAAGCGGCCGGCTTCGAGGAGCACGACGACGCTCGATCCCAGGTGGAACGCCATGAGCTCGTCGCCGGCCGCGACCGCGATCGGCGGGTCGTAGCGGCGCGAGTCGATCGCGCGTCCCCGCGCGGCTCCTCGCCGGCCGCGGTTCGTCACTCCACCCCGCGGCCCGTTCCAGGCGGGATCGAAGAGCGATTCGATGCGTCCCACGTTCGTCGCTCCCACGGCCACGACCGCCACGTCGCCTCCCGTTCCGTCGATCTCGCAGACGAGGCGCTCGTTGCGAGCGAAGAGCCCGGGGACCGCCGCCACCGAGGGCGGATTGACCGGGAGCAGATTCCCGGGCACGTGCCGAGCCGCGCCGATGCCGCCCCCAGTGGGAGAGTGGATGCGGTGGTAGTGCCGTGGCGCGAGATAGAGCGTCGCGAACCACCCGCCGTCCAGCCGCGCGACGAGACGATCGTCGGCGAGCAGCTCCTCGGCCGTGTACTCGATGCCCTTGGCCTGGACCAGCCGCCCCCGGGCGATCCGCCCGACCTGTCCCACGATCCCGTCGACGGGCGAGCCCGCACCCGACGGGTCCGCCCGCCACGGCCGCGCGCGGGGGCGCAGCCGACGAACGAAGAAGGCGTCGAGCGTCGCATACTCCTCGAGCGCCAGCTCGGCCTCGTCCGGATCCGCGCCTACCGCTCGCGCGAACGCGGAGAGCACCCGCCGCCGCATCGCGCGGGGGATCGGCACTTCGGCGAGCCGGCCCGCCAGGCGCGACAGCGATCCCTGCGGGAGTCGCTGGAGCCCGGCGATCGCGCCGCGCCAGAAAGCAGTGCGTGGTTTCGACATGACCACTCGGTATCTTACCCCCGGGAGCCCCGACAGCCACTCTCTCTCAGGAGGCGACGTTCATGGCGCGCGGTCCCGGTCTTCCTGCGATCGCGGTTGCCCTGGTCGTCGCGCTCGCGTGTTCCGAGAAGGGGTTCGCCCAGGAACCGGAGCCCACCGTGGACGAGCTGGCTGTGCGCGCGGTGGTCGAGGGGTTCAAGGGTGCGCTCGCGGCAGGAGACTCGACAGCCGCGCTCGGCTACCTGCACCGCGACCTCGTCGTCTACGAAGCGGGAGAGGCCGAGACGCTCGCCGAGTACCGCGCCTCCCACCTATCGTCGGACATGGAGTTCGCCGCCGCGGTCGAGACCACGATCCTGCAGCAGGGCGTGATCGTGCGCCCCGGCATGGCCCTGTGGGTCAGCGAGAGCGAATCGAAGGGCGAGTTCCGCGGTCAGGCGATCGACGCGCACGGCGCCGAGACGATCATCCTCCTGCCGACCGATGCGGGCTGGAAGATCCTGCACGTCCACTGGTCCAGCCGCTGAACCGACGTGACTCGAGATCTCCCGCGATTACGGGGAGATGGAAGCGGACACTGGAGCGGGCGATTCGCTGACGTCGATCCGCTGATCGACGAACAGCTCGCCAATCGGCGAGCGAACCTCGAGGTGGTACTCGCCGGGTTCCGGCGGGCGGAACTCGAAGTCCATCGTTTCCCCGACGCTCACCGACGTCCGGTCGGCCAGACGCATCGTCCGCTGGTTGGCCGGCAGCGCCGCCCCGTCCTTGCCGACGGCCCGCCAGAAGACGGGGAAGCCGTCGTGCAGGAGCCGGACCTCGGCCCCGGCGTTGAACAGCGTGATGTTGATGAGCCGCAGGCGGTAGGTGATCCCGGTCTCGAGGGCGAGCGGCGCGGGAGCGTGACTGCCGTTCAGGAGCGGCAGCATGTCCGGATCCGAGCCCGTGCTGAGAATCAGAACGCGGTCGGTTTCAGGGTCCCAGGACTGGCCGGCATCCAGCACGACGAAGCCGCCGTAGAGTCCCGCGCTCTGCTGGCGGACGTCGTTGAAGTGCGTGTGGTACATGTAGGTTCCCGCGCGGGGTGGCGTGATCCGCATCTCGAACGAGTCCCCGGGCAGGATCGCGGGCGTGGTCGCGCCGAGATAGCCCCCGATCCCGGCCACGCCGTCGAAGTAGCTGTCGATCTCGAGGCCGTGCCAGTGGACCTGGGTCGGCTCGTCGATCCGGTTGATCACGCGCACGCCCGTCGGCTGGCCGACCCACGCCACGAGCGTCGGACCCGGCCAGGCCGCCGGACCCGCGGGCGGCTCGCCGTCCTCGCCGGCGAGCGCGAACGCGAACCGGCGCCGCTCGCCGGGCAGAGAATCGCTCTCCACGAAGAGCCGCAGCAGCCGCTCCGGGAGGACCTCGGTCGCGTAGCCTTCGGGCGGCCGGATCGTGATCCCCATGACGAGACCGCCCATCCCCTCCACGACATGCCCGTGGGGGTTCGCGGAGTGGATGCCGTGGAGGAGCGCTTCGTCCCGCGCCAGCCCGTTCGAATACTCCCCGGGGAGCACGTTCGGGACGACGTGGTAGCTGATGTGGCAATGGAAGGGCCAGCCGCCGGGCCGGTCCGCCAGCCACGAGATGTCCGCCGTTTCCCCGACACGCATGAAATGCGTCGCGTTGAGTCGTCGCTCGCCAGGCCAGGCGCGATCGGCGCGCTGGATGTTCCCGGCGGCGTCCACGTCGAAGAAGAAGCCGTGCAGGTGCATCGGGTGGCCGCGATCGGTCAGGTTGATCAGCCGCCAGTGGACGGAGTCGCCGAGCGCGTACTCCAGCCGCTCGGTCAGGGGCCATGGCCGGCCGTTGATCGTCATCGTCTCGGTTTGCCAGTCGAGCTCCTGCCCGGCGGGCGGCCGCTCGAACCAGATCGAGAGCACCATGACCTTGTCGCGGCCGGGGGCCGCGCCCGGCGGATCGACGATCAGCGCGCCGTTCAGCTGGCTGTCCTCGAAGAGCCGCGAGTCCGGTTCCTCGAAGACCAGCCGCGATCCGGTTGTCGTCCCCCAGTAGTAGTACGTGCCTTCGACGTCCGCGACGAAGCGCGCCTCGCGCTCCTCGCCGGCGGGCACGACGAGCGAATCCATGTCTGTGACGCGGCGAGCGGCGAGGCCGTGGACGACCAGCGGAACGTCGAGGGGATTGGCGACCGTGACCCGGATCTCGGTGCCGAGCGGCACGCGGATCATGGGTCCCGGGTTCTCGGGATCGCGGCCGATCTCGCGGAAGGCGAGGACCTCGACTCCCGGGCGATCGTCACCCAGATAGTGCCACTCTCCACGGACGAGCTCGAGCCTCAGCGTAAGGGCGCCGTCGACGAGCGTTCCGGCAGGTCGGGCGTTGTCGTTCCAGCGGATGCGGGGAAGGTCGGGATCTGCGAACGCGGGCGTCGCAACCGCGACCAGGCTCAACCCGGCCAGGGCGACGCGTATCCACGCGGCCGGTCGATGCACGCGGCTCCTTTGGATAGGAATGGGGCTTCCAGCAGGGAACGAATGATTGTACGCGCTGGATCTCGGAACCCGCAAGGGGACGATCTTCCTAGGCCCGCGCCGACATCCACCCCCCGCGCTTGAACGCACGGCCGGCGATGACCGGCACCGCCGAGTACGCCACCGCGATGGCGACGAAGACCCCCATCGGACCCATGCCGGCCCGGGAAAGAAACCACGCCGCGGGGAGCTCGAGCGCCCAGAAGCAGGCGATGTTGATCCAGGTCGGCGTGCGGGTGTCGCCGGCGCCGTTGAACGACTGCTCCAGCACCATGCCCCAGCCGTAGAACGGGAACCCCAGCGCCACGATGCGGAGGCCCATGACCGCCCACCGACTCGTCGCGGTGTCGTCTGTGAAGACGCGGACGATCCACGGGGCGAAGGCGAGGAACAGGAGCCCCACGGCCCCGAGCGCGAGCGCGCTCCACCAGCCGGCCAGGCGGACGGATCGGATCGCCCGCTCGGGTTTTCCCGCGCCGAGACCCTGTCCGACCATCGTGGCGGCCGCGTTCGACAATCCCCACGAGGGCATGAGCGCGAAGATGACGACGCGGATCGCGATCGTATATCCGGCCACGACCTCCGTCCCGTAGCTCGCGAGGATCCGGATCAGCGCGATCCAGCTCGCCATTCCGACAAAGACCTGGAACGTCCCGGTCGCGCTCAGGCTCACAAGACGGGACAGCAGAGCAGTGTCCAGCCGCATGTGACGACGACGCACCCGCACGCGGGATCCCCGCCGCAGCAGCGTGGCGAGCTGCACGACGACGGCCGTGCCCCGGCCGATCGTGGTCGCCACCGCCGCCCCCGTCAGGCCCATCTCGGGAAACGGCCCCAGTCCGAAGATCAGGAACGGATCGAGGACGATGTTGATCCCGTTGGCGAGCCAGAGGAGCCGCATCGCGATCGCCGCGTCCCCCGCTCCGCGGAAGACCGCGTTCAGCAGGAACAGGAGCATGATCGTGGCGTTCCCGCCGAGGAGCACGCGGGCGTACCCCGACCCCTCCGCCACGACCTCCGGCTCGGCGCCCAGGAGTTGCAGGAACTCCGGTCCGAAGAGGATCCCGCAGACACCGATCGCCGCGGAGAGCCCGGCGCCGAGCGCGATCGCCTGCACGGCCGAGCGCGCCGCCCCTTCCGGGTCACCGGCGCCGATCCGGCGCGCCACCATCGCGGTGACGCCGATCGAGAGCCCGATCGCGATGGTGTAGACCAGCGTGACGATCGACTCCGTCAGGCCAACGGACGTGATCGCCCCGGCGCCCAGGCGCGAGACCCAGAAGATGTTCGTCAGCGCGAAGACCGATTCGAGCGCGGTCTCCAGAACCATCGGGATCGCGAGCATGAGGAGCGCATGCCCGACCGGGCCCTGAGTGTAGTCCAGCGACGACCCGCGTAGCGCCTCCTTGAGCAACGCGAGTTTCCCCTGCGGAGACGTCTCGGCGGCGGGAGCGAGGGGGTGCTCAACGGCAGCGAGGGGCTGCTCAATGGGAGCGAGCGGCTGCTCACCGGGAGCGAGGGACTCCTCGGGAATGGGCTCTTCGATCTCGGACATGGCGACCTCGTGAACGCTGGACTCGACGGCGAACGATGCGCGGGCGTTCACGGAGGAGAAGCGAAGACGCTTCTCCCGCGGGCTACGGCTGCGCCCCTCGAAGGAGGAGCAGCTGCTCTTTCAGACGGGGGTGGTGCCGACCGTGAGCGCCCGCGCGCGGATTAGACGAAGAGCCGATCGAGCGGATCGGCGACTCGTCGGATGCTGATGCGCGTGGGGAGGACTCTCACGTTCGCCTCTCGAGAAGGAGGTGAAGATCGAAGCTTCATCATAGGCGATGGACGGGAAGAGCGTCAACCCGTGTTCGCGGCATGACAACCGTGGCATGGGCGCCATGCGATACTGCCTTGCATACCGAATGCGGATCGTCAACGGGCGGAGGAGGACACATGGCAATGGAGGCGGTTTCGGCGTCGTCGGCGGGCACTCACGATCTCGGGGATGGGCTCGTGGTGAATCGACTGGGGTATGGCGCGATGCGCATTACGGGGAAGGACGTCTGGGGACCTCCCGAAGACCCCGATCACGCGATCCGCGTGCTCCGCCGCGCGACGGAGCTCGGCGTGAACTTCATCGACACGGCGGACTCCTACGGCCCCAGCGTGTCCGAGGAGCTGATCGCCGAAGCGCTCGGGAGATATGGCGACGTCGTTGTGGCGACCAAGGGGGGGCTTCGGCGGCCCACGGCTCCGGAGTGGACGAACGACGCTCGGCCCGAGCACCTCCGCATGGCGCTCGAGGGCAGCCTGAAGCGACTGAACGTGGAGCGGATCGACCTGTACCAGCTCCACGCCCCGGACCCCGACGTGCCGTACGAAGAGTCGATCGGCGCGCTGAAGGAGATGCAGGACGAGGGGAAGATCCGCCTGATCGGCGTGTCGAACGTGGACCTCGACGAGCTCGATATCGCGCGTGGGATCGTCGACGTCGTCAGCGTGCAGAACCGGTACAACCTGACCGACCGGTCCTCCGAGGACGTGCTGGAACGATGCGAGGAGCTCGGGATCGCGTTCATTCCGTGGTTTCCGCTCGCCACGGGAGACCTGGCCCAGGGAGGTGGCCGGCGCGGCGCGGGAAGAGCGCTGACTCGTGTCGCCGCGCGCCTCGACGCCACGCCCGCACAGGTCGCGCTGGCGTGGCTGCTGGCGCGCTCTCCGGTCATGCTCCCCATCCCGGGCACGGCCAGCCTCACGCACCTCGAGGAGAACGTCGCGGCCGGGGCGCTCGAGCTGTCCGAAGACGACTACACGGAACTGGAGGAGGCGGCATGAAACTTGGATGGAGGAAGGCCGCGCTCGCGGCCACGGCGCTGGTGGTCGGCGCTGCGGCGACGGCCTCCGCGCAGGAGTCCCGCTTCCGGC
>DASSBK010000217.1:0-7744 GCA_035698825.1 Gemmatimonadota bacterium
AGGAGAACGACGCCGGAGTCTCCCGGGATCCACTTCCGCTTCTCCTCCGGCCCGATCCGCACGAGACTCCCTTCCTCGACCCGACGCTCGTCCCCGTCTGTGCGCAAGGTCGCGGAGCCTCGGACGACGAAGAACACCTCCTCCTGGCCGTCCCGGGAGTGGTCGTGCTCGGGATAGACAGATGTCCCCGGGGCGATCTCGATGACGTTCATCCCCCACGCCGACACGCCCAGCGCGCGTCCCACGGGCCGGAACTTGATTCCCTCGAGCGCGTTGGGGCCGGAGTAGGGCTCCACCTCATCGATCTGCTTGATCTGCACGTCGCTCATGCGACCTCCTGGAAGTCTTCGTGGATACGGGGGCCGAATATAGGAGGAATGCAGATCGGGGAGGCCGCGCGAACATGCGCTGCCTCCCCGACCGTGGAATCAGGAGCTCTCGCCCTTTCCCTACGTGCCGGTCGTCACATCGAATCCGCTGCGATCGACCTCGTCGCCGTCCAGGGAGATCACCACCTCGTAGTGCCCGGCGGGCCAGCCGGCCGGGTTCGATACGTGGAACTCGGTCACTCCCGCGCCGGTGACGGACTGCGTCCCCTCGTCGACGACCTGACCGTCCTCGAACGTCCACCGCGCGGAGAGCGTGCCGCTCCCCGTCCCGGAGGTCTCGACCGAGGCGTAGATCGTGTCGGTGGGCGCGAAGTCCCCAACCTCCTCTGCGACCTTCCTATCGGGCCCGATCGAGCGCCCCAGCGCCACGTCGCTCACGTCCAGCGCCGGCCCCGCGTCTTCGACGATGTCGGTGTCATCGGCGGTGTCGGTGGCTTCTTCCCGCTGGCATGCCAGGGCAGTCAGCGTGGCCGTCAGGACGAGCGCCAGCATCATGCTGGTCCAACGTCTGGCCGGGCTCACTTGACCTCTCCCGTCGAGCCCGCCTGCGCGGGAATCGTCAACACCCATCCGGGCTGGATCACGTCGGGATTCTGGATGCGATCCTTGTTGGCCTCGTAGATCCGGCGCCAGTCGTTCCCGTTTCCGTACATCTGCTCGGAGATCTTCCAGAGCGAGTCGCCGCTCTTCACCGTGTACGACTTGGCTCCCGCAGCCGCCTTCGCTTCCGGCTTGGCGGTCGTCGAGGAGCCGCTCTGCACCTTCGAGAAGTCGGCCTTCTTTCCTGCCTTCTTCTCCTCCTTCTTCTTGTCGTCCTTCTTGTCGAACAGTCCCATCGGTCCTCCCAATGTTGAATTGCTGCTAGGAGTGTAGGACCGTGACGCCAACGGGCGTAGAAGAAATCTTACAAGTTGGCCAGCCATTCGAGGACCGCATCCGGGTAACCCGGTGCCGTGCGCGGCCATTCGTCCCCCGGACGGTGCAAGCGGAACGTGTGGTCGGCTCCCTCGAAGATCCTGACGGTCGCCGAATGTCCAGAGGATTCGAGCGCTTCGGTGATCGCCGCGACGCTCGGCTCGACGGGCACGCGCTCGTCCGCCGCTCCGTACACCAGCAGGACCGGCACGTCGACCTGACGCCACCAGACGAGCGGATCATAGTCCGCGATGCGGCGGGAGAAGGCCCAGTAGGAATCGTCCGGCGCGGGCGGCTCGAAGAACCACTCGCGCCCCCGCGCGCGCTCCGTTAGGGCGTCGAGCGAGTCGCGCGGCGCTCCATGGTAGGCCACGTCGACCAGCGCCTCGACGTACGCGCGCGCTAGCTCGGCCTCTTCCCCGGACATGGAGGGGATCCCGACGAAGTTCCCGATGCTGAAGACCTCGACGTCGTCCATGGGCAGCCCGCTGGCGGCGGAGCCGATCACGAAGTCTGCATTCGAGCGGACGGCGACCAGCGGAGCGATCGTGCCGCCCTGGCTGTGCCCGTGGATCCCGACCCGCTCGGCGTCGATCTCGGGACGCGATCGCAGGAGCGCGACCGCCGCCGCGGCGTCGCCCGCCTGGTCCTCGAAGGAGGCGTCTTCCCAGGAGCCCGCCGACTCGCCCACCCCCCGCTTGTCCCAGACGAGGGCCGCAATGCCGCCGCGCACGACCCCTCGAGCGAGGTAGTTGGAAGCCCAGCGACCCTCCGGACCGGACCCGTGCAGGAACACGACCGCCGGGTGCGGTCCCGGTCCGGCCGGGAGCAGCAGCGTCCCCGCGAGCTCCACGTCGCCGTTCCGGAACCGCACTTCCTCCTCGTGCACCGTGGGCTCGACGTCGGCGGTCCGGACGAACGCGAACCAGCCGGGCTCGCCATCCTCGTCCAGAGTGCCCGCGAGAGAATCCCCTTTCACGGTTCCCGTGAACACCATCGTCGTCGCGTCCCCGACCATCCGCAGCGTGACGTCGGGCGGCTCGAACGCGACCTCCGTGAACGGAATGCCCTCGACGCGAAGCCGCTCCGCGTCGAAGGAGCCGCCCCATCCCCCGGCGCTCTCCGCAAACCGCATCGTGACCGCGAGCGTGTCCGCCGATTTGCCCCACGCGCCGTCCCACGTGCCCGCCAGATCGGATTGCCCGAAGGCGGCCGCTGGAAGGACCAAGCCGATTAGCACGAGCCCGAAGGCGACGAAATTGCGGCGATGCATCCTCTAAGGCCCCTCCTGTTCGAAGAGTCGGGAGCGCGCGTCGATGGTGACGCGAAGGACCGCTTCCTGGCGGAAGCGCCGGGCGTACTCGTCCGCGATCTCGGCCATGGCGCGGTCGTGCTCCGCTCCGGGCGGATGCAGCACTTCCACGACCAGCACCGGCTCCCCCACCGTGCGGCCGGCTTCGTCCAGCCACTGCCCGTCCGCGCGCCAGACCGTCAATCCCTGCGGGAAGCGCGGCGTGACGATCTCCTGGAGGAACGATGCCCACTCCTCGTCCGAGACCATTCCGCCGCCTGGGATGTCCCGTCCGAAGAAGAGCCGATCCGAGACCATGAGGGCGACCGCCGGATCGGCGGTCGGGGCGGGCCGCCGCCCGGCACACGATGCGAGGAGAAGGGCAGTCGCGAGCGCGGCGATCGATCGTCCGGTGCCGGTCACGGTGCGGAAACCTACTCGATCGCTCGCACGACGCCGACATTGGACGGCGTGGCCGGGTCCAGCCATCCCGTGGTCGTCGTCGGGGCCGGCGCCGCCGGAACGATGGCCGCCATCTTCGCCGCCGGATCGGGACGCGACGTCCTCCTGCTCGAGAGCACGGACAACGGCGCCCGGAAGATCGTCATCAGCGGCGGCGGCCGTTGCAACGTGCTCCCCTCCCGGGTGCGGCCCTCCCAGTTCGTGACCGCCTCGTCGCCCAACACGCTCAAGAAGATCCTCCTCTCGTGGCCGCTTCCCGAGCAGCGAAGGTTCTTCGAGGAGACCCTCGGGATTCCGCTCGCGCTCGAGGAGGAGACGGGCAAGCTGTTTCCAGTATCGAACCGGTCGCGGGACGTGCGCGACGCGCTGTACGACCATGCGCGCGGGCTCGGCGTGGAGATCGCGTTCGACACGCGGGTGACCGGCTTGAAGCCACCGGTGAGCGACCGGCCCTGGCGCGTCGAGCACGCCGGCGGGGACATCCCCGCGCGCGCCGTCGTCCTCGCCACCGGTGGCCTGTCCGTGCCCGCCAGCGGCAGCGACGGAGCGGGCCTCAGGATCGCCGAGCGCCTGGGGCACACCATCCACCCCACGTATCCGGCGCTGACGCCGCTCGTCTGCGACCCGCCCCGTCACGCGGAACTGGCCGGCATCTCGCTCGCGGTGGAGATCGACGCGCCCCTTGCCAGGGGGCGCTTCGCCACGGTCGGCGGGTTCCTGTTCACGCATCGCGGCTACAGCGGACCGGCGGTTCTGGACATCTCCCATCTCGCGGTCCTGTCGCTCATGGACGGCGGCGACCCGCAGGAGATCTACGTCCGATGGACGGCGGCGAGCGCCGAGGAGTGGGATCGCCGTCTGCGGGAGGGGGGCTCGGGAACCGTCGGTCCGCTCGTGCGCCGCGAGCTCCCCGACCGGCTCGCGGACCGACTCCTGAGTGAGGCGGGTGTCGACCCCGCGCGGCCGCTCGCCGGGTTGACGCGGGAGGAGCGGAACTCCCTGGTCGAGGTCCTGGCGAGGTATCCGCTACCCTGGACCGGGGACGAGGGGTACCGCAAGGCGGAGGTCACGGGCGGCGGGGTCGCTCTTTCGGAGGTCCATCCGCGGACGCTCGAGAGCCGCCTGCGGCCGGGTCTCCATCTTTGCGGCGAGATGCTCGACGCGTTCGGCCCGATCGGGGGGTACAACTTCCTCTGGGGCTGGGCCACGGGCCGGGCCGCCGGCCTCGGCGCCGCCCGCGCGGCATGATGCGCGCTACAGAACGCGTCGCAGCGTTCCGCGCGCTCCACGAATCGGGCTGCTTCGTGATCCCCAACCCGTGGGACGTCGGCGGCGCGAAGGTCCTCGTGCAGCTCGGCTTCCCGGCGCTCGCCACCACGAGCTCGGGGTTCGCCTGGTCGGTGGGGCGATCCGACCACCACGTGACACTGGAAGAGGCGCTCGGCCACTTCCGCGCCGTGGTGAGCGCCGTCGACGTCCCGGTCAACGGCGATTTCGAGGGTGGGTTCGCCGTCGAGCCCGAAGGCGTGGCGGGAAACGTCGCGGCCGCCGCGGAAACGGGCGTTGCGGGTCTGTCGATCGAAGACTCGACCCGCGATCCGGAGCGACCCCTGTTCGACCTTCCCCTCGCCGTCGAGCGGATTCGCGCGGCCCGCGAGGCCATCGACGCGAGCGGGACGAGTGTGCTCCTGACCGGTCGCTCCGAGGGCTTCGTCGTCGGGCGCACCGATCTCGACGAGACCGTGCGTCGGCTCTCCGCCTATGCCGAGGCCGGCGCAGACTGCCTGTACGCTCCCGGAATCCGCACCCGGGATGCGATCGCGGCGGTAGTCGCGGCGGCCGCTCCCAAACCCGTCAACGTGCTGGTAGGGAGCGGCTTCGTTACGGTCTCGGAGCTCGCCGAGCTCGGGGTCCGCCGGATCAGCGTGGGAGGCGCGCTCGCGCGAGCCGCCTGGTCGGGATTTCTGGACGCGGCGCGGGAAATCCGCGAGCAGGGAACGTTCACGCGCCTCGGAGACGCGATGCCGTCCAACGAGATCGACCCCAGATTCGATCCCCGGCGCTGAGTCGGCCCTCTCACGAGGCTTGTCAGACCTTTGACAGCCACTGCCCCGGCGGCGTCGCAGTATCGCCCGAGCCAGCGTTTCCTTGCCCGCGGTACGCAACTCGAAAGGAGACCTCCGATGCGGTGCATCGTCATCGTCAAGGCCAATGAGGAATCCGAGGCCGGAATCATGCCCACCGAGAAGGATCTCGCCAACATGATGGAGTTCAACGAGGAGCTCGTGAAGGCCGGAGTGATGCAAGCGGGGGAAGGCCTCCATCCGAGCTCGAAGGGCGCGCGCGTGAAGTTCTCGGTCGAGGGCAAGCCCACGGTGGTCAGGGGGCCGTTCCCGGAGACGAAGGAGCTCGTGGCCGGCTACTGGATCTGGGAGGTGCAGTCCCTGGAGGATGCCATCGACTGGGCCAAGCGAATCCCGGCGCCGGAAGATCCGAAGGAGGAAGGCGTGATCGAGATCCGCCCGATCTTCGAGGCCGAGGACTTCGGCGCGGAGTTCACTCCCGAGCTGCGGGAGAAGGAGCAGCATCTCCGGGAGGAGGTCGCGAAGCGGGCATGAATCGGGCGCTCTGGGTCGTCCAGGTCCTGCTGGCCCTGCTCTTCCTGTTCACCGGAACGTCCAAGCTCCTGATGTCGCCCGAGCAGCTGACGGCGGGAAGTCCCCTGTCCGCCGACTTCCTGCGGTTCATCTCCGTGTGCGAGATCCTCGGCGCGTTCGGCCTGATCCTCCCGGGACTCCTGAAGATCCGACCCGGCCTCACGCCGCTGGCCGCTCTCGGGCTCCTGGTGATCGTGACCGGCGCCACCGTGGTGACGCTCATGACGATGGCCTGGACCTGGGCGATCCTGCCCTTCGTTACGGCGATCCTCACCGCGTTCGTCGCCTACGGGCGCTGGAAGCTCGCGCCGCAGAAGACCGGCGGATGATCATCGTCCGGAATCGGTCAGGCGCCGGGCGTCACGCTCACGTCGGCGTTCTCGAGACGGCGATAGAGCGCGATGTCCCGGCGCAGGACCCATGGGTCGTAGAGCAGGAGCTCCACCGGGCGCCATAGCGCCACCCAGCCTACGATCGTCAGCCCTTCCTGGATCACGTCTCTCAGGTGACCGGGCGCTCCGATTCGCCCCACCGCCTCGCCGAGAGACATGAGCAGCACGAGCAGCGCCAGACCGATGAGGAGGCTCATCCAGCCGGCTTTTCGCGTGCGGTCGAGTTCGTACTCGGCGGCCTCGCGACGCCGCGCGAAGTGCCTGCGGATCGCCGTCCCGAGGGCGGTCGCGCGAGCGAGGTCGCCGGGCGGCACGGTGACCATCAGCCGAAGGGGAGCCGATTTCGGAACCGCGGCTGCCCGCTCGACGACCGCCTCCCAGGCAACGGGATCGAGCATGCGGGACGCTTCGGGCGTCGCGCCCGCGAGCCGAAACCCTCCGTCCGATCCCTCCAGAGGCAGCGTGATGTCCATCCTTGGAGCCCTCCGCGGTGGCCGTACGATCAAGGCGCTCCCATACTCTGCCGCGAACCGTTCAACGGAGGTCCTGATGACCGGGACGTGCCACATCCAGCTGCCGGAGGCGGATGCCGGCCACGGCTGAGCCTCGATCGCCGTCCTCCAATATGGTGCGCGAAATCCTCCGGCGGCGTCTCCACAATCAGCATCTGAGCCGCCAGACGCTCAAGACCCCGGCCGCGGTGGTCGAGTGGCTGTGCGCGGTCCAGGCCCAGGACTATACGGCCGCGAAGTGGGCGCTCGGGTCGCGGATGCGATCGGCGGTGGACGACGACGTCGAGCGGGCCTTCAACGAGGGCGCCATCCTCCGGACGCACCTCCTGAGGCCGACCTGGCACTTCGTTCTGCCCACCGACATCCGCTGGCTCCTCGCGCTGACCGCGCCGCGCATCAAGGCCGGGCTGGCCTATCGGCACAGGCAGCTCGAGCTGGAGACGCGGACGCTCCGCCGCGCGGGCGCGGCGATCGGGAAGGCCCTCCTCGACGGAGTCCCCCGGACGCGCGACGAGCTGAGGGAGGTGCTGACGCATGTGGGGGTCCGATCCCTCGTGGTCGAGCGGATGACGCACATCATGGCGATGGCGGAGCTCGACGGGATCGTGTGCAGCGGCCCGCGGAAGGGGAAGCAGTTCACCTACGCCCTCCTCGACGACCGTGCCCCGCCCGGGCGGACGCTGGATCGGGACGCGGCGCTGGCCGCGCTCGCTTCCCGCTACTTCCGGAGCCGCGGTCCCGCCTCGGTCCAGGATTTCGCGAAATGGGCGGGGCTCACGGTCGCCGACGCACGGCAGGGTGTCGAAGCCGTGAAGGAAGATCTTCGGAGCATGGAAGCGAACGGCGCCACGCTCCGGTTCCCCGCCACCCCGCCGGCGCGCGCATCGACTCGCACGGCATACCTGCTGTCGCTGTACGACGAACTGCTCTCCTCCTATACGGACCGCAGCGTGATGGTCGAGCCCAGGCATGCGAAGAAGCTCGTCGGGATGGGGAACGCGCTCACCGCGGTGATCGCGATCGACGGGCGGATCGTCGGCACCTGGAAGCGCCGGCTGAGCGCCAGGACGGTGACGATCCAGACGCGGCCGTTCGAGCGGCTGTCGCGGGACGGCGCGCGGGCCGT
>DASSBK010000218.1:0-16196 GCA_035698825.1 Gemmatimonadota bacterium
CCGCCCAGCTCCGCCCCGATCCGGTCAGCCGCCTCGCCGATCGCCAGCACGCGTCGGGCGCGGCGCGCGAGCGCGGGCGCGAGCGGCGCGTACGGCGCCTGCTTGTGCCGGCCCCCGAGGATCACGACCAGGGGGGAATCGAACGCCTCGAGCGCCACCAGCGCGGAGTCGACGTTCGTGGCCTTCGAGTCGTTGACCCAGCGCACCCCGCCGATCTCGGCCACCGTCTCCAGGCGGTGCTCGACGCCCCGGAACTCGGCCAGCGCGGTCGCGATCGCGGCGCGCGGAACGCCCATCAGCGACCCGGCCAGCGTCGCGGCGAGCGCGTTCTGGAGGTTGTGCTCGCCCGGGATCCGGAGCGACTCCGCCGGCAGGACGCGCCCGGCGTCGCGCTCCCCCGCGAGCGCGATCCATCCGTCGTCGACCCACGCGCCCCGCTCGACGGGCCGTCGGCGGTGGAAGAAATGCCGCTCGATGGGGCGACCCGCGCCGAACGCCTCCAGGCCCCGGTCTTCGGCGTTCAGGCAGAGGGCGTCCCCCGGCCCCATGTTCTCGACGATCCGCGCCTTGTCGGCGACGTAGTCCTCCATCGAGGCGTACACGTCGAGGTGGTCGGGGGTGAGGTTGAGGACGACCGCGACCCGTGGACGGAACGTCGCGATGCGCGCGAGCTGGAACGAGGAGACCTCGATCACGTACCACTCCACGTCGGCGTCCTCGAGGATGGCCGTCGAGAACGCGCGGCCGATGTTCCCGGCTACGCTCGCGTCGATGCCCCCGGCCCGCGCGATCCGGCCGAGGAGCTCGGTCGTCGTCGTCTTGCCGTTGGTCCCGGTAACGGCCGCGATCGGCGCCTCGGCGAACCAGCTGGCGACCTCGATCTCGCTGTAGATGGGGAGCGCCGCCACGGCCGGGTCGCGGAGGACGGGGGCGTCGGGCGGAATGCCGGGGCTCGTGACGACCCAGTCGCAGCCGGCGAGCCGCGCGGGGTCGTGCCGCCCGAGCTCGATCTCGACGCCGGCCTGCTCCAGCTCGGCCGCCGCCTTCGCGGCCTTCCCGCCCGCGCTGACGTCCGACGCGTACACACGCGCGCCGCGCCGGGCGAGGAGGCGCGCGACGGCGCTGCCCGACTTCGCCAGGCCCAGAACGCCCACGCGCGCGCCTTCGACGGCGACGGGAGCGCGGCTCACCGGAGCTTCAGCGTGGAGGCCGCGACCAGCGCGCACAACACCCCCAGGATGTAGAACCGCATGACGATCTGCTCCTCGGCCCAGCCCGAGAGCTCGAAGTGGTGGTGCAGCGGGCTCATCTTGAACACGCGCTTCCCGCGCCACTTGAACGAGATCACCTGGATGATGACCGACAGCGTTTCCAGCACGAACACGCCGCCCACGATCATGAGCACGAACTCCATCTTGAGCAGGATCGCGAGCGTGCCGAACGCGCCGCCGAGCGCCAGCGAGCCCGTGTCGCCCATGAACACCTGCGCCGGATGAGCGTTGAACCAGAGGAACCCGAGCGCCGCCCCGAGGAGCGCCGCGCAGTACACGGTCAGCTCGCCGCTTCCCGGCAGGTACGGGATCTGGAGGTACTGCGACCAGTCCGCGCGGCCGATGACGTACGCGAAGGCCGCGAACGCCGCGGCGGCGATGCCTGCCAGGCCGATCGCGAGCCCGTCGAGACCATCGGTCAGATTGACGGCGTTGGTGGTCGCGATCACGACGAAGATGATGAACGGGATGTAGAGCAACCCGAAGTCGACGAATCGCGTCTTGAAGAATGGCACCGCGGTCATCGTCGTCATCCCCCCGTGCACGGGCTCGAGGTAGAGCCAGGCTCCCAGCAGCACGCCGAAGAGCGCCTGGCCCACGATCTTCTGGGTCGCGATCAGACCCTTCGACCGCCGCTTGACGACCTTCAGGTAATCGTCGAGGAACCCCAGACCGCCCATCCAGAGCGTCGCCACGAGGACCATCTGGATCCACGGCTCGCGGATGTCCGCCCACAGGACCGTCGGCACGACGATGGCGACGATGATCAGGACGCCGCCCATCGTCGGCGTGCCGGCCTTCCGCTGATGGGCCTGGGGTCCCTCCTCCCGGATCATCTGTCCCGCCTTGAGATCGCGCAGCTTGCGGATCACCCAGGGCCCGAGCACGAACGCCAGCAGGAGCGCGGTCACGGTGGCGTACGCCGACCGGAACGTGATGTAGCGGAAGACGTTGAAGAACTGGTGCTGATCGGCGAAGGGATACAGCAGATGGTAGAGCATCAGCGCCCCCCGGCGAGGATCGCGGTGCAGGAGGCACCGGGCATCAGTGCCCGCCGCCGTTTCCGTTGGCCGCCGGCGCGCCCTCGAGGCACGCGTCCCGGACCGGCTTGACGACGTTCTCCAGCTCCGCCCCGCGGCTCGCCTTGAACAGGATCGCGTCGCCCGGGACGACGTTTTCGACCAGCCACTCCTCGGCCTCGTGGCGGTCGGCGAACGTGCGCGTGGCGAGGCCCGCGGCCTCTGCACCGGCCGCGATCGGCGCGGCCCCCGGCCCCACCACCACCACGAGGTCGACGGCGCCCTGCCCGAGCTCGCGCCCCACCCACTCGTGCCACTCGGCGCTCGCCGGCCCGAGCTCCAACATCTCGCCGAGGACCGCGACCCGCCGCCGGACGCCCGACAGCGTCGAGAGGGTCGCGGCGGCCGAGATCACGCTCTCCGGATTCGCGTTGTAGCAGTCGACGAGCGCCACCACCTCCCCCCAGCGCTCGAGCTGCATCCGGAGCGGCAGGGAATCGGGCTCGGCGACCCCGCCGGCGATCGCACCGACCGGCAGGCCGGCCTCGCGCCCGACCGCGACCGCGGCCAGCGCGTTGACGATGTTGTGCTTGCCGGTCAGGCGGAGGCGGAACGTGCGGCCGTCGACGCGGAAGGAGCCACGCCCGTCCTCGTCCAGCGACCACTCGTCGGGAGCCAGGTCGTTGGAGGGGTGGAGCCCGTACGAAACCGCGCGACAGCGCAGGCTCCGCGCCGCCTCGCGCAGCATCGGCTGGTCGCCGTGGTAGACGAGCAGCCCGTCGCGCTCCAGCGCCCGCGGCAGGTCGAGCTTCTCCTCCAGGACCGCCTCCACGCTGCCCAGGCCCTCGAGGTGGCTGGCCGCGACGTTGGTGATGACTGCCACGTCGGGCCCGGTGATCCGGGCCAGCGGCGCGATCTCGCCCGGCTGGTTCATTCCCATCTCGATCACAGCCCAGCGGTGCTCGGGCGCGATCTCGAGCAGCGTCAGCGGCACACCGACCTGGTTGTTGAGGTTCCCCGAGGTCCGGGCGGTGGGGAATCCCTGGGACAGGACGGCGGCGACGAGCTCCTTCGTCGTCGTCTTCCCATTCGATCCCGTGACTCCCACGACCCGGATGTCGAGCCGCCGGCGATGGAAGCCGGCCAGCGTCTGGAGCGCCGCGCGGCCGTCGGGTACGGGCCAGAAGGCGACGCCGTCGCGGCCAGCGAACGGGCGGTCCTCCCCCACCACGCCGGTCGCCCCTGCCTCGACCGCGGCCGCCATGAAGCGATTGCCGTCGTGGCGCTCGCCGCGGATCGCGACGAACAGGTCGCCCGGCAGCACGCGGCGGCTGTCGATCGCCACGCGCCGGAAGGGCCCCTGGGCGCCGCCCTGGTGGACGCGCTCGAGCGCCGCGCCGACCTCGGTGAGCGTGAACTCGGCGCTCACGCGGCGGCCACGCGCTCGGCGAGCGCCTTCCGGGCCTCTTCGCGGTCGGAGTACGGATGCTTCGTCGTGCCGATCAGCTGATACCCCTCGTCTCCCTTTCCCAGCAGGCACACCACGTCGCCGGGCCGCGCCTCGTGGACGATCGCGCGTCGGATGGCCGCGGCGCGGTCGTCGATCCGCTCCCAGGCCGCGGGCGCGCCATCGAAGCCGGCCAGTGTGTCGGCCATGATCTGCTCGATGGACTCCCGCCGCGGGTTGTCGATCGTAACGTACACCACGTCGGCGAGCTCGCCGGCGATCCGCGCCATGACCGGCCGCTTGCCGCGATCGCGCTCGCCCCCACTGCCGAACACGCAGAACACGCGCGCGGCCCCGCTGTCCCGCACCGTGCGGAGGATGCGCTCGAAGGCGAGCGGCGTGTGGGCGTAGTCCAGCACCACGGTGACGCCGCCCCCGCGATAGACCTCGTAGCGCCCGGGGACGCGCTCGACCGTTTCGAGCGCCCGTCCCACGCGAGCGGGGTCGAGCCCCAGGCCGATCCCGACGGACGCGGCCGCGAGCGCGTTGGCGGCGTTGAACCGGCCGGCGAGCCTGAGCCGCGTCTCGAAGCGCCCCGCGGGCGTCCGCACCGTGAGCTCGGTGCCGGCAGGCTCGCCGCGGTACGTTTCCGCGAAGACGTCCGCACCGGGGCTCTCGAGCGAGAACCGCAGCGTCCGCTTCGGTCCCGCCTTCGCGAACCGTTCCGCCCACGGATCGTCGGCGTTCACCACGGCCACGGCATCCAGCTCCGCCAGCCGGCGGAAGAACGCCAGCTTCACCGCGCCGTATTCCTCCATCGTGCCGTGGAAGTCGAGGTGCTCCGGGCTCAGGTTTGTGAACGCTCCGGCGTCGAAGTCGATTCCCGCCACGCGGCCGAGCTCGATCGCGTGGCTGGACACCTCCATGCTGAGGGCCCGCACGCCGTCGGCTTCGAGCCCCGCGATCAGCCGCGCGACGTCGCTCGCCTCCGGAGTCGTGAAGCCGGTCTCGACCGTGCGCTCGCCGCGCCGGAGGCCCAGCGTCCCGAGGATCGCGGTCTCGCCGTGGAGCGATTCGAGGACCGCGGCCGTCAGGAACGACGTGGTCGTCTTGCCGTTGGTTCCGGTGATCCCGGCGACCACCAGCCGCCGGGTCGGATCCCCCCACACCGCGTTCGCCGCCGGCCCCAGCGCCTCGCGGACGTCGGGCACCACGATGGCCGGCAGCGGCCAGGGGCCTTCGCGCTCGACCATCACCGCGGCCGCGCCGGCGGACGCGGCCTCGCGCACGTAGGCGTGGCCGTCGCGCTCGAATCCCGGGATCGCCGCGAACAGGTCCCCGTGGCGAACGCGTCGACTGTCATGGGTGACCCCCGTCACGCGAACGGACGGATCGCCCTCGACATGGCCGCCGACGCGCTCGGCGAGCTCGCGCAAGGTGTGCGGAGGGGCATGTCCCACTCGCCTCTACCCTCCAGCGTCCGTCACGACGCGAACGGTGGACCCGCGGGCGACGACCTCGCCGGCCTCGGGCTCCTGGGACGTCACGCGGCCCACGCCGCTGAACGACAACTCGATCCCGAGGCGGCTCGCCTGCTGGATCGCCTCGCGGAGCGACAGGGCCTCGAAATCGGGGACCTTGACCTGCGTGTGCGGATCCCAGTCGAGAGGCGCCAGCTTCCCCGAAACGTCGACCACCGTCGGCCCCAGGTCCCAATCCGAGAGCTCGCGCGGCGGTTCGATCACGGGAGTCCATCGGGGTCCGGAGTCCGAAGGCACCTCGACGGGGCGCTCCATCCGTCCCGTGTCCGGCAGCGCGCTGAAGCTCTCGGAGACCTTCCAGACCACCCGGTCGGGAGATCGAACTCGTTCCATGAGGCTCGGCGCGTCGGACATCGTCGAGGTCAGGACCGTGCTCTCCATCGCTTCGCGGAAGACGGGAGCCGCCACGGCCCCGCCGTAGAACGCGCCTTGCGGCTCGTCGATCCGGACGAACACCACGTACTGCGGATCCACGGCCGGGAAGAACCCCACGAAGGAGGACGTGTAGCGTCCTCTCTCGTAGCCGTGCTCGCCGGTCTTGAGCGCCGTGCCCGTCTTACCCGCCACCGGGAGCATCTCGATCTGCGCGCTCTTGGCGGTCCCCAGCTCGACTACCCGGACGAGCGCCTCGGTGATCATCGAAGCTGTACGGGTTCCCACGACCTGCCGCACGCGCTGCGGCTCCCCGGTGTAGCCGGGGTTGCCGTCCGGACGGACGATCTTCCGTACCAGATAGGGGCGCAACAGTTCCCCGCCGTTGGCGATCGCCGCGTACGCCATGGCCATCTGGACCGATGTCACCATGACTTCGTACCCCATGGCCACCGAGGCGGTCGTCATCTGCCCCCACTCGTCGGGACGCTTGAGCAGGCCGCGGGGCTCGCCGGGGAAGTCCAAGCCGGTCGGCAGACCGAACCCGAAGCGCCGGGCGAAATCGTAGAGGTCCTCCTCGCCGAGCCGCTCGGCCAGCTTCGCGGCGCAGATGTTCGATGATTCTTCGATGACCTCCTCGACGGTCAGGTAGCCGTACGGGTGGACGTCCCGCAGGGTCCTGCCGTTCCAGCGCCAGGTCCCGTTCTCGCAGAACAGGGAGTCCGTGGGAGCGGTGTGGCCCTCTTCGTAGAGGCCGGCGAGGGTCACGAGCTTGAATGTCGATCCCGGCTCGAACTGGTCGATCACGGCATAGTTGCGAGGGCTCGCGGGATTTTCTTCCGGCGAGCTGTTGGCCATCGCCAGGATCTCCCCGGTGCGCGGATCGACGACCACCACGCTGCCCTTCCTTGCCCGCGTCCGTTCCATGGCCGAGTCGAGGGCGTCCTCTACGATCTCCTGCAGGCCGAGATCGATGGTCAGCTGAACGGTCTGGCCGTTCACGGGCGCCTGCACGGGGTAGGTGAAGTTGGGGTACTCCTTGCCGAGGGCGTCCCGCTGGTGCACGGTGAAGCCGGGCGTTCCGCGAAGCGCCTGGTCGTAGAACAGCTCGATCCCCTCGATCCCCACGTTGTCGACGTCGACCCGGCCCAGCAGATCGTCGGCCAGCTCGCCGTAGGGATAGTGCCGCACCTGGTACGACTCGATGCCGACTCCGTCGATGTCGGCCACCTCGAGCTTCCGAACCGTCTCGCGCGTGACTCCCTTGACGAGCCGCACATACCACCCGCCTTCGGCGACCCGCGCCCGCAACACCGCTTCGTCGAACGGGATCACCTCGGTGAACCGCTCGACGAAGCGGTCCACATCGACGATGTGCCGGGGCACGAGGTAGACGGCGTACTGCTCGCGGTTGAGGGCCAGGGGAACGCCGTTGCGATCCTCGATGATCCCGCGCTCGGGCGCGATCTCGATCCGCTTCTTCTGCTGCTTCTGCGCGTCCGCGACGTAGCGGGAATGGGAAAGGACCTGGATGTCGACGAAGGCCCATGCCAGGCGGGCCCCGAAGAGGAGGAGGGCGACGTATAGCCAGGCCTGTCGGCGGCGGGCGAGCTTCAGGCGCTGAGGCTCCATGGCCGGCTACTGGCTCGTGAGCGCTAGAGCTTCCTCCTGCCAGAGCGCGTCGAGCCACCCCTGCATGACCGCCACGGCTCCCCCCTTCGGCTCGCCCGCGTCCGCGACGGCTGCGACCGGCGCTCGCGCCGGAACCGTCAGCCACACGACGTCCTCTTCGCCCGGCACGACCATCCCCAGCCGGTCGGCGGCGTCGCGCGCGACGCGCGAACGGGCCTTCAGCGCGGCGATCGCGCGCGTCAGCTCCTGATTCTGGAGCTCGAGGTCGCGAGCGGCTTCGTTGCGCTCGATCAGGTCGCGCGACCAGCGGATGGCCACCGACTGCAGGTAGATCTTCCCCACGACGATCCCGGCCGCGAGGAGCAGCAGGATGGGCAGGTAGCGGAGCAGGAAATTGTCCCGGCGGCGGGTTCGAGTCTCGATCTTCTCGTACTCGCGAACGTAGACGTTCACAGGCTGCTCCTGTGCGCTTTCATGCGGCGGCGCGGCGCTCGATGGCCCGCAGCCGCGCGCTGCGGGCGCGTGGATTGCGTTCGGTCTCCGCTCGAGCGGGCGTCAGCGGGCGGCGCGTGAGAATGACCGCCTCGGAGCGCTTGTCGCAGCGACACACGGGCAGACCCGGCGGACACACGCAGTCGGAAGCCAGGTCGCGGAAGTATCGTTTTACGATCCGGTCCTCCAGGGAGTGATACGAGATCACGACGAGCCTCGCTCCCGCGACGAGGCGCTCTGCGATCTGCGGAAGTCCCTCGGAGAGCGACTCCAGCTCTTCGTTGACCGCGATCCGGATGGCCTGGAAGACCCGCGCGACCGACTTGAGCGGGTGCTCGGACCTGGGCACGGCGCCCTCGACGATCGTGCGCAGACGGCCGGTGGTCTCTATCGGTTGCCGCTCGCGCTCGCGAAGGATCGCTAGCGCGATGCGGCGGGCATGACGCTCCTCACCGTAGCGCCTGAGGATCTCGGTGAGGTCGTCGATATCGGCGCGCGCCAACAAGTCCCGTGCAGGCTCCCCTCTGGGCCCCATCCGCATATCCAGCGGAGCATCCTGCTGGTAACTGAAGCCGCGCGCCTTTTCGTCTATCTGTGCACTGCTGACGCCTAGATCCAGGAGCGCCCCGTCCAATCGGACAGCCGCGAGCTCCGGCGAATCGGCCAGCGTCGCGAAGTTCCTTTCGTGCAGCTCGACCCGGTCGCCGAAACGAGCGAGTCGGATGCTGGAGCGCTCGATCGCCCGAGGATCGCGGTCGAGCCCGATCAACCTGCCGTCGGGTGAAGAGGCCTCGAGAATCGCCTCCGCATGACTTCCACCCCCCAGCGTTCCGTCGAGATACAGGCCGTTCGAACGTGGCTCCAGCAAGCTGATCGTCTCCGACAAGAGAACCGGTTCGTGTTCGCTCCACCCGTCGGCGCTCACGCGCGGTTCCGCCGGCGCCTCACAGGAAATTGGTCATCCAGGCGTCGAAGTCCTTCTCGGCGCCTCCCACGTACTTGCGGTAGGTGCCCGGATCCCACATCTCGATCACTTCCCCGGCGCCGACGAACAGCACCTCCTTCTTGATTCCGGCGTGCCGCGCGAGATGCGGGGGAATCGTGATCCGCCCCTGAGCGTCGAGCCCCGCGTCCGCCGTGTTCTCCATAAGCTGCAGGTAGTTGCGTCGCTGTTTGGGATCGACGCGCGCCTTCTGCCGCTCCAGTCGTTCCAGGACCCTCTCCCATTCCGCGAGCGGATAGAGGAACAGAGATCGCCCGAGGCCGCGCGTGGCGACGAACTGTCCGCCCGCCTCGCCGTCGCGAAATCGTGCCGGGAGGTTGGCGCGACCCTTCTCATCGATCGAATGTGTGAACTGACCCAGGTACGTCGTAGCGACCCCGCAAGCTGACGATCATCCTCTTCCCTCGAGTCCCACTTTCTCCCATTTCGTCCCACAGTGACCCCCATTGTAGGGGCACGCGATCCGGCGTGTCAAGCTGCGACGCAAAAAAAACCCGCCCCCGGAATCGGGGGCGGGTCCTGGAACGAGAAGCGCGCTTCTAGGTTCGGTGTTTTGCCGGGTTACGGAGTCCCCGGAGATTCGGGAGCCGGCTCCCCTGCCGGCTGGTCGGTAGGCTCCGCCGCCGGCTGGTCCGTGGGCTCGGCTGCCGGCTGCTCCCCGGCCTGCTCCGCCTCCTCCTCGGCGACTTCGTCCATGCCTTCCTGGACCTCCTCGTTCACCTCGGCCGCTTCCTCCGCCTGATCGGCCGGAGCCGCGGCGTCGACCTCGGCGGCTTCCTCCGCCACCTCACCGGCCGCCTCGGCGGCTTCCTCCGCCACCTCCGGCGGCGCGTTGGCCTGGACCGGGATCCCCGTCAGCACGGGCACGCCGCTGATCTGCGTCGGCGCCCCGTCGGGAGTCGCGGTGACGATGACACCGAACGTCTCCAGATCGGTCTCGGCCTCGAGCCGGCCGGTGCCTTCCGGCGAAATCGTGAGGACGCCCGCGAGCTCAGACTCGTTGACCTTGTCCTTGCCCGGAACGATCCACACGGTGTAGGCGTTCACGTCCTGGTTCTCGGCGTCGAGCTCGTCGACCGCCGGCAGACCGGTGGCCACGATCGTGAAGCCGCTGCCACCCTGCTCCTCGTCGACGACCATCACGGTCGCCGAAGCTCCGGGAGCCTTCTCGGTCGGCGCGAGCGCGAACTCCCAATCGTGCGCGGGCTGGGTTTCGGCCTGGTCGGCCGCCGGCTCGGTCACGGGCGGCTGCTCCATGGCCGGCTCCTGCGCGGACGGCGGCTCGACGGCCGGCGGATTCTGGGTGGGATCCTGCGCCGCCAGCGGGCCGGCGAACGCCAGGACCGCGATCGCTCCGGCAATCCATTGGAATCTCTTTATCATCTCTTCCTCCTCGTCATGTATCGATCAGAACGTCGGGGGATCCTCATGGACCTCTCTTCCCCCCGTACCCTTCGGGCTCGATCGCGGTTCCGGCGTCGGACGAGCGCCGGGTCCGATGCGGTCCGGCCCGAGCACCTCGTACTCCGCTTCGATCCTTCCGGGCTCGTGGGCCGCCAGCTTCTTCCGCTTGCGGTGATAGCGCCACGCGCCGATCGCTCCTACCGCCGCAAGCTTGGCGACGACGGTGGCCGGGCTCCCGCGCATGAGCCATCGCGCGAGCCAACGCCATACAACGGCTCGTGTCAGAATGCCCATGTCGGTTCCTCCCGGCCCCATGAGTGTACGCGACCCGTGGATTCGCGGTTGTAAGACATCTTCCAGCTCAGAGCCTGGCCTCCACGATGCCGGCGAGGACGTCGACGAAAGCGGGATCGTCGTTCGGCATCGCCGCGCGCGAATAGCGGAGCCCCCGCGACTCGGCGGCACGCCGCGCCTCGACGTCGAGATCATAGAGAGTCTCCAGGTGGTCCGCCACGAACCCGACGGCCTGAATCACCACGCCGTCGTGACCGCGGTCGGCGATCGTGTCGATCGTCGTCAGGACGTCGGGGCCCAACCACGTGTCGGCGGTTCGGCCCGCGCTCTGGAACGCGAACTCCCACGCCTCGACGCCCGCCGCGTTCGCCACGAGCTCGCACGTCTCCCGGAGCTGCTCCGCGTACGGATCTTCGAGACCGGCGGGTGGCTGGGGCACGCTGTGCGCCGTGAACAGGACCCGCGCATCGCCGCCCGCCCGCGCGAGTGCTTCGCGGAGCCGGGTTGCCAGCCAGGCGATCAGGCCGGAGTCGTCGTGCCAGGAGCTGATGACGTCGAGCGCGAGACCCGGCGGCCGGGCGTCCTCGGCGTAGCGCTCGTATTCGGCGATCGAGCGCAGCGAGTAATGCGGCGCGAGGACGAGCCCGACGGCGCGCTCGACTCCCTCGGCGGCCATCCGGGCGACCGCGTCGCCGACGAACGGCGGGACGTGCTTGAAGCCGATGTACACGGGAACCTCATGGCCGCGCCGCGCCAGCGCGCGCGCGATCCCCTCGGCCTGCGCGCGCGTGGTCCGGTTGAGCGCCGTCGGACCTCCGACCGCCTCGTAGCGCGAAACGAGATCGGCCAGGAGCTCGGGAGGCGGAACGCTGCCGCGGCGGATGTGCGTGTAGTACCGCTCCACGTCCTCGAGCCGGTCCGGCGTTCCGTACGCCATGACGAGGACTCCATGCCTCATCGGCGGGCTCCCTGTTCCACGAGGGGCCACTCGTGCACGAGCTCGACGAGGCGCTGCAGGTTCTCGACCGGGGTGTGAGGCAGGACGCCGTGCCCCAGATTGAACACGTGCCCCGGTCTGCCGCCGACGGCCGCGAGGATCGCGCGCGCCTCGGCGCCCGCCGCCTGCCAGGGCCCCGCGGCGACCGTCGGGTCGAGGTTCCCCTGGACCGGCCGGCCGCCGATCGCCTCGCGCGCGCGGTCGAGGTCGATTCGCCAGTCGACTCCCATCACGTCGCCGCCCGCCTCGGCCATGAACGGCAGGATGCCCGCCGTTCCGGTCCCGAAGTGGATCGTCGGTACCTCCGGAGGCAGCGAAGCGAAGAGGCGTCGCATGTGCGGCGCGACGAACGCGCGATAGTCGATCGGCGCCAGCGCGCCCGCCCAGGAGTCGAACACCTGGAGCGCCTGGGCTCCCGCAGTGGCCTGGGCGCGCAGGTAGGCGATCGTGGCGTCGACCAGCCTCCGCATGAGCTCCTCCCAGGCGTTCGGCTCGGCGTGCATGAGCGTCTTCACCTTCGCGAACGTGCGGGTGGGGCCTCCCTCGACGAGGTACGAAGCGAGCGTGAACGGCGCGCCGGCGAACCCGATGAGCGGCACCGGGCTCCTTCGGCGGACGATCCGGATCGCCTCGAGGAGAGGTGCGACCCACTCCTCGGGGTCGAAGGGCCGCAGGCGCGCGACATCGTCCGCGGAGGAGATGGGCTCGAAGACGACGGGCCCCACGCCCTCGCGGATCTCGAACGGGAAGCCGAGCCCCTCGAACGGCAGCGTGATGTCCGCGAAGAGGATCGCCGCGTCCACTCCCAGCCGCTCGACCGGCTGGAGCGTCACCTCCGCGCAGAGCTCCGGCATGCGGGTGATCTCGAGGAGGCCGTGCCGCTCCCGCACCGCCCGGTACTCGGGAAGCGCGCGGCCGGCCTGGCGCATGAACCAGACCGGGGTCCGGTCGACGGGCTGGGCGCGGCACGCGGCGAGGAAACGAAGCGAGCGGTCGCTCACGGGATCCGCCTCAGGTCGCACCGAGCGCGATCGGAAGCGCCTCGCGGGCGGCGGAGAGGGCGGCGTCGAGCTCCGCGTCGCCGTGCGCCAGCGTGAGGAACCAGGCCTCGAACGGCGACGGCGGCAGATAGATCCCGCGATCCAGCATGGCGTGGAAGAAGCGCGCGAAGGCCGCCGCGTCGCCGGCTCGCGCCGCGTCGTAGTCGGCGGGGGCCGAGGGGACCAGGAACAAGGAAAAGAGGGATCCTTCGCGCGCGACGCTGACCCGCCCCTCGCCCGCCTCCTCGAGGCCCCGGGCGAGTCGCGCCGCGCGCATTTCGAGCCCGTCGTACACGGAGGACTCCGCGAGCGCGGCGAGCGCGGTGTCCCCCGCCGCCATCGCCACCGGGTTCCCCGACAGCGTGCCGGCCTGATACATGGGCCCGTCGGGCGCGACCAGCGCCATGACGTCCGCGCGCCCGCCGAACGCGCCCACGGGCAGTCCGCCGCCGATGATCTTCCCCAGACACGTCAGGTCCGGCCGGATGCCGAAGCGCTCCTGCGCGCCGCCCGGTCCCACCCGGAACCCCGTGATCACCTCGTCGAAGACGAGCAGCGACCCGTGGCGGTCGGCGAGCTCGCGCAGGGATTCCAGGAACCCGGCCCGCGGAGGGACGACTCCCATGTTCGCGGCCACCGGCTCGACCAAGATCGCCGCGATCTCCGCGCCGGCGCCGCGAAACAGCTCGGCCACGGCGTCGACGTCGTTGTAGGGCGCCACGGCGGTGTCCGCGGTGGCGGCCGCCGGCACGCCGGCGCTTCCCGGCAGGCCTAGCGTCGCCACGCCCGAGCCCGACGCCGTCAGGAGCGCATCGGAGTGGCCGTGGTAGCAGCCCGCGAAGCGCACGATCCGCGACCGCCCGGTAAAGGCCCGCGCGAGCCGCACCGCGCTCATGACCGCTTCGGTGCCGGAGCTCGTGAAGCGGAGGCGCTCGATCGACGGCATCATGCCCTGGATCCGCTCGCCGAGGCGCACCTCGCCGGGCGTCGGGGCCCCGAAGCTCGTTCCCAGGGCGGCCGCGGCGCGGATCGCCGCGTCGATCGAGGGATGCGCGTGGCCGAGGAGGATGGCGCCCCAGGAGGCGACGAAGTCGACGTACTCGTTCCCGTCGACGTCCCACACCCGGGCCCCCGCGCCGCGCGCGACGAAGCGCGGCGTGCCTCCCACCGCTCCCCACGCGCGGACGGGGCTGTTCACGCCGCCGGGAAACAGGGCGCGCGCGCGGCTGAAGAGCTCCGCGCTTCCTTCGTCTCCGCTTCGGATGACTTCCTGCGCGGGGCTCAACCGCCGAGGAGCTCCAGGATCTCCGGCAGCGAGCGGTGCACCCCCACGAGCTGGGGCGTGTCGCGGACCGTGGCCCGGCGCCCCTCGGTCGCGCGCAGATCGCGTACGAGGTCCTGGAAGGCCTGCAGGTCGTCGGTCTCGTACGCCACGATGAACTCCTGATCGTCCAGGCCGAACGAGTAGGCGAGGAGCTGCTGGATCATCGGGTACTGCCGTCCCACGCGGATGTGCTCGGACATCTGCCGTCGCCGAGCTTCCTCGTCGAGGAGATACCAGTCGGTCGACTTGACGAACGGGTAGACGATGATGTAGCGGCTGCGATCGCCCGTGAACATCGCCTCTTCCTGGGGCGTCCGCTCCTTGACGTAGCTCGAAGGCCGCACGATCCCGATCATCGAGTAGCCGATCCGGCACCACGCGCCGAGCCCCGAACGCAGGATGATCGCCGCGGTCTCCTCCAGGTCCTCGAAGGATGCCGCCAGCCGCCAGAAGAGAAGCGAGGCGTCGGCGCGGGTGCCGATCATCGAATAGGTGTAGGTGGTGACGCGCCGGGCCGCCGTCTCGGCCGCCGCCCGGAGCGCCTCGGCGTCGGCGCGTCTCTCTTCCGCCGCGCGCCGGCGCCACGCGGGATCGAGCTCGAGCGCCAGCACGTGGACGAAATGGCGCCCCTTCAGCTCAGCCACTCTGCCGCCTCCTTCGCGAAGTACGTGATCACGATGTCGGCACCCGCGCGGGCGATGGCGGTAAGGCTCTCCAGGGCGGCCGCCCTCCTGTCGATCCAGCCGCGCTCGCCGGCGGCGGCGATCATGGCGTATTCACCGCTCACCTGATAGGCGGCCAGCGGCACGTCGAACCGCTCGCGCGCCCGACGCAGCACGTCGAGATAGGGAAGCGCGGGCTTGACCATGAGCACGTCCGCGCCTTCGGCGAGGTCGGCGGCCATCTCGCGGAGGGCCTCGCGGGCGTTCGGAGGATCCATCTGATAGCTGCGGCGATCGCCGGATCGCGGGGCGGAGTCGGCGGCTTCCCGGAAGGGCCCGAAGAAGGACGATGCGTATTTGGCCGCGTAGGCCATGATCGGCGTGTCCTCCCGTCCTTCCGCGTCGAGCGCGCGCCGGATGGCGGCCACCTGGCCGTCCATCATCGCGCTGGGGGCGACGACGTCGGCGCCCGCCTCGACCTGCGACATCGCCGTCCGTCCGAGTAGCTCGAGCGTGGGGTCGTTGGCGACGCGACCGTCCTCGAGCACGCCGCAGTGGCCGTGGTCGGTGTACTCGCAGAGACAGACGTCCGCGACGACGACGAGCGTCGAGCCGTCGCTTCGGAGCCCGCGGATCGCGCGCTGGACGATCCCGTCGGCCTCCCACGCGCCGCTTCCCTGCGCATCCTTCGACTCGGGGAGGCCGAAGAGCAGGACGCCGCCGATCCCCGCGGCGGCGATGCCGCGGCACTCGGCCACGAGCTCGTCGACCGAGAGCCGGAACTGGCCCGGCATCGACCCGATGGGCTCGCGGATCCCCTCCCCCGGCCGGACGAAGAGCGGGCAGACAAGCGCCGCGGGCGAGAGCCGTGTCTCCCGCGCCAGGGCCCGGAGCTCTGGTGTCCGGCGAAGGCGGCGGAGCCGCTGCGCGGGAAACTCAGGCTCGCGCATGGGCGACCCTCTCGATCGCTTCGACGATCGCCGTCGGCGACGGCGCGGCGGCTACCGCGGAGGCTTCCACGCCCATGTCCGCCAGCGCGCGCGCGGTCGAGTGGCCGATGCAGACGGTCAGGATCGTCGAAAGGGCGCGGCGCGGATCCGCGGCGAGGCGGAAGAACCCCTGGACGGTCGATCCGCTCGTGAAGATCGCGGCCTCGAGGCCCCCTTCGAGCGCCTGCGCGAGCGGGACGCGCGAGCTCTCGGGACCGATCACGGTGTCGTAGGCGGGGACATCGACGACCAGCGCGCCCCGCGCGGTCAAGGCCGACGGCAGGTCCCAACCAGCGATCCGGGCGCGCGGCAGAAGCACGCGCGCGCCGGCCAGGTCACCCAGTATCCGGGCGACCGCCGCGGCGGTCCCGGCGCGGGGAACGCGCTCGACGCGCACGCCCTCCGCGGCGAGCGCCGCGGCGGTCGCGGGCCCGACCGCCGCCCACCGAGGCCCCTCCGGCGGCGTGATCGACAGCGCGCGCAGACGGCGGAACAGCGCGCGGGCCCCATTGGCGCTCGTCACGACGATCCAGTCGAACCCGCCGAGCTTGCGAACCGCCGCGTCCAGCCCCCCTCCGGGAGCCAGCTCCGCGATCTCGATCGTCGGAACGACGACCGGCCTCGCGCCGCGGTCGCGCAGCCGGCTCGTCAGCGACCCCGCGTCGGGCCGCGTCACGAGGATGCGCCAGCCCCTCATGCCGCGCCCTCC
>DASSBK010000219.1:0-6092 GCA_035698825.1 Gemmatimonadota bacterium
ATCGACTCGGTGAGCACCGAGCCCGAGAGGTACGCGCCGAAGTCGAGGCCGATCGCGGTCACGACCGGGATGAGCGCCGCCTTGAGCGCGTGCTTGCCGATCACCTTGACCTCGCTGAGCCCCTTGGCGCGCGCCGTCCGAATGTAGTCGAGACGGATGACCTCGAGCATCGAGGAGCGCGTCAGCCGCGCGATGTACGCGGTCGAGCGCATGCCGAGCGTGAGCGCGGGGAGGATCAGGTACGGCAGAGAGCCGCCGCCGAAGCCCGACGGCGGGAGGGCCTCCCACGATACCGCGACGACGAGGATCAAGATGAGACCCACCCAGTAGACCGGAAACGAGATCCCGAGGAAGGCGAAGGTCATCCCCAACCCGTCGACCCATGTCGACTGTTTGACCGCCGACAGGATGCCGATGAGGATGCCGGACAGCGTGGCGAAGACCATCGCCACCGACGCGAGATACAGGGTCTTCGGGAAGTGCTCGAGGATTCCCTCGAGGACCGGCTGGCGGGTCATGTACGACGTGCCCCAGTCGCCGCGGACGAGGCCCGAGACGTAGTGGGCGAACTGCTTCCAGAGCGGGTCGTCGAGGTGGAGCTCGGCCCGGAGGCGCTCGAGCGTCGCCGGATCGAACCGGTCTCCGACCATGGCGAGAACAGGGTCCCCGGGTGCGATGTAGAGGAGGACGAACGTGACGACGAGTACCCCGAAGAGGACCGGGATCGTGTGGAGGATGCGGCGGAGCGCGTACTGCAGCATGCTGACGCGGCGGGACCTCGGCGCGGCGGGTATCTTGGGGAACGGATCTGCCGGGCGTTCGCCGTAACGTATCGAAGCCGTCCGAGCCCGCGCAACGCACGCCCATTCGAAGTCGCATTCGATCAACGAGAAGAGGAGGAACGACGTGTCATTCCGATTGCTGCCGGCCGCGCTCCTGGCGTTCGCGATCCTGCTCGGCGCCGGATCGCAGGCCCGCGCCCAGAGTCCGACCGACGAGCGCTTCGCCGAGCCCGATCTGCCCACGCCCGATCTCGCCCGCCTCGCCAACGGCCAGCCCGGCCCCGCCTACTGGCAGCAGCGCGCCGATTATTCCATCCGGGCGACGCTGGACCCGGCGACCGGAACGGTCTCGGGCGGCGAGACGATCACCTACGCCAACAACTCGCCCGATACTCTGACGTTCGTCTGGCTCCAGCTCGACCAGAACCTCTTCGCTCCCGGAAGCGGGGGCGCGCAGGTCTTCCCGCCCGAGGGGCGCTTCGGAGGTGGCGGCTTCGAAGGCGGCTACGACATCCGGCGCGTGGCCTCGGGGAACAGCGCGCTGGACCACAGGATCCGCGGCACCGATATGCGGGTGGAGCTGCCGACGCCGCTCGCGCCCGGGGCTACGACCGCGATCGAGATCGACTGGAGCTTCGCCGTTCCCGAGAACGGTGCCGACCGCATGGGGCGGGACGGCGACCTCTACCTCCTGGCCCAGTGGTATCCGCGCATGGCCGTGTACGACGACGTCCGGGGTTGGAACACGATGCCCTACCTCGGTCAGGGCGAGTTCTACCTCGAGTACGGCGACTTCGACGTCGCGATCACCGTCCCCGCCGCGTACCTCGTGGGCGCGACCGGCGTGCTCGAGAACCCGGCCGACGTGCTGACGGCCGCCCAGCGCTCCGCGCTCGACCGCGCCCGCGGCGGCGCCGACGTCGTGCCCATCGTGACGGCGGCCGAGCTATCCGATCCTGCGTCGTTCCGGCCCGCGACGACGGGGACGCTGACGTGGCGCTTCCGGGCCGAGAACGTGCGCGACTTCGCGTGGGCCGCGGGCCCCAGGCTGGTGTGGGACGCCACCTCCTGGGAAGGGACACTGATCCACGCGCTCTACCGTCCCGAGGCGACCGAGTGGCGCGAGGCGGCGGCGATGACCCGCCACTCGATCGCGTTCTACTCCGACTACCTCATCCCCTATCCCTATCCCACCGCCACCGCGGTCGAGGGCCCGGTCCTCGGGATGGAGTACCCGATGGTCGTGTTCGTCGCCCCCGAGACGACGGCCGAGGAGCTCTTCGACGTGATCGATCACGAGTGGGGTCACATGTGGTTCCCGATGATCGTCGGGTCCGACGAGCGCCGCTACGCGTGGATGGACGAGGGGTTCAACACGTTCATAAACCTGCTGAGCAAGAAGGCGTACTTCCCCGAGAGCGACCCGACGCTCGAGAACACGGCGCAGTACGCGTCGCTGGTCCGCGTCTACAGCGAGCAGCCGATCGCGAGCTTTCCCGACGAGTTCGATCCCGACGGACCGGGACTCGGGGTCGGTGCATACATCAAGCCCGGCGTGATGATGACCGCGCTGCGCGAGATCGGGGGGCACGAGCTCTTCGACGAGACGCTCGCCGAGTACGCGCGCACGTGGGCGTACAAACATCCCATGCCTGCCGACTTCTTCCGCATGATGGAGGACGGCTTGGGGATGGAGCTGGGCTGGTTCTGGTACAACTGGATCTGGACCACGCAGACGAGCGATCTCGCGATCCTGGGCGTCGACCAGACGCAGTCGGGCGGGACGTGGACGGTCACGGTGACGATCGACCAGCGCGGCCGCCTGCTCATGCCGGCCGCGGTGACGGCGACCGCGGGCACGGCCAGCGATACCGTGACGATCCCGGTCCAGGCCTTCTACGGAACCGACCGCGCGACCGCGACCCTGACGCTTCCCGCGAAAGCCGAGGAGATCACCGTCAACGCGGGCCCCGAGTGGGGCGACATCAATCCGCAGAACAACACGTGGACGGACTGACGGGTAGCGGCGTGACGGGCGCTCTGCTGGTGGCGGTCCTCCTGGGGCTCCGCCACGCGACGGATCCCGACCACCTGACCGCGGTGGCGACGCTGGTCCTGTCGGAGAGGGACCGCTCGCGGAGCCGCGCCGCCGCGCTGGGACTGGCATGGGGGACGGGTCACGGGACGACGCTCTTCGGGTTCGGGCTTCCCATGGTGCTGGCGGTGCCGTTCCTTCCCGGGGGGATCCAGGGGATGGCCGAGGTGGCCGTCGGCGCGGTGATCGCGCTCCTGTCGCTCCGCCTCCTCGTCCGCTGGAAGCGCGGCTACTTCCACGCGCACGCCCACGAGCATCGCGGCGTGCGCCACGCCCACCCCCATGTCCACGAAGGGGACCACGGTCACGAACGAGACGGAGCTCACGAACGGGACGACGGCCACGGCGCGCACGCGCACCGGCACGCGAGCGCACGCTCGCTCCGGGGGTCGTTCGCGATGGGGCTCCTGCACGGGGTGGCCGGTTCGGCGGCCGCGGGGCTGATCGTCCTCGCGGCCAGCCCGGACACGATGACGCGGGTCGCCGCGCTGGCCGTGTTCGCGGCCGGGACTGCGGTCTCGATGGCGGTCGTCTCCGCGGCGCTCGGGTACGCCGTGGCGCGCGGTCCGGCCCGGCGCTTCGAGGCCCTCGTGCCGGCGGTCGGGTTGGCCGGCTTCGCGTTCGGTGTCGCCTACGGGCTCCACGCGGCGGGGATGGCGCCGGGACTGGCCCCCTTCCTGGGCTGAGCTGCTTCTCCTATTCTCCGAGGATGAACAAGCTCTACGCGCTGCCCTTCTCCCACCCGTCGATCGCGGCGCGCCTCATGCTCGAGCGGGCCGGAGTCCCGCACGAAGTCGTCAACCTGCCGCTGGCGCTCCACCCGCTGTTCCTCAGAGCCCGCGGGTTTCCGGGCAACACCGTCCCGGCGCTCGTCCTCGACGGCCGCAAGGTGCAGGGATCGCTCTCGATCTCGCACGCGCTCGAGGCCCGCGGTCCCGCGGGAATCCTGTTCCCCGTCGACCCGGAGGCGCGCGCGCGCGTCGAGGAAGCCGAGCGGTGGGGCGAGTCCGTGCTGCAGCCGGTGCCGCGGCGGCTCTTTCGCTGGACGATGGCGGGCAATCCCGGCATCCGCAGGCGAGTCCTCGAGCGGGCCGGGCTGCCGCTGCCGGGGATCGCGGCAACGTTCCTGAAGCCGGTGCTCGCGCGGTTCGCGCGCGTCTCCCAGGCGAACGACACGACGGTGCGCGCGGACATGGAGGGGCTCGGCGGGCTTCTCGACCGGGTCGACGCGCTGATCGCCGAGGGGACGATCGGCGGCCCGGAGCCGAACGCCGCCGACTTCCAGATCGCGACGACCGTGGCCGCCATGCTCGCGTTTGAGGATCTGATCCCGAGCATCCAGGGGCGTCCCGCCGCCGAACTCGCGCGCCGAATCGTCCCGCCCTATCCCGGCCGGATGCCGGCCGTCGTTCCGGCCGGCTGGGGCCTGCAGGCGGCGTGACCGTGAGCCGCGCCGGCCGATTCTCGCGCTTCGCCAAACGGACCGCGCGCGGGTCCGGTCACCCGGCTGCATTCGGTCTGGCCGCCCTCGTGGTCGTCGTCTGGATCGTGACCGGCCCGATCTTCGGCTTCAGCGACACCTGGCAGCTCGTCATCAACACCGGCACGACGATCGTCACGTTCCTGATGGTGTTCCTGATCCAGAACACTCAGAACCGCGACAGCGAGGCCATGCAGCTCAAGCTGGACGAGCTCATCCGCTCGCTGCAGGGTGCGCACAACGCGCTACTCGACATCGAAGAGCTGGAGGAGGCGGAGCTGGACAGGATGCGGAGGCGCTACATCGATCTGGCGAAACACGCCCGCGAGCAGCTCGGGCATGGCGAGGCGGATGTCGACACGCCGGACGTGTCTCCAAACGACTGACACGCATCCGGGAAGCCGCCGGGAACTTACGCGCTAATCGGATCGCAGCGACACGTCCAGCCACTTCTGCTCGTAGAACACCTGCTTGGTCTCGTACCCCTCGACCCATGGCTGGACCAGGTCGTAATCGATGGGATGCACGGTGAAGATCCAGGGCGCGCCGGCTTGGATCAACGAATCGGCGCGCGCGTACATGGCGATCCTCGCCTCGTCGTCGAGCGTGCGGCGCGCCGTGAGGATCAGCGAGTCGACGGTGGCGTCCGAATAGAACGCGGCGTTTCCGCCCGCTCCCGCCATCTCACTGAAGAACAGCGGATAGAGGAAATTCTCGGCGTCGGGATAGTCGGCGTACCAGTTGGCGAGGTACCCGTCGAGCTCGCCGCGCTGCATCGCCTGCCGGACCGCCGTCCAGTCGCGCTGCTGGAGGTTCATCGTGACGCCCACTTCGGCGAGGTTCGCCTGCACCGCCTCCAGAAAGCGCTGGTTGATGGCCAGCGACCGGAAGTAGACGTCGAACGTCAACCCCTCGGCGCCGGCGGCCCGGAGGAGCGCTCGGGCGCTGTCGGGTTGATGTCCATAGGGGCGGCCGTCCTCCCGATACCCGGGCAGTCCCGGCGGGATGGGCCCATGCGACACGACCACGTCGCCGGGATAGATCACGTCCGCGATGCCCTCGATGTCGACCGCGTAGTTGAGCGCGCGCCGGACGCGCGGGTCGCGGAACTTCGGCTTCTGGTTGTTGAGAGCCAGGTAATACGTGATCAGCGCGGGTCGCTGATGGATGAGGGGCGCCCATTCCGGGTCGTCGGAGAAGCGGTCGAACTCGGGCGCCGGGAACTCGTTCATGTCCACCTGGTCGATGTTCCCTCGTTCGAACTCCGCGATCACCGTGGTGGTCTCGGGGATGATGCGGATCTCGATGCCGTCCATCTTCGGGCGACCGAGGTGGTAGCGGGAGTTGGCGGTCAGCCGGATGACGTCGTCGTGGGCCCAGGACTCGAACACCCAGGGGCCGGTACCGACCGGCGCCTCGGAGAACTGCGCCCCCTTCTGCTCGATCTCCTCCCGGGGGACGATGTGCGCCGCGGGCATCGCCATGAGCAGGAGGAACGGCGCGAACGGCTGCTCGAGCGTGATCTCGACCGTGGTCGGATTGAGGACCCGCAGACCCGACAGGGAATCGGCCTCGCCGGCGACCATCGCGTCCGCCCCCGCGATGAAATCGAAGACCCAGGTGAGCGGGCTCTGGCTCTCGGGTCTCAGCGCGCGCTCGAACGAGTACTTGACGTCTTCGCCCGTGAATGCACGCCCGTTGTGGACCGTGACGTCGTTCCGCAAATGGAAGGTGT
>DASSBK010000220.1:0-12482 GCA_035698825.1 Gemmatimonadota bacterium
ATCATCAACTTCACACCGAAAGCGAGCGCCACCTACTGGATCCGCCCTACGATGGTCGTCTGCACCGTCAATCCCTGCGGGTACGGGATCGCGGTCTTCGTGCGGTAGGCTCCGGGTCGCTCTGGATCGGTGGTGGGCGCAGAAGGATTCGAACCTCCGACCCCCTGCTTGTAAGGCAGGTGCTCTACACCGCTGAGCTATGCGCCCACGGAAGGCAATCTAAGGGAGGACTTCGCCAAGCGCAGAAACTGCGAGTCGCCGGCTACTTCTTGACGATCCCGATCGGCAGGAAGACGCAGTACCCGAGAACGAGGAGGATCGGGGCGATCGTTTCGCTTCCCCTCGCGAGCAGGAAATAGCCGATCGCGATCGCCACCGCCGCCGACCCGAGCCAGATCGCATTGGTTCGCGAGAACGCGAGCGTGGGACGTGCGGGCGCGGCCGCCCGGGAGGCCGGGGACGTTCGCGAGGGCGAGGCCTTCTCCGCTGCCGCGGACCTGGATGCCTTGGTTGCCATAGAAAGCCGAATGTAGAGGCGCGCCCGGGTCGCGTCAATGGCGGAACTGACGCATCCGCGTGAGCACCATGGGGATACGGGCACGCTCGGCGGCGGCTACCACCTCCTCGTCTCGCCGCGACCCGCCGGGCTGGATGATCGCGCCGATCCCCGCCTCCACCGCCCGCTCCACACCGTCCGGGAACGGAAAGAAGCCATCGGAGGCCAGCGCCGCCCCGGCCGGATAATGGCCGAGCTCGCGCGCGTACCGGATCGCCAGCTCGACGGCCCCGACACGATTGGTCTGCCCCCCGCCGATTCCGATCGTGGATTCCCCATGGGCGAGGACGATCGCGTTCGACGCGACCTGCCGGCAGACGGTCCACGCGAACAGGAGATCCCGCCACTGCTCCTCCGTCGGCCGGATCGACGTGGCGACCTCGAGATCCGCGCGAGCACCGGCCTCGGGGAGCCACGCCAGGTTCGGCCGCTGCACGAGGAGCCCCCCTCCCACGCGGCGCACCTCGAGCGCTGCTGGATCCGGCCCCGGAAACGGTCCGGCGAGGAGCCGCAGGTTCTTCTTCTTCGTGAGGGCCTTCCGCGCCGCGGCATCGAATTCCGGCGCGTAGACGACTTCGAGGAAGTGCTCCGCCAGAAGCTCCCCCAGCTCTCCGTCCACCGGCCGATCCAGTGCGACGATCCCGCCGAACGCCGATACCGGATCAGCCGCGAGCGCCCGCCGGTACGCGTCGAGCGCGCTCCCGGCGACCGCCGCCCCGCACGGGATCGTGTGCTTGACGATCGCGCAGCAGGCGCGCGCGGGATCCAGCGCATGGAGGTCGCGCGCGACGCGGCGCGCGGCCTCGACGTCCAGGTAGTTGTTGTACGAGAGCTCCTTCCCCTGCAGGATCTCGACGCGGACGAGGTCGTCGGGACGCGCCGGGCCCTCGCGGTACAGCGCCGCGGGCTGCTGCGGATTTTCCCCGTAGCGGAGCTCTCCCGCGAGCTCGCCGCTCCACGACCAGCGCTCGGGCCACCCCGGCTCGCCGCCGGAGAGCCACGCCGCGATCGCCGCGTCGTACCAGGCCGTCAAGCGGAAGGCCTTCGCCGCCAGGCGCCGGCGCGTTCCCTCGGATAGCGCTCCGTCCCGGTCGAGCTCGTCGATCAGCGCCCCGTAGTCACCCGGCTCACAGACGACCGCGACATGGCGCCAGTTCTTGGCCGCGGCGCGGAGCAATGCGACGCCCCCGATGTCGATCAGCTCCGTGCGCCCGGAGTCGTCGTCGGCTCCCAGCTCCGCGGCATCCTGGAAGGGATAGAGGTTGACGACGACGAGGTCGATCGGTCCGATGGAACGAGCGGAGAGGTCGGCGAGGTCCGCTTCGTGGTCGCGCCGCGCCAGGATCGCGCCATGGATCGCGGGGTGGAGGGTCTTGACCCTCCCGCCGAGGATCTCGGCCGCGCCGGTCACCTGTTCGACCGTATCGACCGCGAGCCCGGCTCCGGCCAGCTCCGACGCCGTGCCTCCGCTCGCCACCAGGGCTACGCCATGCGCGGCGAGTGCGCGGCCCAGATCGTCCAGCCCCTCCTTGTCCCACACCGAAAGAAGCGCCCTCTCAGGCTTCATCGCGACTCTCCTCGATCCAGGCGCGGTCTCCCTCCACGCGGACCCGCCCCTCGGCGGCCGCGATCACGACGGCGGGCAGCAGCCTGTGCTCGACCTCGAGCACGCGCGCGGCCAGCGTGGCCGGAGTGTCTCCGGGCTCTACCGGCACCTCTTCACGCGCGAGGACCGGACCCCGGTCGTATTCCTCGTCGACCAGGTGGACGCTCGCCCCCGAGAACTTCTCCCCCGCCTTCAGGACGGCCGCGTGGACACGCTCGCCGTACATCCCCTTCCCGCCGTGCGCGGGGAGGAGCGCCGGGTGGATGTTGAGGATCCGGTTCCGATAACGGCGTACGACCTCGACCGGAACGCGCTTCAGGTACCCGGCCAGGACGATCCAGTCGACTCGCGCACGATCCAGGATGTCGAGCGTGCCCGCGGCGTCGCCGGGAGTCACGACAGCCGCTTCCACCCCGCGGCGACGCGCACGATCCAGCGCGGGAGCGTCGGCGCGATCGCTCGCCGCCAGCACGACCGCCGCGTCCGGTCGGCCCTCGAGCGCATCGAACAGGGCTTCGAGATTGGACCCCCGGCCGGAGGCGAAAACCGCGACCCGGATCATCGGCACCGCAAGCTACTTCCACGCGCGGTCGACCGCCCTTGTCGGCTTTCGAACCGCCTGCTATTCACTCTGTCGAAGCGGACCCGCGGCCGAGACGGGTCGCTCGGTGCCGCTTCCGGATTCTGCGGGGAGGTGAGCCAATGTGGAAGGAGTTCAAGGAATTCGCGCTCAAGGGCAGCGTTCTGGACATGGCGATCGGCATCATCATCGGCGTCGCGTTCGCTCCGATCGTGAAGTCGCTGGTAGACGACATCATCATGCCGCCGATCGGACTGCTTCTCGGCGGTGTCGATTTCACGAACCTGTTCGCGGTGCTCCGACAGGGAACGCCGGGTAGTCCCTACTCTTCGCTCGAGGCCGCCAAGGCCGCCGGCGCGGTCACGGTCAACTACGGCCTGTTCGTGAACACGCTGATCACGTTCCTGATCATCTCGTTCGCGATCTTCCTGATGGTCAAGGTCATCAACCGCTGGCGGGCGGGCGAGACCGAGGAACCGACGACGCGCGAGTGCCCGCAGTGCCTCACGACGATCCCGATCAAGGCCCGGCGCTGCTCGGCGTGCACGATGGAGGTCGCTCCGGCGTAGCCAACCGCTCCCGCCGATCGTGTGCCACACGGCGGAGTCCACGAACGCCGAGGAGGCGTTGCTAGCCCTCGGCCTGGTGCGGGCGCGCGGGAGCGCGCGCCCCGTCGGGCCCGGACCACCACGGCATCCAGCCGAGGGCGACGAGGCTCACCGTGACGTCGTCCTTCTCGGGACGCAGCGGGATCGCGCTCAGCGGCTCGGCGGTCGGATCGATGCGCGCCTCCAGAGCGCGGATCTCCTCCTGGAGCTCGGCGTCCAGCTCCGCGAGCTCCATGCGCAGGGTCTCCAGGTTCTCGGCGGCGCGGCCGACGTCTCCCGCCTGCTCGATCGATCGGCCGACTCCTCGCGACGCCGTGGTCGCCCGGCCGAGCGAGCGCCGACCGAATACGGCCCCGATCACGGTCGCGCCGATCGACACCGCGGTATCGAGTTTCGCCTTCCGCGCCTGGCCCTGCTCCCGGGCCAACGCCTGCTCCGCCTTGCGGACCCTCTCCCGCAGGCGCGCCGCCCTGGCGCCGTATTTCTCCTCGAGCTTCGCTCGCTCAGAGTCTCTCTTCTCCCGCGCCAGCTGCTGGAGCCGGATGCGGAAGTCCCGCTCGTCCTCGCCCGGCTTCGATACCTGGCCCAGGGACGGGCTCTCCCACGCCGTCAGCTCCTGCGTGTCCGTGATCCAGGTCACGAACTCCCGTTTCCACGTGGCGTAGCTCTTCTTCTCCACCGCCGACGGCGGGAGCGACCCGAACGATGCGCCGGCATCCGGTTCGGCGGCGAGCTCCTCCTCCGTGAGCGCGAGGACCCGCGCCGCGTCCCAGTCCACGGCCATGGCCCCGTCGGTGAACGGCGCGGCCGCGGCCACCTTTCGGGACGGTGATCCCTCGACCGCGCGGTCGTCGACGACGAAGGAGCCAAGCGAGAGGACGATCGGCTCGTAGTGGAGCCGGTGGCCGGCGGGAGCCGACGTCCTCGGCGGGACGAAGGCCTCGGTGATCCCGGGCGGCACGATCGGGCGGCGGCTCTCCGGCGGCACGGCGGGGAGCCCCGGTGGAGCGGCGCGGTTCTCTTGCGGAGGGATTGCACTCATGGGCGATGCGGCCGCCGTTGCACCCGCGGGCGTCGCGGAGCCCGCCGGACTCGCGGAATCCGCCGACACGATTCCCGTCGCTTTCGTCAGGCGCTGGATCTCCGACCGCGTCAGCGGGCCGCGCAAATACGACATCGCCCAGCGCGTCTCGAACACGACGGGCTCCCGCTCGTGCACGTTGTGCATCAGGAAGACGCGCTTCCCGAGCCCGGCCAGGAGCTCTCCCATCCGTGCGCGGTCGAAGCCCGACTCCGAGCCCGCCGCGACCCCTTCGAGCCCCTCGAGCACGCGCTCCTTGTCGCGCTCGGTCTGAAGCCGGCCCAGGAACCAGGTACCGGCGTTGGCCAGGCCCTTGTAATCGAGATCCGCCGGGTTCTGGGTGGCGAGGACGATCCCGACGCCGTGCGCGCGCGCCTGCTTGAGCAGCGTGAGGAGCGGCCGCTTCGATGGCGGCTCCGCGACCGGAGGGAAGAAGCCGAAGATCTCGTCCATGTAGACGATCGCGCGCAGGCTCGACGTCCCCGGTTGACTCCGCACCCACCCCAAGATCTCGTTGAGGAGGAGCGTCACGAAGAACATCCGCTCGGCGTCCGGGAGGTGCGCGATCGAGACGATCGCCACCCGCGGCTTTCCCGAGGCGCCGAACAGGAGCCGACCGACGTCGAGCGGCTCTCCCGCGAGCCACGTGGCGAAGCCGGGCGAGGCGAGCAGGTTGTTGATCCGGAGCGCGAGCGCGTAGCGGTCCTTCGACGGATAGAACGCCTCGACCTCCATGACGCCGATCCGCTCGACCGGCAGGTTCTGAATCGCGTCGAGGAGTCCCGCAAGGTCCAGATCCCGGCCCGCGCGCCAGGATTCCTGCAGGATCGTTGCCAGGAGGATGTGCTCGCGGCTCTGCAATGGATCGGCCTCTATCCCGAGCAGTCCGAGGAGGCCCGTCACCGTGGTGCCGACCCTGTCGGCCAGGAGCTCCAAGTCCTCGCGGATACCAGGGGCGGGCGCGGCCAGCGAGCGCAGGATCGAGAGTGGGCGGCCGGCTGTGCTGCCGGGCGTGTAGATCGCGAATTCCGCGGCCTCGCGCAGTCGCCGGATCCGCTCCCCGTCCTGCCCCCACGCCGCGAGCCCCTCGCGCCACGTCTTCGCCTGGCGCTCCGCGAACGCATCGGGATCGAGACCCTCGCGATTGGCTTCCGCCTCCTCGATCCAGGGTCGGAAGTCCGCTGCCTCGAGCTCCGGGAACGTGAGCAGCAGGTTGCCGAGGTCGCCCTTGGGATCGATCGCGATCGCCGGGACGCCGTCGAGCGCGGCCTCCTCGATCAGGTCGATGCACAGGCCGGTCTTCCCGCTGCCCGTCATCCCCACGCAGAGGGCGTGGGTCGTCAGGTCACGGGAATCGTAGAGCAGCGGGGCGCCCTCCTCCCCCGCCGATTGCACGCGTCCGAGATAGAACACGCCCAGCTTCTCATATTCGCGCGGATCCATGCGGCGATTCTACCTCCGCGCGTGCGGCCTTGTCAGCGACCCGCCTGCCGCGCCACCTTGACGTGATCCCGTCCGCTGCCCTGCGCCCCCAGAGCCGGAGGAACCGATGCCCGAAGATCTGCCGACCGAGGTTGCCGACCCGCGCGCCGCCACCGTAGGCGGCCCGGCCGGGTTCTCGCACATGGATCGGAAGTGGTTCGGACACCCGCGCGGGCTCGGGACCCTCTTCTTCACCGAGATGTGGGAGCGCTTCTCGTACTACGGGATGCGCGCGCTCCTGGTCCTGTTCATGGTGGACGCGACGACGGGCGCGAATCCGGGCCTCGGGTTCAGCGACTCACAGGCCGGCGCGATGTACGGCCTCTACACGGCCATGGTGTACGTGCTCGCCCTTCCCGGCGGCTGGATCGCCGACAAGCTCTGGGGTCAGCGCAAGGCCGTGTTCGTCGGCGGGTGCATCATCGCGGCCGGACACTTCAGCATGGCGATCCCGACCATCGCGACCTTCTACCTGGGCCTCTGCCTGATCGTCATCGGCACCGGGCTGCTCAAGCCCAATATCAGCGCCATGGTCGGGGATCTCTACCCCGAGGGTGGGGCGCGCCGCGACGCCGGGTTCTCGATCTACTACATGGGGATCAATCTCGGCGGGTTCCTGGGTCCGCTGCTCTGCGGGCTGTTCGGCGAGAGCTACAACTGGCACCTCGGGTTCTCGCTGGCCGGCATCGGGATGGTCGCGGGACTCATCCAGTATCGCATGGGCGGGAAGTTCCTGGGCGACGCGGGACGTCTTTCGATCGGCGACAACGCCGCCACACTCGCGCAACGCGCCAACAACTTCTACAAGACGCTCGCCATCGTGGGCATCGTCGTGATCGCCGTCGTCGCACTCGCGGTGACGGGAGTGATCGGCATGGCGCTCGAGACCGTGGCCCAGAGTCTCGGCGTCGTGATCGTCGCCACCGCCGTCCTGTACTTCGTGTTCCTCCTGGTGGCCGGCGGGCACACCACCGAGGAGAAGAAGCGGCTACTCGTCATCTTCTGGCTGTTCATCCTGGCCTCGATCTTCTGGTCCGGCTTCGAGCAGGCGGGCTCGTCGATGAACCTCTTCGCCGAGCGGATGACGGACCGGGTCATGCTGGGGTGGGAGGCGCCGGCCAGCTGGCTCCAGTCAGTCAACTCCTTCTTCATCGTCCTCCTCGCGCCGGTCTTCGCGGCCGTCTGGACCTGGCTTGCGCGACGGAACTCCAACCCTTCGATCCCGCTCAAGTTCGCCCTCGGCCTGCTCGGCCTCTCCGCCGGATTCTTCGTTCTGGCCTGGGGGGCTGCCAACGCCACGAATGGGAACCTGGTTTCGCCGGCCTGGCTGGTAGTCACGTACTTCCTGCACACCTGCGGCGAGCTGGCCCTCTCCCCCGTCGGCCTCTCGTCGATGACGAAGCTGGCGCCACGGGGACGCGTGGGGCAGATGATGGGCATCTGGTTCATCGCCTCCGCGCTGGGCAATCTGATCGCGGGCCTGGTGGCGGGCTCGCTCGAGACGCTCGCGCCGGCGGCCCTGTTCTCGAACGTGGCCATGATCGCGGGCGGCGCCGGGCTGGTGGCGGTCCTCGCGAGCCCCTTCGTCAAGCGCATCATGGGCGGGGTGCAATAGCGGCGCGGCTCGCCGGAGTCTAGACTGTCACCGATTTCACGCACCGGCGTCCGACGACCGGCCGGCGATTCGTACTACAGAGGAGGAACGGTGCCCGACAGCGTCACGATCATCGACAACCGCACCGGTGAGCGATACGAGCTTCCGATCATGTACGGAACGTATCCCACCTACGGCGCCGCGATCCCCGCCGCGAACCTGCGGACGATCAAGCAGTCCGAGGACGACTTCGGGCTCATGACGTACGACCCCGGATACACCAACACCGCGTCGTGCAAGAGCTCGATCACGTTCATCGACGGCGAGCGCGGGATCCTTCGCTACTGCGGCTACCCGATCGAGCAGCTGGCCGAGAGCCGCTCGTTCCTCGAGGTCGCCTATCTGCTCTTGGAGGGGGAGATGCCGGACGGCCAGCAGCTGACCGACTGGACGTGGCACGTCACCCACCACACGATCATCCATGAGAAGATCAAGCGTTTCATGGACGGGTTCCGTTACGACGCGCACCCCATGGGGATGCTGGTCAGCACGGTGGCCGCGCTCTCGACCTTCTACCCCGAGTCGCGGCAGATCCAGGACGCCGATATCCGCCACAAGCAGATCGTGCGGCTGATCGCCAAGATGCCGACGATCGCCGCGTTCGCGTATCGCTACAGCGCGGGCATGCCCTACGCGTATCCCGATAACGACCTGAGCTACACCGGCAATTTCCTCAACATGATGTACCGCTCCACCGAGACGCGATACAAGCCCGATCCGGTCCTCGAGCGGGCGCTGGACGTCCTGTTCGTCCTGCACGCCGACCACGAGCAGAACTGCAGCACGAGCACGATGCGCGCCGTGGGAAGCGCGCACGCCGACCCCTACGTCGCGGTGGCTGCCGCATGCGCCGCGCTGTACGGCCCGCTTCACGGCGGTGCCAACGAGCGCGTTCTGCAGATGCTCCAGGAGATCGGCAACGTGCGCGAGGTGCCCAAGTACGTCGAGCGTGTGAAGAAAGGTGAGTTCCGCCTGATGGGCTTCGGCCATCGGGTCTACAAGAACTACGATCCGCGCGCAAAGATCCTGCGCGAGCTCGCCGAGCAGGTATTCGCGGTGACCGGCAAGAACCCGCTCATCGACATCGCGGTGGAGCTGGAGCGGATCGCGCTCGAGGACGAGTACTTCGTCTCCCGGAAGCTCTATCCCAACGTGGACTTCTACTCGGGTATCATCTATCAGGCGATGGGATTCCCGACCGCCATGTTCCCTGTCCTGTTCGCCATCGCCCGCACCGCGGGCTGGCTCGCCCAGTGGAAGGAGATGCTGGTCGACGAGGATCAGCGGATCGCGCGCCCCCGGCAGGTCTACACGGGTGCCGACGAGCGGAACGTCGACTGACCTTCGGCGCGGCGCCCCTCCATCTGGACTCCGGAAATCCGGACCGGTCCAGGCTCCAGACGCGGATCTGGGATCCCGAGGTAGAGAGCTGGCTCAACCAGATCGACGTCCAGCCCGGCTGGCAATGCGTCGATCTCGGGTGTGGGGCCATGGGCATCCTGGAGCCCCTGAGTCGCCGCAGCATGCCCACCGGCCGCGTGGTCGGTGTCGAGCCGCGTCCTGCCCTCCTGCTCGCCGCGCGCGAGTTCGTGGCGCGGGCCAAGCTCGAGAACGTGCGGTTGCTCGACACGTTGCCGGAGCGCACGACCCTGCCCGACGAGTACTTCCACTTCGTCCATGAGCGCTTCCTGCTGTCGGCGGGAGGGAACGAGGAAGCTCTTCTCGAGGAGATGGTGCGAATGACTCGGCCTGGAGGGTTCGTGGCCCTCCAGGAACCGGACTCCGCCGCCTGGCGTTGCTACCCGGACCACGACGCATGGACCAGGCTCCGGGATGCCACTCGCGCGGCCTATGACGCTGCCGGAGGGGATCTCGATGCGGGCGGGGCCACGTTCACGCTGCTTCGGGAGATCGGCCTCGAGGATGTCCGGATCCGCGCTGCGACGATCGCGCTCCAGGGGGCTCACCCCGCCAAGCGCGCCCTCGTAGAGCTGGCGGAAACGCATCGCGAGCGGATTCTCGAGACCGGTTCCATGGAGGAACGAGAGTTCGATCAGACGCTGGCGGAGTGCGACCGGATCGCGCGCGATCCGGCTACCATCGTGGTCAGTTTTCTGATCACCCAGGTCTGGGGCCGGAAAAAGGGCCGCTTCCGCCGGTAACCCCAATCGCGCCATAACAGACGAAGCCCCGCCGCCGGGTAGGCGACGGGGCTTCGCTGGTCCGCAGCCACCCCTGGCTAGTTGTTCTTCTTCTTCTTGCCCGGCGGCTGCAGGTTGAACTCCACCGTCTTCGATCCACCTCGCGCGGGGTTGGCGGGCCCGAGCGTGAGCGGCTGCGAGGCGTTGTAGGCGCCGTCCCCGCCCGTCTTCTCCGCCGTCACGAGAAGGCTGAGATCCTCCGGAACGAGCGGCGCCATGGAGCACGTCGAGGTGTACGGCGCTGTCGCGGTCGTCGTGCAGCTGGCGATCTGCGTGCCATGGTCGAGGATTCGGCACACGGTGCCCTCCGAGCCCGACGGGTAATTGGCGGTGACGTTGCAGATCACGCCGCGCGCCCGCGGATCGTCGTCCGCCAGGACGACCGGGCTGAAGGCACCGAACTTCGTCGTGGTCCCTGCGTACGCGGGGGTCGAGTGAATCAGCCACTGAACGGGTCGGGTCGCCTGGTAGGCAAACTTCCCCCAGAACCCCATCATCGTGTATCCGGCTTGCGTGCACGCGCTGTCCGTCACGAGCAGCAACGGTGTCGTCGTCTCCCCAGGCTCGCAATCCCCGCCTTCGGGGCAGCGGATGTGCATGCTTCCGAACTCGGCGCAGCTCTCCACGGCCACCGACGTGAATCCGCCGTCGACGTCGACGTCGAAGACATCGTCCTGGCAGTCGTTCGGGAAATTGTTCGGGCACGGCCCGTCCACGCCTGTGCGGGGCCGCTCGGACACGAACACGTAGGCGGCGCTCGCCCCTTCGACGCCGAAGGCGAAGATGCCGTTCGCAAGGAGCCCCGTCTCAAGCGAGTCTCCTGTGCCGGTCAGAGGCCCTGCCGCCAGCCAGCCCTTCAGGTCGTCGGCGCCGATCCCGGCCGTCTCATCGATATCCTTGGGCTGGAGGCATTCCGAGGCGCTGAGCGGAGCCAGGCCGCAGGTCGCGCCGATGAAGTCGGCCACCGACTGCTCGAGCGTCTTCGGGGCCACCGCAGCGATGCCGCTTGCCCCACCGTTGTAGTCGTTGTGAATGGCGACCAGGAGGTCATCGATCTTGACCTCGGCCTGACCCAGGTTGTTGTTCTTGACGAGCTGAAGGATGTCCTTACACGCCTGCAGCTTCGCGGTCTGAACGCTGGAGTCCGTGTAGATCGCAACCGCTGACGTGAACGCGGCACTCTTGCACGGACCCGCGGCGGTCAACTCGACTTCGCGACCCGGCTCGGACGGAATTCCTTGATCGCCCTGGCATGCGAGCGCGAACGCGGCACATGCCAGGATTGCGGATACACCGCGGAAACGGGCCAAAGGGGGAGCCTCCTGCGAGTGGGTAGATTTGCGCCGAAAGGATCTCAACTAGTAGAATATCAACTATTGGATAAAAATGTCAACTGAACTCCGGCGTCCGAAGTTCTGCATGGAATGCGGGGCCGCACTCCCCGAAGGGGCAAAGTTCTGCCCGGAGTGCGGAACCAAGGCCCCGATCCCGGCTCCCTCTGCCCCCCCCGAACCATCCGCACCCACCCCTCAGATCCCCCCCGAACTCCGGGCGAAGTTCGAAGCCGCCCAGAAGGAGTTGAGGGGCGACCGGCGTGAGGTCGTGGTCCTGTTCGCGGACCTCAAGGGCTTCACCTCCATGTCCGAGCTGCTCGATCCGGAAGAGGTGAGCCTCATCATGCAGCGGTTGCTCGGCGAGCTGTCCGACTCCGTTCATCGTTACGAGGGCTACGTCGATAAGTACATCGGTGACGCGATCATGGCGCTGTTCGGTGCACCGCTGGCGCATGAAAACGACGCCGAGCGCGCCGTTCTCGCAGCCCTCGATATGCTCGAGGTCGTCGCACGCAGGAATGAGGGAGCCGACCAGAGTCTCTCCCTCAGAGTGGGGCTCAATCTCGGGGAAGTCGTGGCGGCAGATATGGGGTCGGAAGGTCGGGGGCAGTACACGGTAATGGGCGATACGGTCAACGTCGCTTCACGCCTGGAAGGGGCAGCCCAACCCGATTCCATCCTGATCAGCCAATCCGTTTACGACAGGATCGCTCACCTGTTCGAGACGGAGGACGTTCCCCCCGTGACGGTCAAGGGAAAGGCCGAACCGCTCTCCGTCTATCGCGTCGTTGGAAGGCGCGCCTCGAGTGACTCCCATGGGCCAAAACGGACCACGTTCGTTGGTCGCGAAAAGGAGCTCGAGACCCTGGGGAGGTTCCTCGATGGAGTCGCTGCTGGGGACGGCGGAGTCCTCCTCATCGAGGCCGAGGCGGGAGCCGGTAAGAGTCGTCTCATCTCCGAGGGAATTCATCGTTCGGAGGCCGAGGAAGCGGTAGTCGAGATCGGATTCACTCAGATTCAAGTTCCCGGTCAAACCTCCCCGGCCGCAGAGCTCTTTCGCCGGCTGCTTGCATTGGGTCGAGAGGAGCCACCGGAGTCCGCGGTCACGCGGGCCATGGAGAATCTGGGTGCTCATGCAGACGAGCATCGTCAGGGAATCATGGGGCTGGCCCGACAGGCGTACCCCCGGATCTTCGAGGATGCCGAGGCCGGTGTGGGAATCGACCCGAGGGCGGCGCGTCAAAACCGCTGGATCGCCCTCGCGGGGCTGATCGGATCCCTGGCTCAAGGGCAGCCGACGGTCATCGTGATCGAAGACGTTCACTGGGCCGACGAAGAAGGGCAGGAATTCCTCGCGTTCCTGATCCCGGCGCTCGCACG